>NZ_DATCSY010000353.1:0-11074 GCF_036568245.1 Rheinheimera sp. | reverse complement strand
AAGTCGGTTACGACGGCCCTGCCGGTATCACAGATGATGCCACTATGCTGGTATCGGCCCGCCGGCTGGACTTCGGTTCCTTGTTTGAAACCATTGACGAGCTGGACATTGGCGATCCGGTGTTAAGAGATATCATCGTCAAGTCAGTAATACCGGTAAACCAGCACCACACTGTGGAAATTCTGCTGGTCGATACGCAGGAAGATTATATCCGCGATGTCACACACGTGTTTGCCTCGCCCAATTTTGAGGATGCGGCGCTACTGGATTTTAAACAAGACAGTGATTTGTATGGCATGACTTTGCGCTCATTAATCGGCGACAAGGCGGTGCTAACCAATAAGCTTTACTACCGTAAAAGCGACAAGTTGAGCTCAGAGGGCGAAGCCTTCCCTGATCTGGTGCCCGAAGGCTCGCCGGCATCCAGTTTTCCGCTGCGGGAGGACATTATCACCATCGCTGAAGATGAAACGGAGATCGGCTGGCGCAGCGATTATGAGACCGTGAATAAATGGGGGCTGTTCAGCGCCGGTGTGCGGCTAACGCAAATTGAACTGGACTACAGCACGGTGCTGGATGGTGATTGGATCCGCTTTGTTTATGACGACGATGATTTCAGAGCCGACCCACAGCAGCGTTACATCGTGCTGACACCCGACAGCTTAAACTCGGCGATAAAGCAGAAAGAAACCAGTTACGCCGGCTACGTCGATCAGGTGTTTCAATTCGGTGCATGGGATTTCGGTGCCGGCTTACGGTTGGAGCGGGACGGTTTTGCTGACGAAAGTGTCGCTGCGCCCAGGTTCAGCGTCAATTGGCAGCCGGGTAAAAAAGTCAGATACTTTGCCAGCGCCGGGCTTTATCATCAGTCACCCCGGTATTTAGAGCTTGCCGCCAATCAGTCTAACAAGCTTAAGATGGAAAAAATCAGCCATACCAGCATTGGGTTTAAATATTTCCCGGGCAGCAATTGGTCGGTGTTAACTGAGGCTTACTATCAAAGCCTGGATGATCTGGTGGTCGATCTGGACCGGGCAAGCGGCACCTTTGCCAATATAGGTGATGGCAGCTCTTACGGCGTTGATATTGTCGTGAACGGCACTATCTTTGAAGGCCTTTACGCCAGTGCCACTTATTCTTACAACGATGCCGTTGTCGATCGCAAAGACGGGCGCGGCGATGTCGCGGCGGAATTTAACCGCAAGCATGTTGCAACGCTGGGCCTGACCTGGGAAATCAGCGATCGCTGGAAGGTGGCTGCGCGCTATAAATACCTATCCGGCCGGCCGGATGATAACTTTGTGATCCACGCCGATGTACTCGGGCCGGGTGAGCCGCTGCGCTACTCAAAAGAAATCACTGAGCGGAATGTCGGCCGTAAAGACAGTTCCGCTATATTAAACATGCGTGTTGACTACCGGCGCGCCTTTGGCCCGATAGATGTCACCGCTTTTCTCGATGTTATTAACGTCACGGCTGCATCGTCCAGCGACGATACCGAGTTTGACTACCGTCGCGGTGTACTGGTACAAGACGATAGCGAAGCCGAGCCATTGATTGGCCTGCGACTGGACTACGCCTGGTAAAAAGGCTGGTAACGGGCCTGGTAAGGGGTAACAACTATGGTACACGCGCTTGGTGCAGCAGCGGTAAGGCTGCTGATTGTCGAAGACAACCGCGACATCTGCGAGAACATTGCGGCCTATCTTGAAAAGCATAGCTCTGTGCTGGATTTTGCCTATGACGGTATCAGCGCGATGTACCTGGCGGTAACCCAGCCGTTCGACGTTATCGTGCTGGATTTGATGCTGCCGGGGATGGATGGCCTGAGTTTCTGCCACAAGCTGCGCACGGATGCCAAAGTCGAAACGCCGGTGCTGATGCTGACCGCACGGGATACACTGGACGATAAACTAAAAGGCTTTGCCGCCGGCGCGGATGACTATCTGGTTAAGCCATTCGCGTTGCAGGAGCTGCATGCCCGGCTGCAGGCATTGTACAAACGTAGCCACGGTAAAACCGACAACCTGTTAACGGTGGCAGATTTGACCCTGAACCGCTCCACGCTGCAGGTGCATCGCGCGGGAAGGCGGCTTGAACTTAACCCGGCGTGCCTGAAACTACTGCAACGCCTTATGGAGCAGGCACCGTCGGTGGTGGCACGCGATGAGCTTGAAACCTTGTTGTGGGCCGACGAGCGGCCCGATGGCGATGCGCTGCGCTCGCATATGTACAAGCTGCGCCAGGCGATTGACCGGCCGTTTGACAGAGCGCTGCTGCATACCGTGCATCGCATCGGTTACCGGATTGCAGAGGATAGTTGTTAATGTACCGGCACAGTTTGCGCAAACGTGTCGCCATTGCTTTTGCAATCTGCGTGGCAGTTCTCAGCATCGTCTGGGGTTTTGCTTTCTTTGCTGCCATCAGGCTAAGCGAAGACCGTGTACTGACACAACAGCTGCAGCTTGCCGCAGCAAATTACCCTGTTATGCCGGCTAATATGCGCGGCTACGAAACCGCAGGTAGCTTGCCGGCATCACTGCGGGCCTGGGCGCAGAGCAACCCTGCCGTAGGCGTGTACGAATTTGAAGCCGAAGAGCTGCATGTCGCGGTCATAGAGCGAGGCGATGCGCAGCAACGTGCTTTTGTCGTGTTTGATGTCAGCGGAATTGAAGCTGCATCGTCAGAAGACTGGTGGTTGCTGCTGGTGATCACTGGTGTTGTCGGCACACTTGGTGTGCTGGGTTTTGGTCTTGGCGTATTGGTGATGCGCCAGGCTGTCGCCCCGGTGGCGCAGCTGGCCAAAGCGGTTGCCGATATCGATGTAGAGCATCTGTCGACTGAAGATTATAAACGCATCGCATCCAGCCGCTTTGGCGATGATGAAGTAGGTGTTCTTGCGGCAACGATTGAAAAGACGCTTGAGCGTATCAGCGCCTTTGTCGCCAGAGAGCGCTACTTTACCGGTTCAGCCAGTCATGAGCTGCGCACGCCCATCACGGTTATTACCGGCGCACTCGAGCTGCTGGAGCAAAGCGAGCTGTCACAGAGCGATAAGAAAGCCCTGGATCGGGTGCGCCGTGCCACGCTTGATATGAAGACCACTATTGAAATGTTCTTGTGCCTGGCCCGTGAAACCGACGACGGCTTGTATCACGAGCAGTTTCTCGTCACGCCGCTGGTGACTAACGCGGTAGAGCTGCAGCGCCACCTGCTAAGCCGTAAGTTGGTTGAAGTGGAAATCGACTATCTCGCTAACCCCGGCGTCAACGGTCATCCGCAGGCTTTTGCTATCGCAGTCAATAATCTGGTGCGCAATGCATTCGAGCACACGCTTACCGGCCAGGGGCCGGTCACCATCCGTATTGATGAGCGCGAGCTGTTAGTGACTAATCAACTAAGTAGTGGCTTCGATGCACAGTACTCACCAACTGAAGCCTCACCTCACGGCTATGGTTTGGGGCTTGGCATAGTAGAGCGGCTGTGTGAACGTAATGGCTGGTCGTTTTCGTTGCGCGCAGATGAAAAACGTGTAATAGCCCGTCTTTCCTGGTGAAGAGGTTACTGTAAGTTTTAAACAAGTTCAGTAGTGTACATTAAATTTACAAAAACAAGTTAGTCTGTGTTTAAATGCGGAGCAACCTGCCGAACAAGCATTAACTCTCATAACAAGGAATGTTTAGAACTGTGCTAATTAACAGGACTCCAATTTGGACCCGGCCAATCAGCGGCCTTATTGCAGCTCTTGGTATTTGGGCTGTTGCGCAGAAGCTACTAGCCCTTGCGGCGGGATACGACTACTTCACATTGAACTTCATTCTCACAGTCGCCGCACCGGCGTATGGCGCCTACCTTTTTGGACTATATGCACTGGTGGGGCGCTTCACTTTACGACCACCGCGCGTAAACGAAGCCTAACACTTCATTCAAGTCGACACCGTTTCAAGGCTTAATCCGGCTAATGTCTGTTTCCTATTCGTTGCTCCCAGGCGGCTAAGTGCCAGATATAGTCGTTTAGGTGCTGTAAAAATATCCTGTCTGCATCTGGGCATCGCCAACGCTTTTAGACGGATTCATCCGTATTTGTAGTAAACGCAAATATCAGTTGTACCTATAAGTTATTGTAAGTTTTGAGGAAGCGATGTAGTGTTCTGTACATTAAATTTACAAAGGCGGAAAAGTCCGTGTTTAAATACGGATTTTTCCGCCGAATAAGCGTTAAGTTGCTATATAAGTCTCAGTAAGGAGTTCTTGTGTTAAGGATAGTTTTATTTACCATTTTCTTGTTTATATTCTCAGCCTATAGCCATGCAAGTCAGGCTAGTAATATTCAAAATTTAGTTAAACAATATGAAGAGCTTGGCTGGTTTTCAGGGAATGTGCTTGTATTTGAACATAAAGACAAGATTTTCGAATCATCCGTAGGTTACGCTAACTTAGATGAACGTATAAAACATCAAGCAGATACTTTATTTGACATAGGTTCAATTCAAAAAAATTTAACCGCTGTTTTAGTGTTGCAAGCAGTTGATGACGGTTTAATCGGGCTCGATGAACCATTAGCCAAATACGTTTCAGGTCTTCCAAGTGATATTTCAAACAAGGTTAAAGTTGTCCATTTATTACGACATACATCAGGAATACCTGATGTTTTTAATGCTGAATATCGTACAAACTTTCGCTTTTATGACACTATTGCTAAGACAATTACGTTGGTGAATGATGCAAAACTATTGTTTGAACCAGGCAGTGATCGGCGGTATTCAAATATGGGCTATGTTCTTCTTGGCGCAATTCTAGAGAAAGCCTACAACAAAGATTATTGGGCGCTTGTTGAAACAATGATTATGTCAAAAGTGCGTGCCACATCTCTTGAAACTGGAGTAAAGCCAAAGGTTATGGCTGAACTTTATCATTTCAATTATGACGGTCAGCAAGTTCTAGTCGATGAGGATCAAAGAGAGCATAAAGGTCCAGCCGGAGGAGGTTTTTATTCTGCTACAGACTTAATGTTGTTCTATCAAAAACTTTTCAATGGGAAACTTTTATCCAAATCTTCATTGGCTTTTTTTAAAAACTTACAAAAAGATAATTCACAATGGGTTGCGTTTGGTGGGGGTAAAGGTGTAAGCACCGCAGTAGAAATAAATTTCGTAAGTGGAATATGGGTTTGCGTACTTGCTAACACTGACGGTTTAGTAGCGGAAGAGATCTCTGCTCGAATCATGGCGTTAATGCATGAGAGTGAAATTGAAGTACCTCGTGTTCCCCCTACGACTTTCGCCTATAAATTGTACAAGCAAATTGGCAAGAAAAGGTTTAATGAAGAGTTTAAGCCTAGATATAAAGCTGAAGGATACGACACTTTTATTGGTCGAGTGTTGACGGATTTGGGTAGAAATTTAATTAGTGCTGGAAAACCTGAAGAATCAATCTTCTTCTTCAAGTATTTAACTGAAAACTTTCCCGAAGTGCCAGAGGTTTATGATGGCCTTGCGCTAGGCTATTTTAGTTCGGGATATCATAAAAAGGCGTTAAACGCTTTTCAAAAATCCGTTGCAATGAAACCAGATTACCAGAGCCTTTTTCATCCAACTAACTATGTTGTTAATTTAGAATAGTCGCAACTTAACAAGCGCATGTTTCGGACAAATTTCCGCTGCGCTCCAATTTGCCGCAAATGCGGGCGTTATGAGTCAGTAGGAACATCAGATGTTTAATAATCCCTTCACCTTCAAGAAAAAGAAGCCGGAAGAACCGGAAGAGCAGCTGGTGCCAACACCTATTCCGGCATTGGTAGCGATTCTCTTAAACAAAGAAAGAGAAAAAGGTTCTCCGTTAACCGAAAATGAAGTTTTTGAAATTCGTGATAATGCTGTATGTACGATGCTTCCAATCTCGGCAAGGGAAAAGATGGAAGAATCACGCGGGTATCCATACCTAAATCCAGAGTACGTATGGGAGCAATGGCAGGAAGCGCGTATTGAGCTTAACCAAAACTCATAACAAACGGCTCAAGCTGACAGTTTTTCCGGGCGTTAGGACTCTGAGTTACCCATGCTCAGTAAGCAAGTTGTATCTCCGCATATCTTGTTAACCTAAAGCTGTAACACTCTACGTTTTAGAAAAGCCTGCTTTTCATCCAACTTAATACTCCTCATGAAATTTTTAATTTTAGACTTTTCAGATATTTAGATAATTTTTTGGTTGTTTTCTGAACATGGCACTTGCCAATTTACTGTATGGCGCATAGTATGTGCTGCATGGTGTGTGCCGCACAGTATGCGATGCACAGTATAAAGGAGAACATATGACCACTGCACAACTAGACAAAATGCGGCTTGAGCTGCGCCGGGGCGTGCTGGTGCTTGCCGTGCTGGGCTCGCTTAAGCAGCCGCACTATGGCTATTCATTGCGCAAGCAGTTGCAGGATGGCGGCATCGACATTGACGAAGGCACGCTGTACCCGTTGATCCGCCGCCTGGCTGATCAAGGCTTACTGGACAGTGAATGGCAACAGGGCGAAGGGCGTGAGCGGCGTTATTACCAGTTATCAGAGCTGGGCAGCACATTGCTGGCACAGCTGACAGATGAGTGGCAACACCTTAACTCAGCACTGGCAATGCTGCTGGGTGGTACAACTGAGGAGCAACAATAATGGAATTGGTTAAACGTTATATTGCTGCAGTGCAGCGTGAGTTACCCGACACTAAACGTGACGAAATAGGCCGTGAGTTACATGCCAATATCATGGATCAGCTGGACGCACTGCAAGAACAAAAAGGCCAGCTGACGGAGTTTGATATCGCTGCGGTGTTAAAACAAATGGGCCACCCCCGCGCCGTTGCCGAACAGTTTGTGCCACCCCAGCCGCTTATCAGCCAAAGTTATTTGCGGTTATACAAACACACCTTATTTATGGTGCTGGGCATACTGTTTTTACTGCAGGTTGTGGACAGTACATCGGCCTGGCTTAGCAGCCAGATGGGGCTGATTGGCTATTTACACAGCCTGGCCAGTGGTTTTATCGAGGATGTGGTGCTGGGTTTTACCAGTATCACGGTCGCATTCTGGCTGATGTCGCGCTACAGCCCGGCTCAGGAACGCCAGTGCCAGCAAAACTGGCAGCCGGAGCTATTACCCGAAGCCGGCCCGGGATGGCAGCATATACCGTTGCAGGATATTTTTACTGATTTGGCAACGTACCTGTTTTTGCTAATAGTGATTTGGCACCCGTTATGGCTGTCGGCCGAGCAACTGGAAGTGAGCCGGTTTCTGCTGACCGACAGTGCGCATCAATTGTTGAAATGGGCCAGCCCATTGCCACTTATGGGCATTGCTAACAGCCTTTGGCAGCTTCGGCAGCGGCTGTGGAATAAGCAAATGTTGATTGCCAATGTGTTGCTGAATGCTGCTTTTGGCATCGCCATACTGCTGCTGGCAACGGTGGACCCTTTGTTAAATCTTGACCCGGGAGCCTGGCAGAAAGTGTTTGAATTGCAGCATTTGGAACGGGCAGCAGTAACCGGCTTAGTGATTACAGCCATGTTTCCGCTGTGGGAAGTGCTGCGCGATCTCCGACGTTTATGGTCAATCCGGGGTTAACACGCCTGGCGGCTGCCTGCTTTTACAGGCGGCCGCTGTTAATTAGGCCAATAATAACGCCAGCAAAACCGCCACCATAACCTGCCACAGTACCAAAAATACACCAGAATAAATTGGTGTAATAAACCCGCTGCCCTTGCTGTTTAAATTGCGGGCTTAGCAGTTGCCACACGCTGATGTTGAGTATGGCCAGGCCGCTGATAAATACGGCAAAAGCTAAAACAGGTGCCAACGCACCGCTTGTCAGCTCGTAACTTGCAGTTAGCAATAGACCACAGCTTACTACCCAGATCACTGCTTTGTTACGTAGCGTTATCAGGCGCTGTTTTACTTTTTGATCTGTAGCTCGTTTTATTGGCTGGTGCATACCTCCTATCACTGCAACCACCGCCACAACGGCGCCCAGCATAGCGCCGCCCAATAAAGCCGCAAACTTGCTCAAGCCACTGCTTGTGCTGGCAGCGCTAGCCGCTGTCGCAGCGGCAACCGGTGGGCTTATTGCACTGAGCGCAGTGCAGATAGCTGTTGTTAACCCCAGACCAGGTGCCGTGGTCAGAATTAACTTGCCATATTTAGCCAGCAACTGCTCTTTTAACAGTGTGCGTACCCGTTGCAGTTTTTTGCGAACATTGGCTTCGCTTAGCCCAAGTAAAGCGGCAACTTGCTGGCTGTTTTGTTCTTCCCGGTAAAACAGCAGCACAATTTCGCGGCTATCTTCAGGTAACTGGCTGATGAACTCAGCCATAATCTGATTTTGTTGTGCACGGGCCAGGTCGTCAGACAGCTCAGTGCTGGTGCTGAATGTGTCGAGCAGGGTATCTGTGTCATCTCCCTCTGTACGCAAAGCTACTTTGTTATCACGCAGATAGTTAAATGCCCGGTAGCGTGTGATCTGCCGTACCCAGGGTAAAAAGCTGGCCGGGTTTTGTAGCGTATTCAGCTGCTGCCAGATATGAATAAACACTTGTTGAGTAATATCTTCGCTGGCATCCAGATCTTTCACTATGGCCAAAGCGATACTACTTACACTGCGCTGACAGCATGAAACCAAGCGTTCAAA
The DNA here is from genome assembly GCF_036568245.1 of Rheinheimera sp. Taxonomy (GTDB): domain Bacteria; phylum Pseudomonadota; class Gammaproteobacteria; order Enterobacterales; family Alteromonadaceae; genus Alishewanella. The sequence continues at coordinate 2,409 of NZ_DATCSY010000353.1, read as the reverse complement.
AGCATGAATATCGCCATTTTGTGCCGCAGCCACATCAGGCATCAGCAATTGTTCTGTTATTGTTATGCTCATCTGCCTTTACTCCTGTAAAGCGCTGAGTATCTGTGCGGTTAACCACTTGGGGTCGTCCAGCATAATAAAATGCCGCGCTGCCGGGTTAAAGTTAACGGTCGCTTTGGCTATGTTCGCCACTTGCTGTTGGTATAGCTGCCTGGCATTATCACGTGCGGTGTCATCTGCTAAGGCACCGCTTGCACCTAACAGTACGACTTTACTGGTTATTTTGCCAACATCCTGACGCAAGTCTGTAGTAAGTAGCTCATACAAAGCCTGGCCGACAACACTAGCGTCAGATGCTTTTGCCATAGCAATAACTTGCTGCTGGTGCTGTGCTGATATGGCCTGACGCCCGATACCTTGCGCTGTTATCGCTGCCAGTTGTTCGGCAGTCATATTGCGGTATTGCTGCCTGAAATCGTCAGCCTGTGGTTTAACCTGGTCTACAGTAACATTATTATTGCCGCTGAATACCGGGGCCAGATAAGGCAAGCCGTCCACTGCGACAACTGTGCCTATTTTCTCCGGATTACTGCTGGCCAGATAAAATGCCATAAATGCGCCCAGGCTGTGCCCCACAACCGCCGGGCGTTGTAACTGCTGCTGGTCAATATATTGCAGCAGTTGTTGTTTTACCTTGGGTAAATGTTCGCCATCGACAGCGGGCGTACCAGCGAAGCCGGCAAGGCTGATCAGGTGTAGCTGGTAGTTATCTGCCAGCGTTGCGGCCGTTGGGCGCCAGACCCTGGCATCAGACATTAGCCCCGGGATCATCAGTACTGGCTTGCCACTGCCTATTACTTCCACGGTAAAGCTGTCGTGTGGTGTTTGCGCTTTTGCGCTGAAATTTGCCGCCATCACGGCAATAACGATCGACATGCTGATAGCGAAATATGTCCAGAAGCCGGGTTGTTTTTTGCGGTTGTTATTGCTGTTGCTCATGTTAATTCCTCAGATAATGTTGGGTAACATTACTAAGTACCGGCAGCATGAATCAGTGTGACAAAAAGACAGAAAAATATTTTAGTGTGGTGATTCTGGAGCGGGCGATGGGAATCGAACCCACGGCTCTAGCTTGGGAAGCTAGGGTATTACCATTATACGACGCCCGCATCAGTTACTGCGCTACGTTACTGTAGCTGCAGTATTGCAGTCAATAATGTTGCGGATGGTTTGTTCAAATATAATCGCCAGCGTTTGTTCACGGCAGCATTATTATGCTTAGCTAATAAAGTAAAAGTTTGTCGGAGGGCGGCCTTAACTTATGCAAAGTTGTAGCAAGTGGATAATAGCAACAGTTTGGTTGCTGATAACCAGTGCTGACATATTGGCGCTACCGCAGTTTAGTCAGCAAGAATGCCAAAAACTAAATGCAGAGCGACGGGAGATCCGCCGGCAATTACGCCAGCCTTACACGCAGGAGCAAGGTAAGCAGTTGCAGGCGCGTGAACAGGAGCTGCTGCGGCTGTTAAAAGCCCATTGCCGTCAACCGGTGAAAGTGCCGCCGGCTATTGAGCCAACGGCGGCGTGACAGTAAAACGGGTCAGGCCAATCAGTTGTTCGGACTCTGTCACCACTTTAACCTGCCAGTGGCCTTCGGCATTAGCCGGGAAATTCTGTTTATGGGTCCAGGCGCGGTAGCCTTGTTCCCGCCCGCCACTAATGTCGAGCAAGATACGATCAACCACTTTGCCGTTTTGCAGCCAGACATGGTAAATCTTTTCGTTTAGCCCGCGCGGTGCTTTGACAGCGGTAAAACTAAACAGCCCCTGGCGGTGCAGCGTGGCGGCATCCAGCTGTTTTATACCGGGGCCGGGTTTGCGTTGCTGGTAATCCACTTCGTGTGACAAGGCGACAGTGGTTAAACGTAGTGCCGCTGGCGGCACATAGCTACGCAACTGCCATAGACCAGCGCACAATGCGGCCAGTAATAGCATTGTTACCGGCATACGCCACCAATAACCGTTTGGCAGCAAGCTGCCCAGGCTTGGGAAGCTCAGTACCACGGCGATTGCCATGGCAGTGGCTAAACTTTCACTGGTGGTCAGTTGCAACAGTATCGGCAAAATTACCAGTAGCACAACGAACAGTGAAAAGGCATGAAATACCACAAATAAGGTACGCCGTGGTGCCAGCTTTTTGTAGTACAGCGGATCAATCAGCGAGATTAATGCACACAGCATAATCAGTGCAGTGAAAACAGCCTGGCCGTGGTTCCAGCTAGTGACGGCAAGAAAAAACGGTAAGGCGAAAAACAGACTTTCCTGATGCACCATTTGCAGCACAAACCGCACCAGCGTGGGGGATAATGTAATGCCAAACCGCTGCTCGATACGTTCACGCAACCAGTTA
>NZ_DATCSY010000352.1:0-3712 GCF_036568245.1 Rheinheimera sp. | reverse complement strand
TTATATCTACTCATGTTATTTACTTCCTCATTTGCTGGTTACAAACGAGCGAAGTATCTAACATGGGTACTCTACGGGCATAGCCCCGACTAAACGATCACCACCTCCATAGGAGGTGGTTTAAGGCTGACAATAAAAAAGCCCGCGTTGCGGGCTTTTTTATTGTGTGAGTATACAGCTAAAGATGTAGCGAATCGGTTTACCCTAAGCCAACCGTCTCAGCCCTGGATGGGCTGAGAGGAGCCCCCAGGGAAGGGTTTACGGCGTGTTGGCGTGGGTTAATCGATTATAAGCTACCGGTGTCGTGTACTAATCTTCCTGCATTTCGTTAATCAGCGTTTCTGCCAGCTCATCCGGCAGTACCACCACGCCCGGGCCATCGGTATCCGGCAGCACTGCAATTGCCAGCTCGTCGCCATTTAAGCCTGATGTCCACTTGTCCAGCCAGGTGTCTACGTCAACCGCCTGCGCGGCGCAGTGTGACCACTCGCCCTCGATCCACTGCTCTGCCAGTTCTGCATGTGGCCAAACCGGGATGCAACGCTCATCTTCAGCACTTACCAGTACAAAGCCTTCGTCATCTGTCAGGATCCAGATTTTTTCCAGATCGGCCACAGCCTGAATAAAGTAAGCGTAACGCTGCTCAGCATCTAAAGCGGTGATACGGTTTAATTCTTCAGCGGTGAGTTGATATTCCATGATATGTTCCTGTTATTCAGTCTTAATTGCGCTAATGATGACGGATCCACAGCATTTTTACCAATAATTATTCGGCAAGCACCGCCATACCGAACCACAGTAGTAGCGCATAACGTAATGCTTTTCCGCTTGCCACTAACAATAAAAACAGACCAAAGCGTACTTTCAGCACACCAGCCACCAGTGTCAGCGGATCACCAAGCACTGGCAGCCATGAAAACAGCAGGCTCCAACTACCAAACCGCTGAAACTGCAGCCGGGCTTTTTCAAGCGCGCCAGGCGACACCGGAAACCAGCGTTTATGCTGCAACTGTGCTACACGTGTTCCCAGATACCAGTTAACACAAGCGCCTAAAGTATTGCCGCCGGTAGCGGCAATAAACAAGCCCCAGGGGGCGTAGCCTTTTGCCTGTAGCGTAAGTATTAAGGCTTCACTGGAGGCCGGAAATAACGTAGCGGCAATAAAACCGCTGGCAAAGAGTAAAAAATAAGCCGACACCGCTTACGCCAGCAGCGCCTGTATTATCAGCCGGATCCAGATTGCCCACAGCACAGCACAGCTGATTAAAAATACATTAAAGCGCAGCCGCACTTTATTACTGCCGGTATGAATAAAGGCATGGGCAATACGCAGCGCGACATAAAGCCCACCTAAAACCACGTAAGCAATGTCAGCCAGCCCCAGCTGCAGCGTAAACAGCACGCTGAACATATACAGCATTGGCATTTGGAATTGATTGTCAAAGTTGCGGCTGGTGGCAATAACCTGCTCATTCGCACCGGTCAGGTTCATGGTTTTAAACGCGGAAATACTGATTTCTTTATTTTTGGCCGAGCGGATCCGGCGCCGCCCCATCAAAATCATCACAGCACTGGTCAGCAATACCTGTACAAAGACCGGTATCAGTATAAATTTTTCCATTGTCAGCTCCTTATTTAACCCGGCGAAGCTTAAAGCAGTGCAGCAAAAGATGCCAGCGTCTTAATTTTGTCATATCCGGCCTTTATATTTTGCCTTGTGATGTTGTTATACTGCGTCGTCTTTATTATCAGGTGACGCCATGGCGCAATTATATTTTTATTATTCGGCAATGAATGCCGGTAAATCGACCTCGTTACTGCAAAGTGCTTATAACTATCAGGAAAGAGGTATGACAGTGGCTATTTATACTGCAGCGCTGGATAACCGCTTCGGTATAGGCAAAGTCAGCTCGCGCATTGGTCTGGCGATGGATGCGCATATTTTTGACCCTGACTTTGATTTTGTTGCCCATATTACACAGTTAAAAGCACAAGGCCGGCTCGATTGTGTGCTGATTGATGAAGCGCAGTTTTTATCCAAAGCGCAGGTACGCCAGCTGACTGATGTGGTAGATGAATTAAGGGTGCCGGTACTGGCATTTGGCCTGCGCACAGATTTTCTTGGTGAAACCTTTGCCGGCAGCGAAGCGCTGTTGGCCTGGGCCGATAAACTGATAGAGCTGAAAACAATATGCCACTGCGGCCGTAAAGCGAATTTTGTCGTGCGGTTGGACGAAAATGGCCAGGCGGCTACGGCAGGCTCGCAAGTGCAGATTGGTGGCAACGAAAGTTATGTATCAATGTGCCGTGCGCATTTTAAAGCGCTGGTATGGCAGGATAAACAAACGGAATAGCTTATGAAAATTCTCTATGGCGTGCAGGCAACCGGTAATGGACATATCAGCAGAGCGCGTGCTATGGGGAAGTATCTGGCGGCCGCTGGTGTGCAGACAGATTATCTGTTTTCCGGCCGGCCGGCGGATCAGCTGTTTGACATGCAGCAGTTTGGCCAGTATCAGGTAAAACGGGGGTTAACCTTTGTCACCCAGGCCGGAAAGGTAAACTACTGGCAAACTTTCTGGCAGGCTTCCGTCAGAACGCTACAGCAGGACATCAAAGCACTGGATTTAAGCAGTTACGATCTGGTACTAACCGATTTTGAGCCCATTACCGCGCATGCCGCCAGGTTGCAGCACAAACGCAGCATAGCCTTTGGTCATCAGTATGCCTTTTTGCACAATATCCCAATGGAGCACGCCACCCCGATGACCCGGCTGGTGTTTAAACACTTCGCTCCGGCCCAGTATCAACTTGGCCTGCACTGGCATCATTTTAATCAGCCGATACTACCGCCGATTATTGATGAAGAGCCACACGATGTTGCGCAGAATGAGCAGCAGGTCCTAGTGTATCTGCCATTTGAAGATCAAAACCAGGTCGTCAGCATGTTAAAACCTCTTACTGACTATCAGTTCTGCGTATACGGCCCCGGCCTTAGCAAAGCGACGCTGGGGCATATCCATACTCACCCGCTCGCACTTAAGCCGTTTAAAGCCGATTTAGCCAGCTGCAGCTATGTGCTTAGCAATGCCGGTTTTGAGCTGATAAGCGAAGCGCTGCAATTGAAAAAACGTATTATGGTAAAACCGCTGCAGGGGCAGATGGAGCAGCAGTCGAACGCGCTGGCATTGCAGCAACTGCGACTGGCCATGCGCTCTGACACACTCAACAGCAATATCGTTGCTAACTGGCTTGGCAGCCAAAGCAGCCAGCAATTTGTGCACTACCCTAACGTGGCCAAAGCCATCTGTGACTGGCTGCTGGCAGACACGCCGACGGATGTCGCCACGTTAAGCAAGCAGTTGTGGCAATAAAAAAGGCGCGTTAAGCGCCTTTTTTAATCGTTAGTCATAAAACGGTGAGCGCTGTTCAGTCGCATTGATTAACGTCGATGGCCGGTTCAGCGGCTGACCACCGTCACGGGCAATCGGGATCCACGGTAAACGCCCTCTGCCTTTTGATGGCCGAAGCGAGAACAAATCAAACGGGATAGACAGATAGAAACCTTTAGTAAAGCTTCCTTCACCGTATTCTTCTGACGATACATTGGTAAAAGCGGCATAAGCACCGACAACAATGCCACTGTCAAAGCGCTTGGCAAAATCTACATTTACCCCTTTGTCTTTTGCCAAAAACTGACCAATGTTAAACG
>NZ_DATCSY010000351.1:0-5466 GCF_036568245.1 Rheinheimera sp. | reverse complement strand
AAATCCAGCCCAGCTGGCTTAAACGCTCTTGCCCGGCACTAAATTCGATGCGGCCAAAGCTGTCAGCGTCCCACACTTGCATCTGGTGATAAGCAGCAGCGGTTGCGGCGATAGCCGGCCAGGCGCCAATATGATCCAGTAGCCGCATTGATGCCAGATTGAGCGCACTGACTCTTTGGTGTTGCACCAACTGCTGGCTTGGCGCATTACCCTGCTCCAGCACAGTAATTTTCAGGCCCGTTGCTGCCAGTAACAACGCCAGTGTTAACCCGGCGCTACCTGCGCCAACAATCGTAATGTCGTTATTGTGCATTTAACTGCGATACCCCATAGCCTGCTCGGCCAAAGGCCGCTTTAATTCATCACATAATGTCATGGCCAGTAAGCCCATGTTACGAGCCAGCGCAAAGGTTCGCGACTTGTTAGAAAACAGCCGCACCAGCGCATCAGTAGCGTTACTTACGATCCCGATGTCATGCAGCCTTGCCTGCTGATAACGCCTTAACATAGCATAACCGCCAATATCATCCGTGGCGGCGGTTACTTGAGCAACCAGCTCAGCAATATCGCGCATAGCCAGGTTAAAACCCTGACCGGCAATCGGGTGTACGCTATGTAAACTGTTGCCCAATAGCGCTACGCGGTGGCGCACAACATCCGTACTTAAGCGTAAACTCAGCGGGTAGCAAGCACGCTTGCCGGTGGCATTAAATACACCGGCACGATAACCAAAAGCTTGCTGAATATGGGCGGTAAAGGCTGCATCGTCTAACTGCATCACTTGCTGCACTGCGTCATCAGCAACGGTATACACCAGCGAATAACGTTTATCCGGCAACGGCAGCAATGCAATCGGGCCGTGTTCGGTAAAGCGCTCCCAGGCGGTATGCTGATGGTTTTGTGGTAATGCCAGGTTGGCGATAATGGCATGCTGCTGATAGGGTTTTTCTGCTGTACTAAAACCCGCCAGCGCCCTGCTGGCTGATAAACCGCCTTCGGCAATGACCAACAGCTTACAGCTAAGTTCACGACCATCAGCCAGCGTAAGATGTTGCAGCTGTTGTTGCGGCGAAATATCACTTATCGTGGCGGGCGCGTAACGGGTCATACCGGTTTTAGTGGCAAGCTTGTCTGTTAACAAGGCACCCATGTGTTCAACTTCCAGCACATAACCCAGTGCGGGTTGCTGGTATTCTTCAGCGCTAAGCCGGGCCTTACCAAAGTGGCCGCGATCGGACACATTAATGGTGTTTATAGCGCAGGCGTTTTTCTCCAGCCCCTGCCATAGCCCCCACTGACGCAGTAAATCGACACTAGCGGCAGCGAGTGCAATGCTGCGGCTGTCAAAACTTACACTGCTTACTTGCTCGGGTTGTTGTTCAACTATGGCAACTTTAAGCTGTGGCTGCGCCTGTAACAGTGCCCAGGCTAACGTGCTACCAGCCATACCGCCACCGGCGATAACCAGGTCAAATAATTCGGGGGCCGTGTCTTTCATTAATGTAAGGTCTTATTGCTGACCGTTTTGGCACTGAATTTTTGCCCGACTTCGGTGTAACAGGCCAGCACCATAATGCGGATATGTTCCAGCACCAGAAAGTAGGCTTCATCGTTTTCTTCAGCACTACCATCGTCAGTGGTGTGAATATCTATCCGGGTCACTTCGGTCAGCTGGTCCAGTGCTTCGCGTACATCATCAGATACCAGCGATAAATCGGTTTGCTGCACAGCAAAACCGACCAGGAAAGCCTGAGTCCACTCCACCATGGCATCCAACCGCTCCGGCAGGCTGTCGTCATCGCTTGGTAACAGCATACTGAAACTAAAATCATTTTTTGCCAGTTCTTTCGCTGTCACTTCAATCAGGCTGACGACATACTGCTTAACCTCCTGGTTAAGTGCCTGGCCATCGTTCAGAAAATCCTGCAACACCGGCAGCAACAGCTTGGGTTCAGGCTCAACACCTGCGCTCAGTAAGCCGGCAACCAAACCATGCACCTCAGCAGCAGACGCCATCACATAGGCCTGATCCAGCTTGTACATCCACTCATCGTATGTCAGTAAAAATGGGCTGCTCATATAACTATTCGTGCTGTCATTAACTGCCTTTATGCTACCACCCCAGCTTAAAAGCGCCAACTTTCCTGTAGCAGTTTTGCTGATGGCATAAAGCGTAAACAAAAGTTGCTGCAAAACCATGCAACTAGCACCAAAACGGGCAAAACTGCGATGAATCGCCTTATAAGCTGATAATTGCAGTGTTATACTCTGTTCAGTTCTCTGGGTTGTTGGTGATCAGGTGGATGTCCCTGAGCCGATAATTGTTTTTACCAAGGGATTCTTCTGCACTACCAGTGTGCAAGCCCGGCCCGTACCGGGAAGCCTGAGGTGGTCATCTGACTCCCGCCTTGAACCTATGGTTCAAGGGCTAACACCAGACACGGCAATCTGGAGAACCCCTTTCATTCTGTTGCCATTCAGGCATACTGCAAAATAATTACCTGTTAGTGTTTTAGACCGCCGTGCACGATAATCAAAGTCAGCGCCAGCAATTACGTAAACTTATCCGCCAAAGGCGCCAGCAGCTTAGTCCTGAACAGCAACAACAGGCGGCCAATGATTTAGTCAGCCAGGCTTTAACCTTACCAGCGCTTAGCTACAGCCAGCACATTGCTTTGTATCTGGCCAATGATAGCGAGCTGGACACTTTTCCATTAATACAAACACTGTGGCAACAAGGTAAACAGCTGTATCTGCCAGTACTGCACCCTTTTGCCGGCGGTTACCTGTTGTTTGTGCGTTATGACAAAGACACGCTGCTGTACCCTAACCGCTTTGGTATACCCGAGCCGTTAGCAGAATGCCACCGGCTGCTGCCGGTGGACCAGCTGGATATCATTTTTACGCCTTTAGTGGCGTTTGATCTAAAAGGTAACCGCTTGGGGATGGGCGGCGGCTTTTATGATCGCACTTTGTCGCAGCTACCAGCAAAAAGCCGAAGTCAGGTTATCGGCCTGGCGCATAACTGCCAGCAGGTAGATGCAGTGCCAACCGATAGCTGGGATGTGCCGCTACAGCAGATTATTACGCCAGCAAAACATTGGGTGTTTAGCTGAAACTCAGTGCTGAGGTATTAAAAATCCGGCAACAATACCCGCTCTGGCTCGTCACAGCAACTCGCCCTCTTGCCTACGGCAGGGCTCAGACACTCTGTGACGACCAGATCGGGTTTCTGGCCTCTTTATTTGAACCAGCAAACAGTTTTCGCCTTTTTCCGCTTTTGCCCTTTTGTCGGCAGGGTCTTTCGATATAATATCCATCTGTATGGCTAAATGATTACGGACCTGTAATGACCCAAGATGAAATGAAAAAAAATGCTGCCTGGGCAGCGCTGGAATATATCCCCCGCCACACTGTCGTTGGCGTTGGCACCGGCTCAACGGTGAATCATTTTATCGACGCATTAGCCAGCATTAAAACTGAAATAAAAGGCGCGGTATCAAGCTCAGAGCAATCGACTGCCAGGCTAAAAGCACTTGGCATAGCGGTGCTGGATCTTAACGACATCGACAGCTTTAGTGTGTATGTTGATGGTGCCGACGAAATTAACGCACAAAAGCACATGATTAAAGGCGGTGGCGCTGCCCTTACCCGCGAAAAAATTGTTGCAGCAGTAGCAGAGCAGTTTATTTGTATTGTCGATAGCACTAAGCAGGTAGAGGTACTGGGTAAATTTCCGCTACCGGTAGAAGTTATCCCGATGGCGGCTAGCCATGTGGCAAGGCAACTGAGTAAATTAGGCGGTAGGCCGGTATTACGTCAGGGCGTGACCACCGACAATGGTAATGTGATCTTAGATGTCCATCAGCTTGCCATTACCGACCCTTTGCAGCTTGAGCAACAAATAAACAATATCGTTGGTGTGGTGTGCAACGGCATTTTTGCCCACCGCGCCGCTGATATGGTACTGGTTGGTACTGCCAGCGGTACCCAGGTTATCCGCTAACAGCGGGTTAAGAGGCCCACGAAAATACAATAATAATAACGATAACAATCTGATTTTATTTTTAATTTACTGAAGAGAAGTGACATGGAAAAATTTTCGCTGGCCAAAGACAAAATAAAAATACTGTTGCTGGAAGGCTTACATCAAAGCGCGGTGCAAACCTTTAAAAATCAGGGCTACAGCAATATCGAGTATCTAAAAACATCCCTGCCGGAAGATGAGCTGATTGAGCGGATTAAAGATGCGCATTTTATCGGCATCCGCTCGCGCACCCAGTTAACCGACAAAGTGCTGGATGCTGCAGGTAAGCTGGTGGCCATCGGCTGCTTTTGCATCGGTACTAATCAGGTTGATTTAACTGCAGCATTAAAGCGGGCTATTCCGGTATTTAATGCACCGTTTTCGAACACCCGCTCTGTAGCCGAGCTGGTATTGGGCCAGATTATTATGCTGTTACGCGGTATTCCGCAGCGTAACGCCGCTGCCCATCGTGGTGAGTGGCAAAAAACCGCTAATAACTCTTTTGAAGCCCGCGGCAAAACGCTGGGTATTATCGGTTACGGCCATATCGGCACTCAGCTTAGCATCATGGCCGAGAACATCGGCATGCGGGTACAGTTTTATGATATCGAAGACAAACTGGTGTTGGGTAACGCTACCCAGGTAGATTTCGGTACCCTGCTGAAAACCTCTGATGTTATCAGCCTGCATGTGCCCGAGACGGCACAAACACAAAATATGATTGGCGAAGCCGAACTGGCGCTGATGAAGCAAGGCAGCATTTTAATAAACGCCTCACGTGGCACTGTAGTGGATATTGACGCCCTGACCGGTGCGTTGCAAAGCAATAAACTGTCAGGCGCCGCTATTGACGTGTTTCCGGTAGAACCTAAAGGCAACGATGAAGAGTTTATTTCACCACTGCGTGCCTTTGACAACGTGATCCTGACACCACATATCGGCGGTTCAACTCAGGAAGCGCAGGAAAATATCGGCTTTGAAGTAGCCGGCAAGCTGGTGAAGTACAGCGACAACGGTTCAACGCTGTCAGCGGTTAATTTCCCGGAAGTATCGCTGCCAGAGCATAAAGGCCGCTCACGTTTATTGCATATCCACAAGAACCAGCCTGGCGTGCTGACTAAAATTAACGATGCATTTGCCAAGCACAACATCAACATTGCCGGTCAGTACCTGCAAACCAATGCTGATATTGGCTATGTGGTCATTGATATCGACTCTGACGATGTCGAACAGGCACTGAATGAGCTAAGAGCCATACCAGGTACGCTGCGCGCACGCGTGCTGCACTAAGCATCACCTGCAGATAGTAAAAATCCACCTCCATAGGAGGTGGCTTTGCGTTGGCCCCCTATAAGGGGGCTTAATTATTTTCTACATCCAGCCTTAATTGACGTTCCTCGTCTTCTCTGCCCACTTTATCCTGATGCCTGACATAGCGC
>NZ_DATCSY010000350.1:0-5151 GCF_036568245.1 Rheinheimera sp. | reverse complement strand
CACACAATGCGAGGCGGTGCTGCCACGACCCACCCGGCCACGTAGCTGGTGCAGCTGGGCCAGGCCAAGCCGCTCAGGGTTTTCGATGATCATCAGGCTGGCGTTGGGCACATCTACACCGACTTCAATCACCGTGGTCGCCACCAGTAAATCCAGCTCAGCGCTACTGAACTGCTGCATCACAGCCTGTTTTTCAGCCGCTTTTAACCTGCCGTGTACCAGCCCTATGCGCAGGTCCGGCAGGGCTTGCTGCAGTAATACTAAGGTATCTTCAGCCGCCTGATTTTGCAGCGTTTCTGACTCCTCAATCAGCGTGCATACCCAGTACGCCTGACGCTGTTCCGTTTTAACGGCGCTGCGCACCCGCTCAATAATATCGTCGCGCCGGGTGTCGGGTATAGCGACGGTCGTCACCGGTGTGCGCCCGGGCGGCAGTTCATCAATAATCGAGGTGTCTAAGTCGGCATAGGCTGTCATGGCCAGCGTGCGTGGGATGGGGGTTGCCGTCATGACCAGCTGGTGCGGATAGACACCGGCCATACCGCCTTTTTCGCGCAGCGCCAGGCGCTGATGCACGCCGAAACGGTGCTGCTCATCAATAATAATCAATGCCAGCCGGTGGAAGCTGACTTGCTGTTGAAACAGCGCATGGGTGCCGACCACCATTTGTGCGCTGCCATCGGCTATGGCATCCAGCGTGGTTTGCCGGGCTTTACCTTTAGTTTTACCGCCAAGCCAGGCCACGCTGATATCAAGCGGCGTAAACCAGCGGGCAAAGTTAGCCGCGTGCTGTTCGGCCAGTAACTCTGTCGGCGCCATTAATGCCACCTGATAGCCATTACCGATAGCAGTCAGCGCGGCCAGCGCGGCCACCAGCGTTTTACCTGAACCAACATCTCCCTGCACCAAACGTAGCATTGGCAGCGTCTGACCTAAGTCATGGCGTATTTCTTCAGTGACCCTTTGCTGTGCGCCGGTGGGTGCAAAAGGTAATGCCGACAGAAAGCGCTGCTGCAGACTTGGGTCGATCTGTAATGCTATGGCCTGTTGCTGTTGGCCCTGGCTGCGTAGTTTATGCATGCTGAGTTGCTGGGCAACCAGCTCTTCAATAATCAGCCGCTGCTGTGCCGGGTGCTTGCCGAGCTCCAGCAATTGCAGACTGGCATCCGGTGGTGGGCGGTGAATATAGGTAAGGGCTTCTGTCAGTGACCAGCTGTGCTGCGTCTGGGAAGCAGGTAAATACTCGTCTGGCTGGCTGCGCAGTAAATGCTGTAAGGCGGCATCAGTCAGGCTGCGCCAGGTGGCCTGACGTAACCCTTCGGTTGTGGGGTAAATAGGTGTCAGCGTTTCACTGACTTCAGTCAGCAGCTCGTCGTTATGCAGCCGGTATTCCGGATGCAGCATTTCCAGGCCACGCGGGCCGCGTTTGGCCTCGCCAAAACAGCGCAGCAGCACGCCTGGTGTGACGGCATTTTTTTGCGCCGCACTAAAATGAAAAAAGCGTAGCGTCAGATAGCCACTGCCGTCTTTAATTTTCACCAGCCAGCTGCGTCTTTTACCGAGCTGAATTTCACTGCTGACGACTTCTCCCAGTACAGTACCGTGCATCAGCGGCATTAAATCGGCGATGGCATAAATACGGGTACGGTCTTCATAACGCAGCGGCAGGTGAAACAAAATATCCTGTACTGACTCGATACCCAGCTTGCTGAGTTTCTCGGCTGCTTTGGCGCCAACGCCTTTGATCACGGCGACCGGGGTTTGTTGTAGTGAACTGCTCACGCTTGGCTTGTCACTCTGGCTTTGCCTTTAACTGCTTGATCCTGGGGCTTAGCACCATATCGGTGTAAAGCCGCTTTACGGTACCATCAGCTTGCATGGCTTTTATATGCCGCTCGATGGCTGGTAGCAGATTGATATACTGGCTTTGGCGGGATACGCCTATGTTGATATGGGCGTTATTGCCGGTACTGATATTCAGTGCCGCAATACGAAAGCGATCCTGATAACTGCTGGTAGAAAAAATGGCATCAGAGGTGCTGACAGTCGGGGAAATAAGGGCGTCTACTCTGCCGCGATACAGCATTTCCAGGCCAGACTCTATCGATTCTACTTCTGCCACATGTGAGCGGTTTTGCTGGATAAACTGCATGGTGTTTTCGCTGTACAGATAGCCGCGGATGCTGGCAACGGTCAGGTTTTTCAGCTGGCTGAACTGCGTTAGCGGCCTTTTATCACTGCGCAGTAAAAACACGCTTTCGGCAATGGTGGTCTCATAAGGCAGCAACACCATAAACTTTGCTCTGTCCTCGCTGAACTTCAGGTTAGACATTAAATCGACCTGGCCTTCTTCCATCAGGCGGAAACAGCGATTTATGGTGGTTCTGGGTGTAAAACGCAGCGTAAAGCCGCTGCGCCTGGCTAATTCATGCATCAGGTCGACCGAGGGCCCATAAGGCTCAGTGACATCTTCATAATGGTGAAAGCCTGAAAAGTGATCCAGGCACCAGGTGAGTTCAGGCTGCTGTGGTTCGCTGTGACTGACCGGCTCCTCAGATTTGAGCACGTTGCTTAACAACGCTGTGCCTGCAACAAGTATCTGTAATAGCCGGTGGTTACGCATACAACATCCTAGTGGGTGGACGGTACTTCCATCACGCCATCGATTTCAATCTGGCTGGCCCGCGGCAGGGCAGACACCTGTACTGCAGCTCTGGCTGGGTAAGGCTCGGCAAAGTACTGGCTCATGATGTCGTTTACGGTGGCAAACTGGCTTAGATCGGTCAGGAAAATATTCACTTTGACCATGTCGTTCAAGCCACCACCGGCAGCTTCACATACGGCCGCCAGGTTTTTAAACACCTGATGGGTTTGTTCGGCAAAATCGTCAGATACCATTTGCATGGTTGAAGGCACTAACGGGATTTGACCTGACAGATACACAGTAGTACCAATTTTTACCGCCTGGCTGTAGGTGCCGATAGCTTTCGGTGCATCATTGGTACGGATAATTACTTTTGACATGGGTTTTATTTCCTTCTGTATACTTTCTGTACATCCGGCATGACGCGTATCTTACGCATCACATTGGCCAGCTGTATTCTGTCGCGTACCGACAGCGTAATTTTGATCACATACTCACCGGTATCGCGATCATCGGTTGCCAGATCCTGAATGTTTGAGTCCTGCGAGGCAATGAGTGTGGTCAGTTTCGCCAGCACACCCTGACGGTTCACGATAAACACGCGGATATCACACAGGAATTGTTTATCGCCGGTTTTATCCCAGCGCACCGGGAAAAACTTGCCGGGTTCTCTATCCCAACCTTTGATATTGCGGCAATCTGCCCGGTGCACGTTCAGGCCTTTACCTGGCGTGGCGCTGGCTACAATTTCATCGCCCGGAATGGGGCGGCAACACTTGGCAAAGGTTAACAGCATACCTTCTGAACCAATAATAAAGGCTTTGCTTTTCTGTAGCGGGCCAGCTGTTTCTTTATTGCTGCTTTCGTCTGACTCAAACTCACCCAGTAAGCGGCGCGCTACTGCAACGGCGAGCTGGTTACCCAGGCCAATTTCGCTGCACAGCTCATCGAGTGATTTTTGTTTGGTATTTTGCAGTACCTGCTCGATACGCTCTGGCGCGATATCTTCCAGTTTTACTTCGCCAAGCGCAGAGCTGAGTAAACGTCGGCCCAGGCCAATGGCTTCATTTTGCTGCTGTTTCTTCAGGTAGTTACGGATACCTAAAATAGCACGGCTGGTCACCACGTAATTCAACCAGTTGGCGTTAGGTTTACCACCGGGGCTGGTAACAATTTCTACTGTCTGGCCGGTTTCCAGCGGTTTATTCAGTGGATAAGGCCTGCGATCTACCTTGGCCCCAACACAGCGGTTACCAATATCGGTGTGCACAGCATAAGCAAAGTCAACGGCAGTGGCGCCAATAGGTAGCTCAACAATTTTACCCTTGGGAGAGAACACATAAAGCTCATCCGGGTACAGTTCAGATTTAACGTTTTCGACAAACTCTGCGCTGTTGCCGGCATTTTGCTGCAGCTCCAGCAGGCTTTGCATCCAGCGCCGGGCACGAATTTGTGCAGTGGTATCCTGATGCTGGCCATTGGCTTTATACATCCAGTGCGCGGCGATACCCTTATCGGCCATTTCATCCATTTCGCGGGTGCGCATTTGTATTTCAACCGGAATACCGTGCGGCCCTACCAGGGAGGTGTGCAGCGACTGATAACCGTTCTGTTTGGGAATGGCGATATAGTCTTTAAAGCGGATCTCAATCGGTTTATACAGGTTGTGCACCACGCCCAACGTACGGTAGCAATGATCAATGCTGTCTACCACGACACGGAACGCGTAAATGTCCATCACATCGTTGAACATCAGCTCTTTGTTTTTCATCTTACGGTAGATGCTGTACAGGTGCTTTTCGCGGCCACTAACATCAGCATTGATCCCGGCTTGCTCCAGCCGGCCTAAAATTTCATGCTGAATTTTTTCCAGCAGCTCGCGTCGGTTGCCACGGGCCTGTTTAACGGCAGTCGACAGTGCGCGGTAGCGCATTGGGTACAGTGCCTGAAAACCCCAGTCTTCCAGCTCATTCTTAATATTATGTATACCCAGGCGGTTTGCGATGGGGGCGTACAGCTCCAGCGTTTCTTTGGCGATGCGGCGGCGCTTTTCTGGCCGTAGGGCGCCCAAGGTGCGCATATTGTGGGTGCGGTCTGCCAGTTTAATCAGGATAACGCGGATATCCTGCGTCATCGCCATAAACATTTTTTGCAGGTTGGTGACTTCAAACTCGTGATAGTCTTTAAACTTTACTTTATCCAGCTTGCTGACGCCCTGAACCAGCTCGGCAACGGTGTCACCAAATTTACTGGCGAGTTCTTCTTTGCTAACCGGAGTGTCTTCAATCACATCGTGCAGCAGCGCGGCCATCAGGGTTTCATGGTCCATATGCATATCGGCCAGAATGCTGCTGACGGCAACCGGATGAGTAATGTAAGGCTCGCCGCTGGAGCGGATTTGCGGCGCGTGCGCGTCGCGCGCGACCACATAGGCCTGTTGCACTAAGGCAACCTGCTCGGGTGGTAAGTAAGCACTAATCTGTTTCTTCAGACCTTCAAATAAATAC
>NZ_DATCSY010000349.1:0-2029 GCF_036568245.1 Rheinheimera sp. | reverse complement strand
AGGCGCAAAGCCGCCCAGATCCTTGATGAAATGCGCAGCCTCACGGCTGACATTCCAGGCATTATTCTGGAGTTCCGGCAACAGGAAGAAGGCCCGTCCGGCGGCAAACCGATAGAGCTGCAGGTAAGCAGTATGGAAAGTGCGGCAACCGACAAAGCGGTGGCGAAGATCATCAGCCAAATGCAGCAACTGGGCGGCTTTGTCGATATTGAAGATGACCGCAGCCTGCCGGGTATTGAATGGCGGCTTGAAGTAGACCGGGCAGAAGCGGCCCGCTTTGGTGCTGATGTGCTGACCGTCGGCAATGCGGTACAGATGATCAGTAACGGCCTGCTACTGGCAAAATACCGGCCGGAGTATGCCAGTGATGAAGTCGATATCCGCGTGCGCTTTCCACAAAGCTGGCGCTCACTGGATCAGCTGCAGCGGCTTACCATTCAAACCGCGCGTGGCCAGGTGCCGCTAAGCAATTTTGTTGAGCTGGTACCGGCGCCTAAAACAAGCATTATCAAACGTATCGACAGCAACCGCGCTGTGACGATAAAAGCCGATTTGGCACCGGGCTTTCAGGTAACCGAGCGGCTAAAAGCCTTGCTGGGCAGTGATATAAAGCTGCCAGACAATGTGCATGTGAAAACCGCCGGTGAAAGTGCCGACCAGCAAGAGGCGATGACATTCCTGCTGGGCGCCTTTGCCACTGCGATCTTCCTGATGCTGATGATCCTGCTGGTGCAATTTAACAGCTGGTATCAGACATTGCTGATCCTGTCGGCAATCATCTTTTCCACCGCAGGTGTGCTGCTGGGGTTGCTGGTAAACGGCCAGAGCTTCGGCATAGTGATGGTAGGCATGGGTATCATTGGTCTGGCCGGGATAGTGGTAAACAATAATATCGTCCTGATTGATACCTATAACCAGTTACGCGACAGTGGTTTGTCTGCATTTGAAGCGGCACTGGAAACCGGTTGCCTGCGCCTGCGCCCGGTGCTGCTAACGTCAATCACTACCGTACTGGGTTTAATGCCAATGGTACTGGCGGTAAATGTTAACCTGCTGGAACCCAGCCTGGGCTTTGGTGCGCCCTCTACCCAGTGGTGGACGCAGCTATCAAGCGCTATTGCCGGCGGTTTAACCTTTGCAACGGTACTGACACTGTTTTTAACGCCCTGTATGCTGGTACTGGGCGAGAAACTGCGGCCACGCAAGGCTGAACCGGCCACTGCAGCTATACCAAACAGCGGCGATGACATCGCGCTGCTGCTGAAAAAGCGCGCCTGAACTAGGGTAGCGCTTTTGCCAACCGGCAATCGACACACTGCCCCCGCAACGGATTGCGGTAAAGCTGCTCGCGGTAAAGCAAAGATGGCAGTAATACCTGCGCCAGCGCCCTGCTCTGCTGCGTAGCAGAAACCGGCTGTGTTGACGTCGTCAACCGGCGACTAACAGGGTTGTAAACGGCATGCACGGGCGCCTGCTGTGGCCTGAGAATAGTCAGCTCTTTATCTTCCATCAGCGCAAAATACTGATCAAACTGCAGCAAGGCCCGGCCAGGGCTGGTTGCATCACGGCTAAAGTCGCGCCCTATCAGCGGGGTCTGAGCCGAGATGCCAAGCAGCGACAGTAAGGTCGGTGCCAAATCTATCTGGCTGGCAACCGGAGTTATGGTTTTGGCCTCAAGATCCGGCCCCAGTATCAATGCCGGAATATGAAACTTTTCCACCGGCACCAGATTATCGCCATAGACCCGGTTGTCATGGTCAGCAACAATCAGAAATACCGTATCTTGCCAGTAAGCAGACAGTTTTGCCTGAGCAATAAACTGCCCTAGTGCGTAATCGGCATATTTCACCGCATTATTAACACTGTTTTTTGGCTGCTGATGCAGGCTGATGCGGCCATCAGGGAATTCAAATGGCTCGTGATTCGACGAGCTGAAAATCAGGCTGAAAAAGGGTTTGCCAGCCGCATGCATCTGCTGTAAATGCTGGTCGGCAGTACGAAACAGATCTTCGTCGCTGGCGCCCCAGCT
>NZ_DATCSY010000348.1:0-4264 GCF_036568245.1 Rheinheimera sp. | reverse complement strand
TGATCACCGCCTCGCTAACGGCGAGCTTCAGATCGGGGTAACCTTTATAGCCCAGTTTCTGACAAAATTTCACCACGCTGGACTGGCTGGTGCCGACTGCGTCAGCTAATTGCTGGGAAGAATAATCCCGTAGCAAATTGGCGTTATCGAGAATAAAATCTGCCAGCTTGCGTTCGATAACTGACATTTGCTCCAGCATGCCGCGGATCTTCAGTAAACACACCATAGGGCTTTAATCCTTTTATCGCTGCTGCGCTATTGTGGAATTTGTTATTAGCTTGATGCACCAGTATTGAATAATTTATTCCGCCTTGGCAAGCAACTGAAAAAAAAAGCAGCCTGATCCAAGGCGCTGTACATAAAAACAGGACTATTTAGTATCGCTTTTGATCTGTCTCCACTTTTTCCCACCAAAATCATCACCTTCGCTGCAGAGCTTATTTTTACTGTGATCGCAAACGGTGATTAGCTTAGTTTTTGCCTTGACAATGGTCAAACCTCGACCCTAAACTGTATCGTTGTGGGGATTTGTGGGTAAAAGTGGATCATTTTGGGTTACCTGCGAACAAAGAACAAATAAATAAACTGCACAGGAAGCTTATGTTTCGTGGCTCATTTACGTTGACACTGGACGAGAAAGGACGGTTAGCGCTACCTGCACGCTACCGTGAATTTCTGCTGTCTGATTGTCAGGGCCACCTGATCTGCACCATAGATTTGCATGATCCCTGTTTGTTGTTATATCCGCTGGCTGAGTGGGAAGAAATAGAAGAAAAACTCAAACGCTTATCCAGCTTAAACCCGCAGGAACGCCGCTTACAGCGCGTGTTACTGGGGAATGCGACCGACTGTGATATGGATAAAAGCGGGCGGATCTTACTGCCTGCACCGCTGCGTCAGCATGCGGGTCTGAATAAAGGTATCCGTCTGGTGGGTCAGTTAAATAAATTTGAGATCTGGGATGAGACAACCTGGAATGAGCGTCTGGCGGCTGATATCGCGCTGGAACAGGCTCAGGCCGGTGATGTTGAACTCTCAGAACGATTACAGGATTTTGTACTGTAAATGAATGCACCGGCGCATATTTCTGTTTTGCTGCAAGAAGCAATCGACGGCTTAGCTATTAAGCCCGATGGCTGCTATCTGGATGGCACCTTTGGCCGTGGCGGCCATAGCCGGGTAATTTTATCCAAACTTGGCCCCAAGGGCCGGTTGTACGCAATAGATCGCGACCCCACCGCGATAGCTGCAGCCGAACCGCTAAAAGCAGACCCCCGTTTTCATATCACCCACAGCCCCTTTGCCGCCCTGGCGTCTATTGCTGAACAGCAGCACATCAACGGTGCCCTGGACGGTATATTGCTTGATCTTGGTGTGTCCTCCCCACAATTGGACGATGCCGATCGAGGCTTTAGTTTTATGCGTGACGGTCCGCTTGATATGCGGATGGACCCAAGTTCGGGTATCAGCGCAGCAGAATGGCTGGCACAGGCCGATGTTGAAGACATCAGTTTCGTGCTGCGGGAATATGGCGAAGAGAAATTTGCCTGGCGCATTGCGCAGGCGATTGTGGCCTCACGTACTGAACAGCCGTTAACGCGCACGGCGCAGCTGGCGAAGCTGATAAGTGACAGCGTGCCGAAAAGTAACAAAGAGAAAAAACACCCGGCTACGCGTAGTTTTCAGGCTATCCGTATTTATATCAACAGCGAGCTGGAGCAGGTCAATCAGGCATTACATGCGGCGATGCAGGTACTCAAGCCCGGCGGGCGTCTGGTCGTTATCAGTTTCCACTCGCTGGAAGATCGGCTGGTAAAACAATTTATGCGCCGGTTTTCCAAAGGGGAGCCAGTACCACGCGGCATTCCGCTAACAGCGGCGCAAATGAATCAGCGTACCGAATTGACGCTGGTGGGTAAGGCTATCATGCCATCTGAACAAGAGCTGCAGGCCAATCCGCGCGCGCGCAGCGCTGTGCTGCGCATCGCACAGAGGCAGCAGCATGAATAACATCAACCTGCACTGGCTTATCGTACGTGATTGGCACCAGCAAAAGTGGCTGGTGTTGCTGTTATTGGCGTGTATCGCTTCTGCACTGGTGGTGGTGCACTTTGCGCATTTAAACCGCCAGCTGACTATTGCCCAGGATGCGCTGTATCAGCAGCGTGACCAGCTGGACATTGAATGGCGTAATCTGGTGCTGGAGCAACGCGCTTTATCGGAACACAGCCGGGTTGAAGATATCGCCCGCAACCGGTTAAACATGGTTCGTCCATCCGGAGAGCAGGATATTGCGGTGACAGTGCCATGAGTAAGACTAAAAAAGCGCCTCAGGCAAAAGCAAGGACAGCCCCGTCGGTAATCGGCTGGCGTTTTGCTTTTGTGTTAGTCAGCCTGGCGGGGGTATTCACCGCCTTGATGGTTCGGGCAGCATGGTTGCAGGTGGTTGAGCCTGACATGCTGGTCAGCCAGGGCGATATGCGCAGCCTACGGGTAGAGGCCGACACGGTACTGCGCGGCATGATATTTGACCGTAATGGCGAAGAGCTGGCAATCAGTGTGCCGGTGGAAGCTATCTGGGCAGACCCTAAAGTGGTGATTGAACGTCACGCAGCAGCCGACGAGCGGCGCTGGCATGCACTGGCCGATATCCTGCAAATGACACCGGCACAACTGCTCAACAAAATTGGTGATAACCCGCAGCGGCGTTTTGTTTACCTGCAACGTCAGGTCAATCCGGCTGTGGTTGATTATGTGAAGAAATTAAAAGTGCCAGGCATTTATTTCCGACAGGAGTCGCGGCGCTACTATCCTGCCGGTGAAGTTACTGCGCAACTGGTAGGTTTTACCAATGTTGATGACGTTGGCGTGGAAGGTATTGAGAAACGTTATGATGAGCTGTTAACCGGCAAAGCTGGCCGTAAAGTATTTCGTAAAGATGCCAAAGGCCGTGAAATCGAAGTACTTGAGCGGGCACAGGCCAAGGCGCCGGGTAACCTGCAGCTGAGTATTGACCAGCGTATTCAGTCAGTTACGTACCGGGAGCTGAAAAAAGCTGTGCTATCGCATGGTGCCACGTCAGGTTCAGCCATAGTGGTTGATGTACAAACCGGCGAAGTGCTGGCAATGGTGAACAGCCCGTCGTTCAATCCGAATAACCGTGGTAATGCGCCGGCCTACCTGTTTCGCAACCGCGCTATTACCGATACCTTTGAGCCTGGTTCAACGATGAAGCCGCTGGCGGTACTCAGTGCGCTGGAGTTTGGCAGTGCCAACCTCAATACCAAGGTCGATACCTATCCCGGTTATTTCCGCATCGGTGGCAGCTGGGTGCGTGATGCAAACAATTACAACGTGTTAAGTCTGACCGGCATTATTCAGAAGTCGAGCAACGTCGGTGTCAGTAAGCTGGTACTGGACATGCCGATTGAGCATGTGATTGGTCTGTACGCCAATATGGGGCTGGGTATCGATACCGGCCTTGGCCTGAACGGCGAAAGCAGCGGTATGTTAAGTCATCGCCGGCGCTGGTCTGATCATGAACGTGCCACGCTGTCATTTGGTTATGGCTTGTCGGTAACAGCGGCACAGCTGGCGCGGGCTTATGCCACTATGGCAAATGGTGGTGTGAGCCGCCCACTGACGATACTGAAAAATGAGCAGCAACATCCGGGTGAGCAGGTGCTGGCACCAGAGCATGCGGCAGCAATGCTGGAGATGATGGAAGCCAATATTATGCCTGGCGGTACAGCAACGAAGGCACAGGTTAAAGGTTACCGCGTAGGCGGAAAAACCGGTACGGCCCGTAAGGCCATCGCCGGTGGCTATGGCGAGGATTATGTAGCGTCTTTTGCCGGTGTCGGGCCTGTATCTAACCCACGCCTGGCGTGTGTTGTCGTGATTAATGAACCTGCCGGTGATTTTTATCATGGCGGCGAAATTGCAGCGCCGGTATTTGCCAATATCATGGGCGCCAGTATGCAACTGCTGAATCTGACGCCTGATGGTAGCAGCCAGCCCAGACTTTCTGCCCTGACGGGAGGTAGCAATGCCGGTTAATGCACAACAGTGGCTGGCGCTGTACGCCAGTGATATTCCGCAGTGTCAACTGAATCAATTGCAGCTCGACAGCCGTAAAGTGAGCAGCGGTGATGTGTTTCTTGCTATCCCGGGTGTGCAACAACATGGCAAACAGTTTATCGCTCAGGCGCTGGCGCAGGGTGCCGCACTGGTATTGACCGATGAAGGTCAGTACGACGATAAG
>NZ_DATCSY010000347.1:0-8331 GCF_036568245.1 Rheinheimera sp. | reverse complement strand
TACCTTACCGGCAAAAGGTGCCGGTACTTCCATACTGGCTTTGTCGCCTTCTACGCTCAGCAAAGATTGCTCTTCGCTTACCGTATCGCCAACTTTTACCATTATTTCAGTAACTTCTACCGCGTCGCCGCCGATATCCGGTACTTTTACGTCCTGTACTGCCGTGCCGCCACTTTTTGGCTTGTCTGCTTTGGCTTCGCTCTTGGCGTCGCTTTTAGCTTCTTCTTTGGCAGGTGCTGCTTCTTGTTTCGCTGCGCCTTCGCCTTCAAAGGTCATGATCAGGCTGCCGGTTTTTACCTTATCGCCCACTTTAACGTTGATGCTTTTTACCACACCAGCTTCGCTTGCCGGTACTTCCATACTGGCTTTATCACCTTCAACGCTAAGCAGTGACTGATCGACCGCAACCTTGTCGCCTGCCTTGACCAGAATTTCGGTGACTTCTACTTCATCTGCACCAATATCCGGAACATGAATTTCAATCGTCATGGTTAATCCTCTTATGCGTACAGCGGGTTGGTTTTGCCACTGTCGATGCCAAATTTCTTGATGGCGTCGCTGACCACGGTTTTCTTCAACTCGCCCTGCTTCACCAGCTCGCTAAGCGCAGCCACAACAATGTAGCCGGCATTAACTTCAAAGTGGCGGCGCAGGTTCTCACGGCTGTCTGAGCGGCCAAAGCCGTCGGTACCCAGTACCTTGTAAGACTTAGCCGGGATGAAAGCACGTACCTGATCGGCGTAGTTTTTCATGTAGTCGGTGGCGGCAATCGCCGGTGCACTGTTCATTACCGTAGCAATGTATGGCGTTTTCTCTTTCGCGTCCGGGTTTAGCATGTTAAAGCGCTCAACATCCTGGCCATCACGCGCCAGCTCGTTAAACGACGTAACAGAGTACACGTCAGAGGCTACACCGTAGTCTTTGCTTAAGATGTCAGCGGCTTTACGCACTTCATTTAAAATAGTGCCTGAGCCCATCAGCTGTACTTTGCCGCGATCGCCGTTGTGCGATTCCAGCTTGTAAATACCACGGCGAATACCTTCCTCGGCGCCTTTTGGCATGGCCGGGTGGTGGTAGTTTTCGTTCATTACCGTGATGTAGTAATAGATGTTTTCCTGATCTTTACCGTACATGCGGCGGATACCGTCTTGCATAATCACTGCCAGCTCAAAGGCATAAGTCGGGTCGTATGAAATACAGTTCGGCACGGTGCCGGCCAGAATATGGCTGTGGCCGTCTTCGTGCTGTAAACCTTCGCCGTTTAACGTAGTACGGCCAGCAGTTGCGCCTAATAAGAAGCCGCGCGCCTGCTGATCGCCTGCCAGCCACGCCATATCGCCCACGCGCTGGAAGCCAAACATCGAGTAGTAAATATAAAACGGGATCATCGGTAAATCGTTGGTGCTGTATGACGTTGCCGCCGCCACCCAGGATGACATTGCGCCCAGCTCGTTAATACCTTCCTGCAGTACCTGACCACCGACATCTTCTTTGTAGTAACTCACTACTGAGCGGTCTTCCGGCGTATAGTTCTGGCCGCCTGGGTTATAAATACCGATTTGACGGAACAAGCCTTCCATACCAAAGGTACGGGCTTCGTCGGCAATAATCGGCACGATTTGCTTACCGATATGCTCGTCTTTCAGCAGGATATTCAGGGCGCGCACATAGGCCATAGTGGTTGAGGTTTCACGCTTTTGCTCTTCGAGTAATGCGTCAAAAGCACCCAGCTCTGGCAGTGTCAGCGCTTTAGTAAAGTTTGGCAGACGTACCGGCGTGTAACCGTGCAGCGCTTTGCGGCGTGCATGCAGGTATTCCAGCTCTGGCGAGCCTTCCGGCAGCTTGATGTACTGCAAATCAGCTACCTGCTCTTCGCTGATGTAGTCTTCCAGGCCAAGACGCTTACGCAGTTGCAGCACGTGCGTCATGTCCATTTTCTTCACCTGGTGCGCAATGTTCTTACCTTCTGCTGCTTCGCCCATGCCGTAACCTTTAACGGTTTTGGCCAGGATAACAGTAGGTTTGTCAGTACATTCCTGCGCAGCTTTAAAGGCAGCAAACAGTTTGGATGGCTCATGACCGCCGCGTTTTAACGCGAAAATTTCTTCATCGGTCATGTCTGCAACCAGTGCTGCCGTTTCCGGGTAACGACCGAAGAAATGCTTACGCACATAAGCACCGTCATTGGCTTTGTAGGTCTGGTAATCACCGTCGATGGTTTCGTTCATCAGCTGCAACAGCTTGCCGGTGGTGTCTTTCGCCAGCAGTTTATCCCAGCCGCGACCCCACACCACTTTGATCACGTTCCAGCCCGCACCGCGGAACAAGCCTTCCAGTTCCTGAATAATTTTACCGTTACCCATTACCGGGCCGTCCAGACGCTGCAGGTTACAGTTGATCAGGTAACACAGGTTGCCCAGCTTTTCGCGTGCGGCAAAGCTTATCGCACCACGTGATTCCGGCTCGTCCATCTCGCCATCACCTAAGAAGGCATAAACGCGCTGTGCGCTGGTGTCTTTTAAGCCACGGCCGTGTAAATACTTTAAGAAGCGTGCCTGGTAAATAGAGGCGATAGGGCCCAGGCCCATCGACACCGTTGGGAACTGCCAGAACTCCGGCATTAATTTCGGGTGCGGGTAGCTTGATAAGCCTTTGCCGTCTACTTCCTGGCGGAAGCTGTCCAACTGTTCTTCAGTTAAGCGGCCTTCAACAAAAGCACGGGCATAAATGCCCGGAGAAATATGGCCCTGATAATACACTAAGTCGCCGCCGTCTTTGTCGTTCGGCGCGCGGAAGAAGTGGTTAAAACAGGTTTCGTAAAACGCAGCAGATGACTGGTAAGACGCCATATGGCCGCCTAAGTCCAGCTCTTTCTTCGAGCCACGCAGTACAATCATAATGGCGTTCCAGCGGATCACCGAACGAATACGCCGTTCCAGATTAACATCGCCCGGGTACGCTGGTTCTTGCTGCGGAGGAATGGTATTAATGTAGTTGGTGGTGACGCCGGTTGGCATGTCTACGCCTTCTAACCGGGCTTCTTCCAGCACTTTTTCCAGCAGGAACTGTGCCCGCTCGACCCCTTCAGTGCGAACTACCGATTCCAGCGCTTCAAGCCACTCTTTGGTTTCCAGAGCGTCGATGTCAACTTTACTGACTTCAGACATATCGAGGTTTCCTTTGGTTATGCACGCCTGTGCTATACATGCATGTGCGTTAAAATTGTTATTAACCCTGCTGGGTACGGCGCAACGAACGTTCAATACGCGAACGTTCTTTGCCCACTTCCAGCAGCGCTTCTTCAATAAAAGCCAAATGACCATTGCTGGCCTGACGCGCCTTTTCCGGCTCGCCGTTGATAACAGCCTGCATCAGCCGTTGCCGGTGTGCATTTAGCTGACTGACAATGCCTTCCTTTTGCTGCAGGGTTTCCAGGTTTAAGCGGATATTCTGCTCCACTAATGGCGTTAAGCCGCGCACCAAATGCAGTAACACTACATTGTGTGACGCTTCGGCTACTGCCAGATAAAAACTGCCGACCGCTTTGGCTTCACGGTCAATGTCGTTTAACTGCTGTGCCTGGCATATTGCATCGTAATGCGCGGTAATTTGGGCAAAATCGGCAGCCGTACCACGCAATGCGGCGTAATAGGCACAAATACCCTCCAGCGCGTGCCGGAACTCCAGTAAATCAAACTGCGATTCCGGGTGGCGGGCAATCAGCGCAAACAGCGGGTCGGTCAGGCCAACAGCCAGGTTGTCACAGACATAAGTGCCTCCACCCTGACGACGGCTGACCAAGCCTTTGGCTTCCAGCTTTTGAATAGCTTCGCGCAGCGACGGCCGCGATACCGCGAACATGTCGGCTAAATCACGCTCTGGCGGCAATTTCTGCCCCGGCGCAAAACTGCCTTCGAGCAACATGTTTTCCAGTTGCTCGACAATGCGGTCGGAGAGTTTCGCCGGTTTAATTTTAAAATCTGCCATGCGCTGCCAATTTGCTGTCTGGTAATGTCCGTTACAGAGTTAACTCACCACTGTAAATTGGTCTTACCAATTATATTTTAGTGGCGATAAGGTAGCAGTTTCTGCCCGGCATGTAAATAAAGCAGAGATTACCGGCAAAGGCAAAAACACAAAATAGTTAGAGTATTAACTCAGAATGACAAGCGTATGAAACAAACCATTAGAATTGGTCTGACCAGGTTAATCCAACGCAAACAATGTCGGCAGAGGTTACTGCTGCGGGAACTGCAGCCTGACACAGGTACCGCTGCTGTTGCTTTGAATGTGATAGCCAATATGCCATTTATCGCATAAGCGTTTTACCAATGACAAGCCGACGCCCATCCCCTGGCTGTTCTCGCCTTTAACGCCGCTGTCAAACACCCGCTGGCGGATGGCAGCGTCGATGCCACCGCCCGTGTCTTCTACCGTCAGCGTCTGCTGCTTAAAAGCAATGTTAATATGCCCGGTGACGGTGTATTCAAAGGCGTTACCCAGCAGATTATTCAGCAGGATCAGAAGCACTGAATCCGCAATCATTACACTCTCGTCAGCGGCTATATCGATATTCAGCTGTAACTGTTTCCCCGCCAGCTTAGGCTGCTGCTGTAAAATACTGTGCTCAACCAGCGGCAGCAGCGGCGTGCGGCTGGCGGCCGGTTGTTGTTCACGTGCCAGCAGCATCAACGTCTCTATGCTTTGGGCAATCTGTTGCTGCGCCAGCTCCAGCCGCTCAATCAGCTGCAGCTGCTGCGCTGTCAGTTTGGTATGGCGCAGTAATGTGATGGCGCCGCGACTGACGGTAACCGGGGTGCGCAGCTCATGCGATACATCCTGGGTAAATTGTTGCTCGCGGCTAATAAAGCTCTGCACCCGCGACCAGGCTTGCTGCAGCGCCTGCGCTAAACGGCCAATCTCGTCGGCAGGAAGAGCAGCAATGCCAGACCAGTTGGTATCGGTTGGGTGTTGGCCGGCATTGTCGACAACAGCAGTCAGCTGGTGCAGGGGTTTCAGTACCCGCCTGGCCAGCCAGAACGCCAGCACAGCAGAGAACACTATTGCCGCCAGCAACAGACAGAGTAAAAACGTGAACATTTGGCCGCGGATGTTCCTGACGATAAGTTGCTCACTGACATCTGCCAGCAAATAGCCTGTCGATAAAGGTATCAGGTGAAAGTGTTTGCCTTGCGCCGCCGCAAACTCGCGCCGGTTGGGCGTCTGTTTCAGCACCCCGCCAATGTCTGCGGGTAACGCAGACAGCGCCGGGTAATAGCGAATAAAACTGAGCCGTGGCACAACAGCTGCGCCCTCTGCCAGTTGCTGCTCGGCAACATTGGCTTCGGCTTGCAGCAGACTTTCGAAAAACCGATCTTCGGTATGATAGGCAAATAACAGGCTGCAAATACCAAACAGCAGGGCAATGGCCACCGCGCAGCCGGTAAAGGCAAACAGGATTTTGTGACGTAGTGATATTACTGGCATCAGTTTGCCCCTGCTTTTACGACAAAACCTACGCCATGTACGGTTTCCAGCACCACTGCTGCACCATGTTGCTGCAGCGTTTTACGTAGCTGATAAAGATGCGAGCGCAGCGCATCCGACTCGGTCGGTTCATCGCCCCAGATTTTACTGCACAGCTCACTGCGGCTAACCGGGCGCGGCGCCGCTTCCAGCAGAATGCTCAGTAGCTGAAAGGCAATCGGTTTTAGCGGCATGATCTGGCCAGCACACATAACCTGTTGCCGGTGTTTATTCAG
The DNA here is from genome assembly GCF_036568245.1 of Rheinheimera sp. GTDB lineage: Bacteria > Pseudomonadota > Gammaproteobacteria > Enterobacterales > Alteromonadaceae > Alishewanella. The sequence goes on along the minus strand of NZ_DATCSY010000347.1, from coordinate 2,569 downwards.
CGTAATATTGCCAAGCGCCAACTGATAGCTCTGTTGCAAGCGCCGCCCTGCCAGCACCTGTACTCTGGCCCACAGCTCAGCTAAGTCAAAGGGTTTTACCAGATAGTCATCCGCCCCGGCCGCGAAGCCATCAAGCTTGTTTTGCAGGCTGTCGCGGGCGGTTAACATGAGTACCGGTATGTGCCGGTTAGCCTGACGACGCAGCAGCGCACACAGATCCAGCCCATCCAGTTGTGGCAGAGTGAGATCAAGGATCACCACATCGTAGTAATTTTCCAGTGCCAAAGCGACCCCTTGCCGGCCTTGTAAAGCAAAGTCAGTCACGGCACCGTGCAAAGCAAAATAATCGGCGATATTAGCCTGTATCGCCGGATTATCCTCGATAACCAAAACGGTTATCGCATTAGGCTTTGTCATTACAACCACTGCTCAAAATGCTGCACATAGTGCGCCGGTAACACATGGCCCCCCTCGAAGAGGTGATGTTTTTTCTCAGTATTAGGTAATGCATCAAACAACTGTTTATTTTCTTTCTCACTGGCATATTCATCATCATTAGCACTGAACAGCAACACCGGGTTATCGGCCAAACCGGCTAACATGTTCAGTGGCGCCACTATCGCCGTATAGCTATTGATATGCGGTGGTACCACTGCAGCAACCCGCTTAACACGCGTATCTACAGCGGCCAGCAACAAGCTGACATGAGCACCCATACTGTATCCTGTAATATCGACACGCTCAGCGTCAAACTGTGGCTGTGTGCTGAGCCAGTCGAGCAATACGCGGTGATCGCGCACCGTGTCTATCAGCATGGCTTCATATGGCTCGCGCTCACCCCACCAATGCAGGTTATTAATAATATCAACAATACTGTGCTCCGGATCTTTACGCTCACCGTGGTTACGGGCATCAATGGTCACCATAGCATAGCCTTTTGCCAGCGCCATTTCGGTGATCTTATCGGTACTTTCCCGCGTTGTCCGCTCTTTGTAGCTTGATAACCACCAACGCTGGTAAGAGCGCCCCATAGCATGAGCACCAATCAATACCGGCACAGGCTGAGCGCTTTTAGCAGTCTCAGGCAAACGCATATAACCATTAACTGTGGCGCCATCAAAGCTGGTGTAGTGAAAGTGATAGCCATTATTATCATCTGCCTGCAGCTGCATATTCAGCGGCTGCGGCTGGGTGTAGCTGTAGCGCTGATTTATCTCTGTCGCAGTTACGGTATAAGGTTTAAGGCCAAACAAAGCATACCAGGTGGCAGCCAGGGCAGTAATTACAGCACCAATAGTTAGCAGCATTTTTTTCACTCCGGTTTTAGTCATCTTAATCACCTGCATAAGTTGCGTTAAGGTTGCAAGCCAGATTGACATAGCCGCTGTGAAATCAGTGTGAAGTGAAAAAGTGGAATAAAGCTGTAAAAATCAGAAATAGATAAGGCACCTTAACAGGAACGCTGATCATTTAAGCAGAATCGGTTTGCCCTAAGCTAAGCGTCTCAGTCCCGGATGGGCTGAGAGGAGCCCCCACGGATGGGTTTACGGCGTGTTGGCGTGGGCAAACCGATGACGGCCAGAGCCTTAACTGACCGCCACCTTGCTATGCAGGAATAATCAGCCTAACCAGCCGCTTAGTGTCAAAATGGCGGTAAAAGCCAAGAAAAATAGCATATTGCGTTTAGCCAGCTGCACCATATAGCTGGTATCTTCCAGCGTATTTAAACTGTCTGCCGGCAGTGGTTCGGCTGCGGTTGCTACATCTACCACCACCTGCTCGTTGTCGGCAGTAAAATCAAGAAAGTAGCCCAGTAACGCAGTAGATGCCCGGGAGAAATGCCCCACCAGTGCAAAGCCTAAGCCAAACAACCGGGCCGGAAACCAGTTGGCCCAGTGCGCTGCACAAGGCACAGCCTTACTATTACTACAGGCGGCATAACTGGCTGCATCGTCTTCTGCCACCGCTTCCTGTAAATGCCGCACCAGCGCATAAGTGATAACGCCGAACGCACCCAGTAGTAAAAACCAGAACACCACAGCAGCGTAGTAACGAAAATTCAGCCACACCAAGAGCTGGCCATAACTGTGCTGCTCCTTGTTGCTACCCATATCAGTGCGTATTTGCTGCATAGCAATAAACGCCGCTTCTTCATCGCCTCTGTCCATCGCATTTAAATACTGCTTATACAGCTGACGGTAATGCCAGCAGCCAAGCCCCACCAGCAATACCAGCGTATTGACCACCAGGCTCAGCAAATGGCTATCCGCCAGATGTAATAGCAAAGCTATGACAGCACCCGGCAGGATCAGCCACAAGTACCAGCCCAGGCTATTGGCGGCCAGCTTACTCAGGCCGGAACGGGCGGTAAAACGCACATAAGCGCGGGCATAACGGCTGGCTTGCCAGGCATCACTGCGCACGGCAAGACGCTCAATAATAAGTGCCAGCAGCATACTGATTAATGTCATAGCGAAAACTCCTTAAATCGGCTTCTTTAGCGCACTTTTTATCGCGTCGCGGTAGCGCATCCAGTCAAACGCCGCGCCGGGGTCGGTTTTGCGCCCGG
>NZ_DATCSY010000346.1:0-2947 GCF_036568245.1 Rheinheimera sp. | reverse complement strand
CAGTATAAGTCAGCGCGCCAATTTGCTGCGCCGTATTGGTGATATTCTGGAACGTCATCATGATGAATTAGTGGCGATTTGTATTAAAGAGGCCGGCAAAGTCGCGCAGGATGGCATAGATGAAGTACGCGAAGCAGTAGACTTTTGCCGCTACTACGCCGCCCGTGCTGAGGAGCTGGCCAAAGATGAGCGCTTTGAACCACGCGGCGTGGTGCTGTGTATCAGCCCGTGGAATTTCCCGCTGGCGATTTTCCTCGGCCAGGTAGCTGCAGCCATTGTTACCGGCAATACCGTTATCGCCAAACCGGCCGAGCAAACCAGTCTGATTGCGCTGCGTGCGATAGAGCTGATGCATAACGTCGGTTTACCCGAACATGTGGTGCAGGCAGTGCTGGCCCGCGGCGCTGATGTCGGTGAAACCCTGTTGCCAGACCCGCGTATTCAGGCCGTGATGTTTACCGGCTCAACCGACACCGGTAGCTTAATCTCACGTACCTTAGCGCAGCGTAATGATATTCAGGTGCCGCTAATCGCCGAAACCGGTGGCCAGAACTGCATGATTGTCGACTCCACTGCCCTGCCCGAGCAGGTGATTGATGATGTGATAAGTTCCGGCTTTCAAAGTGCCGGCCAGCGCTGCTCGGCGCTTAGGGTGTTGTTTATTCAGCAGGATGTTGCCGATGGTATTATCGACATGCTTAAAGGCGCGCTGGCTCAGCTACAGGTTGGCGATCCTTCGCTGTTAAGCACCGATGTTGGCCCGGTGATTGACAGTAAAGCACTGAAAGCCCTGCAGCAGCATGCTGATGATATGCAAGATAAAGCCACCCTGCTGTATCAGTGCCAGCTACCTGAGCAAAGCAGCGACGGCTTTTTCTTTGCCCCGCGCTTGTACGAAATCAAAGATTTATCGGTGCTAAAACGTGAAGTATTCGGCCCCTGCGTGCATGTGATCCGTTACAAAGCCAGCGAGCTGGACAAAGTTATCGACCAGATAAACGGCACCGGTTACGGCCTGACAATGGGTATTCACTCGCGCATTGAAGAGCGCTGCGATTATCTGGCTAAAATGTCGCGCGCCGGCAATGTCTACGTTAACCGCAATATGATAGGCGCTATTGTCGGTGTGCAGCCTTTTGGTGGCCGCGGTTTATCTGGCACAGGCCCCAAAGCCGGTGGCCCGAACTACCTGCTGCGGCTGGTAAAAGAGAAAGCGTCGCCGGAAAACGTCCAGATGACCAACTTAAGCCCGGACGAGCTAAACCGGCACAACAGCCCGGACGCAGAAAAACAGGTTGCCCAGTTAATGGCAAACTCGTTACGCGACGAAAAAACCTGGCGCGCTACGCCACTGAACGACCGGGTATCGGCGCTGCGCCAGCTACTGGCCAAAATAGCCACTGTCGATATTATTGATGAGCTGGCAGATGATTTGGCACTGACGCTGGCAGATGCCCGTGCCCAGCTGAACCGGCTGGAAAAATATATGCGTAAAAGCACCGAGCTGCCCGGGCCAACCGGTGAGTCGAACACCCTGCATATCGAGCCTCGTGGCTGTGTGGTGTGCTACGCCGATAAAAGCACCTCGTTTAACTTCTGGGCTATTTCGATTATCACTGCGTTAGGAGTGGGTAATACTGTGATTACCGTTGCGTCTGAGCTGTTTTATGAAGAAGCCAACGCCTTTAAAAACAAGTTTCTGGCAACCGGCGTGGCTGAGGGAGTATTTCAGGTTGCTAAACCCGGACAACTGCAGGCGATTCTGGCACATCCGCATTTAGCCGGGGCTGTCGTTGCCGCACGTTCATCGCGGCTTGGCTACTTCAGCCAGCAACTGGCAGAGCGGGACGGCGCAATTTTACCGGTGATCAGTGCCGAATATTACGACACTCTGATCAAACGTCTGGTGACAGAGAAAACGATCAGTATTGATACCACTGCATCAGGCGGTAATACCTCACTGATGACAATGGTTGAGGATGATGAGCAGGCCTGATAGTTGGTACCGGTTTGCCCACGCTAACACGCCGTGAACCCATCCCTGGGGGCTCGTTTCCGCCCGTCCAGGGCTTCAACGGTTAGCTTAGGGCAAACAGATACCCTCACCGGCAGATAACAGAATTTATTTATCTGATAGGCACTATAAACAGAAAAACACCGCAGGTGATGGTGCTAGTACGCATTTCTGTTTACAGTGCCAATAATGCTGCTTAGCCGACAACGGATGCCACCACGCTATGAGCCAGGCCAAACAAATTGCCGACATTATTTTAAAAGGCTTTCGCCGCCACTTTAGCTTGTTTCAGACCATTACCGCCAAAGCCAAACAGCGGTTTGAACTGGCCGACTGGCGCGCTTTTCAGCAAGACAGCTCAGAGCGTATTTCGTTTTACGATAAGCGTGTTACTGAAGCGATAGCGCATCTGGCGACAGAGCTGCCCAAACAATGCCTGGATGAAACGCTGTGGCAGCAGGTGAAGCAGCACTATATGGAGTATCTGGCATTTCATCCGCAGGCTGAACTGGCTGAAACCTTTTATAACTCAGTATTCTGTCAGCTGTTTGAACGTAAGTATTTTCATAACCAGAATATTTTTGTCGAGTCGACATTAAATAAAACCCATTTGCCCGCCCCGGTGGCCTCGGTGTACGACAGCTACTTTCCGGCGCAGGATGGCTTAAAGCAAACACTGCGCAATATCCTGTCCGGTTTTGGTTTTATTACGCCCTTTATTGACCTGGACCGCGATATCCGGCTGATTGTTAAAAGTTTTATGGCACAGTCAAGCCATGGCCGCCACCCGGTTTACCAGATCCGCTTTGATATTTTAAAGTCGGTGTTTTACCGCAATAAAGCCGCTTACATTGTTGGCCGGGCGGTAACGCCGGATGGCCAGCAGCCGTTTATTATTCCGTTGTTGCACCGTGAAGGTGCCGGTTTATACAT
>NZ_DATCSY010000345.1:0-11547 GCF_036568245.1 Rheinheimera sp. | reverse complement strand
AAAGCGCAGGTGCCGAATCCGGTGCACGAACGGCGTTGCCGGCATGGCTGGACTATATGCAGATAGCACTGAGTGGGATCCCGGAACAACCTGTGCCGCCGCCAGTTGGCCTCGCCTCAGTGCGTATTGACTTGCAAAGTGGTTTACTCAGCCGCCGCACTGACTACACCAGCACTTTTGAGTACTTCAAACCAGGCACTGAACCAACACAATATGCCGGTACCGATGTTCAGCAGATAAGTTTCGATAACGCTCAAGAGAAAAAGCCGGAAGAGAAACAACAGGAAGTTGAATTATTCTGATTAGAAAGCCCGCTTAGCGGGCTTTTCTTTATCGGTTAAATGGATTCAAACCACTTTCTGGCCTGCTGCAGCGCAGCCAGCACCTGCTGAGGTGCAGTCCCCCCAAGCGCAGCGCGTTTTTGCAAACCCGCTTCAAGTTGTAACGCCGGGTAAACATCTTCGCTAATCAGTGTACTGAACTGTTTAAACTCATCCAGTGTTAAAGCCTCCAGCGCCTGCTGCTGTTTCGCCGCATGCACTACCAGCTCGCCAACCACTTCATGCGCATCACGAAATGGCATGCCCTTACTCACAAGATAGTCAGCCAAATCTGTTGCGTTGCTATAACCGAGTTCAGCGGCCTGACGACACTGCTGCACGTTAACACTTAAATGCGGCAGCACAGTTGCCAACACCAGCAACGATTGTTGCCAGGTCTGCATCAGATCGAAAAAGCCCTGTTTATCTTCCTGCATGTCTTTGTTGTAGGCTAAAGGTAAGCCTTTCAATACGTGTAAAATCGCTACCAGATGGCCCAACACACGGCCGGTTTTGCCTCGCAGCAGCTCAAACACGTCCGGGTTCTTCTTTTGCGGCATCAGCGATGAGCCAGAGCTTATTGCATCACCCAGTTTGAAAAAGCCCGCCTCGCCAGAGCAGAAAAAAATCACATCTTCGGACAAGCGTGACAAGTGCGTCATGCAGAGACTGGCGGCAGACGATAATTCAACCACGTAGTCGCGGTCGGACACTGCATCCAGGCTGTTTAACGCCGCGCTGGCAAACCCCAAACTCTGAGCTAACGCCACACGGTCAACCGCGACACCTGTACCGGCTAAGGCACCACACCCTAATGGACAAACATCCATACGTGCTAGCGCATCGTCCAGCCGACTCACATCGCGCTTAAACATTTCGACGTAAGCTAATGCCCAGTGCGCAACCAGCACTGGCTGCGCCCGCTGCAGGTGGGTATAACCCGGCATGACATCAGTGCCGGCTCTTTCGGCAAAACTCAGTAACGCAGCAATAGCGCCAAGTAATGACTGACGCACGGTTTGTGCATTCAGCTTGCTCCATAAGCGTAAATCTGTTGCAACCAGGTCATTACGGCTACGCCCGGTATGCAGTTTCTTGGCAACCGCCCCGAGCTTCGCTGTCAGCTGAGCCTCGACCCAGCTGTGAATGTCTTCTTCGCTGGTTTGCAGCGGTAGTTTAGGATCAGCATCTATTGCAACCGCTAAATCAGCCAGCGCCGAATCCAGCTGGTCAGCTTCACTCTGAGTGATGATGCCGGCCTGTGCCAGTTGCTGCGCCCAGGCACGTGATGCCTGAATATCCTGCTGCGCCAACAGGTAGTCAAAGCTAAGTGAGTCGTTAAAATCACGAAACTCAGCCAGTGTTGCTTCCTGAAAACGTCCGCCCCACATCGCCATAACATTAATCCTTTTGTTGCTGGTGCAGCGCGCGGATCCGGCTGGCCAGACTGTACAACCGGATAAAGCCTGCTGCATCTTTCTGGTTATACACTTCATCACCTTCAAAGGTCGCAAACGCCTCTGAGTACAGAGAGTTGGGCGAGCGACGCTTCGCTACCGTGACATTGCCTTTATACAGCTTGATCACTACATCACCGGTCAGCTGTTCAGCTAAAGAGGTTGCTGCAGCCAATAAAGCGTCTTTCAGTGGTGTGAACCAGCGGCCGTCATATACCAGCTGGGCAAACTCCAGACCAACTTCTTCACGGTATTTCAGCGAAGTCCGGTCATATACCAGCGCTTCCAGCCCTTTCAATGCAGCCATCAGAATAGTGCCGCCAGGTGTTTCATAACAGCCGCGTGATTTCATACCAACCAGCCGGTTTTCGACGATATCAATACGGCCAACGCCATGCTCTGAGCCAATCTCATTCAGCAGCTCAATAGCAGCAACAGGCGCTATGGCATTGCCATTGATTTGAGTCAGTTCACCTTTAACAAAACTCAGTTCAACATAGGCCGCGTGATCCGGTGCCTGCTCCGGTGATTTGGTCCACATCCAAACCTGTTCAGATGGCTCGCACCAGGGGTTTTCCAGCTCGCCACCTTCGTGCGAAATATGCCACAGGTTAGCGTCTCGGCTATAAATTTTGGTGGCAGATGCCGTCGTCGGCACTTTTTTCTCTGCCAGATAGTTAAGCAGTGACTGACGGGAATTAAACTGCCACTCGCGCCACGGTGCGATCACTTTCAGCTGTGGGGCCAGCGCTGCAAAAGCGCCCTCAAACCGCACCTGATCGTTACCTTTACCGGTACAACCATGACACAGCGCATCAGCGCCCAATTCCAGCGCCAGCTTTACCTGCGCACGGGCAATTACCGGACGTGCCATTGACGTTCCCAGCAGGTACTGGCCTTCATACACAGCACCGGTTTTTAATGTCGGGTAAATAACTTCTTTGACAAATTCTTCACGTAAATCGACGATATGACAGCTGCTGGCACCCGACTTGATGGCTTTCTCTTCAACCCCGGCCAGTTCCTCGTCACCCTGACCAACATTGGCAACAAAGGCGATAACTTCACAGTTATAGTTATCTTTTAACCAAGGCACGATAGCCGAAGTATCCAGACCACCGGAATAGGCTAAAACAACTTTTTTAATACTCATGATATCCTCACGCAAATAAACTGATTAATACGGCATTCTGGGCATGCATGCGGTTTTCCGCCTGCAGTAAAACAAGAGACGCATCACTGTCGAGCACTTCACTGGTCACTTCATGCTCACGGTGCGCAGGTAAACAATGCATAAAAAACTTCACTGCCAGACGCTGCATAACGGCAGTGTTAATTTGGTATGGTTTGAATATACGTTCTATCTCAGCAGGATCAGCTTTATCGCCCATCGACAGCCAGGTGTCGGTATAAATAGCATCTGCACCGGCTGCTGCAGATAAGTGCGGGCTAAGCTCCAGCACCGCACCGGTCGTTGCCGCTATTTTCTGCACCTGCAGCAACACCTGCGCATCCGGTGAGAACCCTTGCGGTGTCACCACTGTCATTCGCATACCGCTAAGCGCAGCGCCAATCATTAACGAGTGGCACACATTGTTGCCATCGCCAACATAGGCCAGATGCACCTGATTTAACTCATTAAACTGCTCTTTTAATGCCAGTAGGTCGGCTAGCGCCTGACACGGATGATATAAATCACTTAATGCGTTAATCACCGGCTTATGACTGGCCTGTGCAAGTTGTTCCAGTGTTTGCTGAGAAAATACCCGGGCAACAATCGCATCGGTCCAACAGGCCAGATTACGGCCAAAATCAGCCACCGTTTCCCGTTTTCCCATGGCGCCATTTTGCTGGTCCAGATAAACACTGTGCCCACCCAATTTATAAATACCAACATCGAAACTGACACGGGTACGTAGCGAGGGCTTCTCAAAAATCAGCGCTATACTTTTACCCGCCAGGGCCTGAGTGTATTTTTCCGGGTGTTGTTTGACATCCAGCGCTAAATTCAGTAAATCACTCAGCGCTGCCGGGCTTAATTCAGCCAGACTCAATAATTGTTTCAGTTTACTCATTTTTTCGATCGACCTGCCGCCAGCGCGGCATCCTTGTTTAAGGGACTAACAGACGATGCGTGTGCCTACTGCTTGCTGTCGCATCAGATTTAACAAATCCTGCGGGTGTTGCCAGCCCGCTACGGTAATACTTCGTCGCAGCGCCTGAGCGGTGTCCAGAGCCGCGTCCAGTTTTACTTTCATACCACCTTTAATAACGCCTTGCTGCACCAGTTCAGCAGCCTGAACACTGTTCAATTCGTTTATCAGCTTGCCCTCAGCATCTAAAATGCCAGGCACATCCGTTAACAACACCAATTGCCCCTGCACCAGCTGGCAAATCGCTGCGGCGGCTAAATCGGCATTGACGTTCAGCAATTGCGCCTCTTCACCATGACCAATAGAGCAGAACACCGGCGTAAAACCATCTTGCAGCAAACCGTTAAGCAAAGTGCCATCCTGTGGTTTGGCAACGCCAACAGCACCTAGCTTTGTATTAAGCTCAAAACGGCAGCTGTTGCCGGCTGATAATGTCAGGCCAACAGGCTTCAGCGCCTGCAGTGAAGCTCTTGCTACCATGTGTGCATTCACAGCTCCGGCCAGCGCCCCGGCAATAACCGGCATTTGCTCAGCAGGAGATACGCGCTGGCCGTCAAGCTTTTCAGTATGAAAACCGAATTTGGCCAGCCACTGATCAACCTGATCACCACCGCCATGCACTAACACTAAAGGGTATTGCTGCTTAAGCTCGGCACACACAGCCAGTAAAGCATCAAGTGCAGCATCGTCCTGCAACAGACGCCCGCCCATTTTTAACACCAGTGGCGTTTTACTCATGTGCCACCCCACTAAATAAACCAGCTGTCTCAGGTTTGCCAAACCGCACATTGGCCGCTTGCATAGCCTGAGCAGCCGCGCCTTTTAGCAGGTTATCAATTGCTGACACGACAACAAGCTGCTCACCATCCTGCTGCCAGTAAATATCACAATAGGGTGTACCAGCCACGTCAGCGACATTAGGCGAATGTGACACCAGCCTGACCAGGGCTTTACCGGCATAGGCATCGTTAAAGGCCTCATTCACCTGAGCAGCGTCCACGCCGGCTTTTAACGTCACCACGCTGGTCGCCAGAATACCGCGTTTAAAATTCCCCAGATGTGGCGTAAATACCACTTTGCGTCCGAGGTTCTGTTCAATTTCCGGCCGGTGGCGGTGCTTAAAAAAACCATAGGCATTTAAGCCAACTTCGCAGAATGAGGTGTTAAGCGCAGCTTTACGGCCAGCACCCGACACACCGCTGGTGGCGTTAATTACCGGAACACAGCCGTCAGCAATTAAGCCGGCGTTAACCAGCGGCAGCAATGCCAGTGAACATGCAGTCGGGTAACAGCCCGGCACTGAAATAAGCCGGGGTAGCGGTGTCTTTTGCCACTCCATCAAAGAATAAACCGCCTCTTCCAGCAACTCTGGGTGCTGGTGCTCATAGCCGTAGTATTTTGGATAAAGCTGCGGTTGCTTCAGGCGAAAGGCGCCGGATAAATCCACAACATCGATATTCTGTGCCAGCAATAATGGCGTAACAGCCTCACTGGCTTCATGCGGTAACGCCAGAAAAGCAACATCTACTTTGTCTTTTAACCCTGATGCGAGCTCATCAGTCCAGGGTTGCACCAGCATATCCAACTGCTGCTTATAACGGGGATATAACGAAGAAAATGGCTCTGCGGCACGGCCCGCCGATGCATAAGCCCCAACCAGTTCAAAATAAGGGTTACGCGCTAAGATTACAGCCAACTCAGCCCCGCTGTAGCCAGCAGCGCCCAATACGATACTACGAACTAAAGATACAGATTTGTCAGTTGATAACATTGGATACGACTCTCAGGAACTAAATAACGTATAGGTATAGCACGAAACAGCCGCTAGTGTAGAACGGCCCTCATGCAGCTTCAAGAATTATTATTCTATTTTTATGAATTTTTATACAAAATGATTTATTCACTCTGCGATATTTATCCTATTTCTGCCGTCTTGCTTCGCACAGTACAAAGCAGCGTCAGAACGTGATAGTAATTTATCGTGATGATGTTCACCGGCATAGCTTGCAATGCCCATACTGGCAGTAATGCGTAAATCGGCAGAGAACGCTGAACAATCTATCTGCATGACCGCCAGTCTTATCCGTTCACAGATCTCTGCCGCTGCAACTATGTTGGTATCGGGCAATAAAATAGCAAACTCTTCGCCGCCCCAACGTGCTACGGTGTCATTTGTCCGGCAAAGGCCACATACCACTCTGGCAACCATTTTCAGTATTTCATCGCCCACACTGTGGCTAAAGGTGTCATTGACCTGCTTGAAGTGGTCTATATCCAGCAGCACCAGACATAAAGGTTGGGCAGTTCTGCGTGCACGGGCACATTCTCTGGTCAACGCCTCATCAAAAGCCCTGCGGTTTGCCAATCCCGTTAACGCATCCAGCCGTGCTTGCAGCTCGAATTCCTGTGCCTGCTGCTGAATTTGTTGCATTAACTCTGAACGTTGTTTATCCACAGCCCGCAGATGGTCTGTTTGCTGCTGTAGCTCCACCGTTTTTTCTGCTACCTGCCATAGCAGCCTTTGCTCACGCCTGTGCAGTGCCTGCAAGCGCCAGCGCACTAAAAGCCCGGTCAGTAATATGACGGCCAGAATAGCAACAGTCCAAAAATCCGCCCGTTGCCAGAAGTGTGGCAGGATCACAAAGCTAAACCTGGCGTCATGTTCGCTCCAGCTGCCCTGAGGATATGCCGCCCTGACGGAAAACCGGTAATGCCCGGGCGGCAGGTTGGTATATTCAGCAGTATTGTTGCTGCCCCGGTCAACCCAGGTTTCATCAAAGCCATTTAGCTTAGTACTGTACTGTATGCGCTGCGGCATAATAAATCCAAGACCAGCAAACTGCAGCTCAAGCCTGTGGGTACCCGCCGGCAGCTGTATTTCCTGCTGCAGAGCTACCGGACTGCCATCCACTTTCAACCCCTCAACCACTACCGGCGGTACATTTACAGCAAAGCGCTTTAAATCATCCGGTTGTACAATACTGACCCCTTTTGACGTAGCGAACACAATGCTGCCATCAGCGGATAACGTCGCAGCCTGCATTGAACCGCCGTTAGTCTGGGCACTTTGCATACCATCACTTTCGCCAAACAATTCATAATCCACCGACGAGCGCTCACCTGATAGCAGTTGGTCAACTTGCGTTCGTAACAGCCGGATCACCCCTCGGTTGCTGCTCAGCCATATATTGTTATCCTGATCTATAACGGCCTGAAACACCTTATCAAACGGTAATCCCGCTCCGCGCCCGATGATTTGCAACTGCCCGGAATTAAGATGATAAGCCACCAGCCCTCTGTCCGTGGTCATCCAGAGAATATCGCTTTGTGGATCTGGTGCAAAACCAAAGGCATACTCGGCACCATCCAGACTGCTAAAGTCGAGCGCGCTGATAGAGCCCGAAGGTTGCATAATCGCCACACCGCCACCGGTACCGATAAATAGCCTACCGTCGATATGCTTATACAACGCCATGACAAAAGGCGTCGGCAAACCGTCCTTTTTGCTGAAACTGCGGATGCCGCCCTGGCCAATAAAATTCAAGCCCTGGCCAGTACCTACCCAGAGGCCACCATCTGGTTCAGGTAAAACTGCCCGTACTTCATTCGCCAGCAGACCTGAACTGCGGTCATACTTGTCTGTCACTACACCATCCTGATAGCGCAGCACGCCATCAGTATAAGTACCAATCCAGACGGCGCCGTCAGCAGCCTCTATCAAACTCAGTACAGATTGTCCTTTGCTTACCCCGGTTAAATCCAGTGTGGTAAAGCCCGTTTCATCGCGCACTGTCAGCCCCTGGCTGGTGCCTATCCACAAAGACGCGTCAGAATGAGCCAGCACGGCTCTGACATAATCGCCAGCCAGACCGTTCTCCGCTGTATAGGTAACAAAAGCGGCATCTCTGAGGCGAAACAGGCCACCATTGGTGCCGACCCAAATACTTTTTTCGCGGTCCAGAAACAGCGATAAAATACGATTGTTGGGTAAACCGCCTGCCATGCTCAATGTCTCAAGCCCCTGCTCACCAAACCGCAGCAGGCCGCGATCAGTCGTCCCTATCCAGATGTGTTTATTTTGCACTAATAGCGCCGATACCGGCATATTCGCCAGCGCCGCAGAAAACAGCCGGGTAGCCCCCTGACTCAGCGTAAACAATCCACGCTCGGTACCAATCAGTAGACTGTCGCTATACTGTCGCAATGCAAATACCGGAACAGCAGGCAGATCAGTAACTGCGTGTATTTCAGGTTCTGCCAGATGAGTATCAAGCCAGATCAGTCCGCGGCCGGTTCCGGCCCAAAGTCTGCCTTGTTTATCAAGCAGAAGGCTATGTACTACGTCGCTGGCCAGTCCCTGCAGTTGAGTATACTGTTGGCGGCTACCATCAGCCTGTTGCCGGAATAAACCCAGCCCCTCACTGGCCAGCCATAAAGTACCGTGTTGATCCTCTACGATGGCATTTAACAGCACATTGTAGGGTGGCCAGCTATGCCAGCCTGCTTCAGTGCGCTTACTTACGCCACCTCTTGCACCAGCGAGCAGCACATTGCCATTATTATCCGTATTCAGAAAACGGATGCCGGAGTCAGGCAGCCCGGTAACAGGCCCGCGGCCAAACACTTTAAACTCACGGCCATTAAAGCGGACAGCACCTTCCCAGGTAGCGAGCCATAAATAGCCGTCGTTACTTTGCGTAATACTATTGATAGTGTTGTGAGGTAAGCCGTCACGGGTTGTCCAGCTTTCCTGAAAATAGTGACTGAGTTTGGCTTGTCCGGCGCTCGCGCTGAACGCCACCAATAATAGAAAAATACTAAAAGCTGTAGTAAATGTTAGCCTAAGCCTAAGCGCAAAGCTCACGTAACTATGCAGATAAAAGCAGCGTCCAAGCACTTCAAACATCGCAACGCATCCCTGTTGATTAAGCAATTGCTAAAGCAATATCGCAGCTCAGGTTACCCGAAATCTGCTGCTACGCCAAGTCGACAAAAGTCGCCTTGCTAACAAAAATGCCCGCAGCTAAGCGGGCATTTAGTATACAGCTATAACCTAGACCGCGATTTGAGGCCTGACACCCAACAAATGACAAATGGCGTAGCTTAACTCGCTGCGATTTAACGTGTAAAAATGAAAGTGATCTATTCCTTCCCGGCTTAACACTTTCACCATTTCCATCGCGATATTTGCTCCCACCAGATTACGTGTTGCAGCATCGTTCTCTAAGCCCTCATAGGCTTTGTGCATCCATTGCGGTACGGCCACATTGGTCAGTGCTGCAAATTTCTGTAACTGCTGAAAATTCGTCACAGGTAAAATGCCAGGAATAATGTCGACATCAATGCCAATTGCGGCACAACGGTCACGATAGCGTAAAAACTTTTCTGTATCGAAGAAAAACTGCGTAATGGCACGCGACGCCCCGGCATCCACCTTACGCTTTAAGTTCAGTAAATCGAACTGTGCATTTGGCGCCTCCGGATGTATCTCTGGGTAAGCGGCAACAGATATATCAAAGTCTGCAACAGAGCGCAGTATTTCAACCAGGTCAGCGGCGTATAGCGCCGGCTTTTCGGTACTGCCAGGTGGTAAGTCACCACGCAGGGCTACGATATGCCTGATACCGTTTTGCCAGTAATCTCTCGCGATGTCGACAAGCGTTTCTTTAGTCGCATCAACGCAAGTTAAATGTGGTGCAGCAATTAATCCGGTGCGCTGCTTTATCGATTTGATAATGTCGTGGGTCCGGTCCCGCTCGCCGGAGTTTGCACCATAGGTTACCGACACAAAAGACGGCGCTAACGGGGCTAATCGTTCAATAGACTGCCACAGTGTTTGTTCCATTTGCGCCGTTTTCGGCGGAAAAAACTCGAAACTGACGTTAACCTTGCCATTGATGTCTTGCAGGTTGCGGTTAATTGCTTCTAAATATTGCGCATTTGCAAATGCCATAGTCATTCTCTTTCTGTTACGTCAGTATAGCTGGCAGCTTAGCTTTGCCAGTGAGTTGATTAACCAGCAC
The DNA here is from genome assembly GCF_036568245.1 of Rheinheimera sp. GTDB lineage: Bacteria > Pseudomonadota > Gammaproteobacteria > Enterobacterales > Alteromonadaceae > Alishewanella. Next base: position 1,594 of record NZ_DATCSY010000345.1, on the reverse strand, counting down.
AGCTAGATCTGCGTGCAAACCGCCCGCGGTAACCACTTTGCCGGCCCCCGGCCCTTTTAGTACTAATGGATTCTCGTTATACCAGCCAGAGCGGATCACAAAGACATTGTCACAAGGCGCTATAGCGGCCAGCGCATGATCTGCTGTTACCTGCTGCAATGAGACATTCGCGCAGATACTGCCATTCTCTGCGGATAAACTGGCGACATAACGCAACACTTTGCCGCTGGCTTTAGCCTGCGCCAGTACGTCTGCCAGTTCAGCATCCAGCAAACTGCGCCGGGTCCAGAAATCTTGCCAACTTCCATTTTCAAGGCCAGCTGGTAATAAAGGCTGCAGCCGGATGTCATCTAACTCCAGTGCAATACCGAGCTCACGGGCCAGTACCAGCAGTTTGCGCTGAACGTCTTTACCAGACAAATCATCGCGCGGATCTGGCTCTGTCAGGCCAGCCTGACGGGCATCGAGTACAAAATCAGAAAAAGGTTTACTGCCATCAAACAGGCATAGTAACCAAGACAGCGTACCGGAAAAAATACCACTGATCTGAGTAATGTTATCACCAGCGCTAATAAGTTCCTGCAAAGTACGCTGCACCGGGATACCGGCTCCACAGGTAGTATTGCTTAACCATTGCCTGTTGTGTAACTGCCCTGCTTGCCTGATTTGCTGGTATTCCGCTTCAGGCAACGTAACACCCTGCTTGTTGGCACTGATAATGTCGCAGCCGGCGGCGATAAAGTCCGGATATGACCTGGCAAATTCCTGGCTAGGGGTAATATCAACCAGCACTTTGGGTTCAGGCAATGCAGCCAGATAGGCAGACAGTTGCTGCGGGTGCCAACTATCGCTTTGCGCCAGCAGTGGCTGCCACTGACTGATGTCTAAATTATTTGCTAATAACGCTTGTCTGGAATTCAGTACGCCAGCCAGTTGCAGCTGCACTTTAGTGCTCAGACGCTGTTGCTGCACCGCCAGCATTGACAGGAACTCTGCCCCGACATTGCCGGTACCCGCTACCACTACCTGCAGCGTAGGTGTATGCCGGATCAGTTGTTGATGCACTTGCTGCAATACGTCGCTGCTTAGTGGTCGTGCCAATAACCAGATCACTTGCTGCTCATTTTCATAGCGGTGCAACACTGCATGTGGCTGCAACACGCGATCTGCCTGAGCAGCTAACACCGGCTCGGAACCTTTTAACCATGCCACTGCGCAGTAGCGCTGGGTATCCCACACGGCATGAATGTCAGCTTCAGCTAAGCAGGCAAGCGCTTGCTCGGCACATGCAGTCGGCAGCAGCCAGCACAGGTTATTGCCTTGCTGAGGCAGTGCAATCACCGGCTGTTGTAGCTCCAGTGCCAGCCGCTCAGCGCTAAGCACAATGTCAGCGTGCAGTGTCAGCAGGGTGACGTCATTGAGTTCAGTAATAAAACTTTGTCTACCAGCAACTTGCTGTACAACGCGGCAGCCAGACAGTTGTGGCTCGTAACTGCTGCGCACCCGTAACGCTGTTTCAGTGCCGCTAAGCGGTGCCAAGGTGCGGGCATGCAACACCGGATTACCCAGTTGGGCCAACTGACACGCCTGATGC
>NZ_DATCSY010000344.1:0-11407 GCF_036568245.1 Rheinheimera sp. | reverse complement strand
CATCTCCAGCCATAAAACAACCATCCCCGAGCCTGCATGAACCAATTGGAGGAAACAAAATACTCAAAACAGTTAAAAAGCAGGCTACAGCTACAAAAATGTTTTTCAACAGAATATCCTCAAATATGCTCGGATTACCGTTTTATGAACTTACAACGTTGATTAAACAGGCACAAGAAGTATTATATTGGCAGCACTTTACCAGTGGTATTATCCAACCGACTACCGACTTAAAATGCAATAGATTTAGGTGTAAGATATAGAAATGATATTTGGTGCCTAGGGCCGGACTCGAACCGGCACGTTGTCGCCAACGGTGGATTTTGAATCCACTGCGTCTACCAATTTCGCCACCCAGGCATTGAGAGGACTTTTTTTATCTGTATCTAGTGTAGCTACAGACCTTTACAAAACTTTACGAGCTTTTTTACGAGCTCTTATTTCTTTAACTCTAAACTATTCAAAGAGTTAAGTCTACCTTTTGCGAAGACGCGTTGCATTTTGAATCCGCTGCGTCTACCGATTTCGCCACCCAGGCATTCAGGGGTCTTTCAAAGGTATTTTTACATTATACATAGGCAGTTTAACGGTGCAAGCAGTATTCCTTTGCGCGTGATTGATTGCACAAAAATAAACCAAAACAGGCACTTCCCGGTCTTCAAGAAGTCTTCAGTAGTGATTTGATGCCCTTGCTTATGAACGCAAACAAACTCGCCAAGAGTTTCACGTTAAGACAGGAACGAACGGTTTGCACGGTTAAGGGAGTCTAGCTGAATTTAAAATCAAATTAGTGAGAAACCAGAGCTAGGCATACTAAATAACTGTGCGAAATACTGCTACATTCTCGCTGGCCTTGTAGTGTAGCCCTCGTAGGGAGCGTGAACCGCGGATTGCCTCGGTTCCCGTGTTTCTAGTGATGATAGTTTCATCCCAAGAAAACTGATTTCCAATCCCGACGAGTAGTTTTGATGTAGCACAATTAAAATCAGTTATTTAGGAAACTCTGGTCGATTCATTCAGCCATACCGAGCGATGTCGCAACGCCGTGGTAAAACGCAGGTATGTTGTTAAAAGTGATTTTGCGTTTGAGTAGATTAATTTCGCGTAATCGCGATTCGATGTAAGCAGGAGTTGTCATTAGTACAAAACAGAAAGTCAGATTGCTGTCATTTCAGCACGGCGGAATACGCCGGTGTTCAGAAAAATTCTGAGAGCGTTAAACTTGAAGCGGCGGTTTTACTTGTTCCGGCGACAGCACGCGTACAACATCGATTTTTCGCGTTTTACACACTGGCCGGCGGTCTTCTTACCATCGTCTTATTACGCTTAAAAGGGCCACATCTAACACTCCACATTCTCCTGCCAGAACCGGACAGGATTGATTAAAAATGTGGATCAGTTTTCGATGCAAATCTGTGGGGTTAGCGGTTCTCTTCTGGGTACAGCTCAACAAATGCGTTTATGAAAATTAAAAAATATAGAGCCATATCAACACGATATGATAAGTTAGCAAGAAATTACCAAGCAATGGTAGCCCTTGCATTTAGCATGATGTGGCTACCAATATGGGTTGATTGAAAAGTGAACAGCAAAGATCAACAGGCTCTAGCCAGGTAGCTTTGCCGCCAGTACATCAACGTTTTCGATGGACGGGGGCTCGGAGAACAACTCACCTGCCTTTGCCATCAACGCGGCTGCGACCTTACCGGAGAGATGGGCCTGCCGACCCGCTTCATCCGGGAATGCATCAAAGATTCCGAAAGTGCTTGGTCCAAGGCGAATGCCAAACCACGCAGTGGTGGCAGGCTCCTCATTGACGATGGGAAGGCCACTCATAAGGAAGCTCTCAACCTCTTTCTCTTTTCCGGGTTTCGCTTCAAGGCGAACGAACAAGGCTACTTTAACCATGGAATGTCTCCTGTTGTTAAAACGACATCACGATATGCGATGTTCTCTTGCAAGTCTAACATTTGAATACTGAGCATGCGCGGTGTATTTAGCGGGTGAATCGTTCGGGAATACTTATGCCTACTGCCGATGTCATGCTCCCTGCGTTCATGTGGTTAAACAGATCCAGCACAACACACAGATAAAGTTTTCCTTCATCTGTTAATCAAGTACGACCACTATTTTACCAATCTGCTGATTGGACTCCAGATAGTGATGCGCTGCGACTATCTCTTCAAATTTAAAGCTTCGATCAATGATAGGCTTGAGTGTTCCTTCGGATAAACCCGAGTGGATAAATTGCTTTGCTCTGCGAAAACGCCCGATGTCTTTTACAACTTCAGTAAACACATACCCCCTAACTGTCAGACTTTTACGAAGTGCTATTTTTAAGGGAAAAGGAGTTATTTCGGGACTTAATGCTCCGTGTACTATTATTGTTCCTTCAGGGCTCATTGCTTCAGCAATTTCAGCCATCTGCGGCCCACCGACAGCATCAAATGCGATTTTTAAATTGTTTGCTCCCAAGATGCTTCTCAAGCTATCCAGTAGCGGTTCTTCTTGGGTTGCAATCACATGGGCCGCGCCAGCCTTGAGCACAGCAGCCTTTTTAGCTCCTGTTTGAGTTGTAGCGATAGGGATACCCCCCAGGGAATTCACAATTTGAATCGCAGCCAATCCAACACTGCTCGATGCGGCGGTTATCAGTACTGCATCGCCTTTTTGCACGTTAGCAATTTCGACCAAAGCGCCATAAGCTGTCAGGTACTGCATCCAGGCTGCTGCGCCTTCAGCAAAGGTTAGCCCTGCTGGTTTGAGTGCCACATATTCACTTGGTACGACAATCTCTTCTGCGTAGCAGCCATTCTGAGAAAGCCCCATCTGAGGGACAATACAAACCTCGTCTCCAAGGCGTAAATGATTTACCTCTTCCCCGACTTCAATGACTATCCCGGATGCTTCATAGCCGATTCGCGAAGGGAAGTCAGCCTTTTCTATATACTGGCCTCGCCTAAACATGGCATCAGCACGATTGAGCCCAACAGCTTTGACTGCAATACGAACATCAGTGGCCTGCAAACCTGGACTCGCCAGCGAGTCAATAGTTAACACCTCGGGACCACCTAATTCATGGAAACGAACAGTTCGAATGAGTTTTCTTGGGCTCATATGCATCCTCAACAATGACTTTTTAAGCAATGGCTACAATGATTTTTTTAAGCAATTACATCAATAACGACTTTACCCATGGCTCCCAACTCTACGGCATTATGTGCATCCATGGCCGTGTCAAGGGAAAAGCGTAACGGATCGAGTAGCGGCTTAATTTTTCCAGCTTCAACGAGAGCCGTAATTTGCCGCAGAATGTCACCATGATGTTTGCGCCCCTCTCCGCTGAGCATTGGGTGTAACACAAAAATCCCTGACAATGTTGCAGAGCGTAATGACGACGGTGCCAGGTTATGTGAGCCGAATGCAGCACAGCTTAAAATATGTCCATAATGTGCGATGATACGTAATGAGGCATCGAGTACAGAGCCACCGACAGTGTCGTAAATGATATCGAATCCTTTGCCTTGGGTGTATGCGTCCACGTACTCAGCAGGGCTTGCAGTGTGATAATCAATTGGCGTGGCACCAAGCGCCTTGAGCAGTTGTTGTTTTCCAGTCGATGCAGTGGCATAAACGTCGGCACCTAAGGCCTTAGCAATTTGCACAGCTACATGCCCAACTCCGCCAGCCCCACCTTGGATAAGGACTTTCTGGCCCGCTTTAACATTCGCCTTGTCAACCAAACCTTCCCAAGCGGTAAGTGCAACCAGAGGTAAAGCCGCAGCTTCACGCATGGACAAATTTTTCGGTTTGAGAGCAAGTAACTCAGCATCTACGTTGGCATATTCAGCCAACGAGCCTTGTAATCCTCGCACTCCGCCAGTCAGACCATACACTGCATCGCCTACTGCAAAATCGGTGACGCCGTCGCCGATAGCAACAATTTCTCCAGCCAAATCAGTGCCAAGTACTGCGGGTAATTCCGGCATGGCATAAGGCGCGATACCGCGGCGGATCTTGTAATCAATAGGATTGACGCCACTTGCAAATATTTTTACTTGCACCTGACCTGCTGATGGAGAAGGTAAGTTAATCAGGGCATCCCGGAATACTGTCCCCTCGTCATAGCTATCTAATATCAAAGCACGCATTTGTCTGTTTAACGCAGTCATCAATAACCTCACAAACTGAATATTCAGCGGGTGGTTAAATCACCCGCTGGTTAATAGGTCTTTTATTCAACGAATTAAAATTCTTGAACAGTTGGACGCAGAACAATCTCGTTGATATCCACATCTGCAGGCTGCTCAATGGCGTAGGCGATAGCACGAGCAACAGATTCAGATGGAATTTCATTTTGCTGATAAAAATCTTTTACAAAGGCTGCACCCTGAGTATCTGAACTTCCAAATTTTAATTCAGATTCGACTGCACCCGGTGAAATGATTGTTGAACGAATTTTGCCCCCAACTTCATGGCGCAAGCCTTCGGCAATAGCGCGAACAGCGAATTTGGTTCCGCTATAAACCGTGCCGCCGGGACTGAATACTTTGATACCCGCTACGGACGAAATATTGATAAAGTGGCCTGTTCCCTGAGCCTGAAAGATCGGCAGCGCTGCGGCTACGCCATACAGCAAACCTTTAATGTTGATGTCAATCATGCGATCCCATTCGTCAACTCGAGTCTCAGCTAACGGTGCAATCGCCATTAACCCTGCATTATTGATAACCACATCAACTTTACCGAAGCGCTCTTGTGCAAGATTTACAAGGGCCTTCACTTCGTCCGGGTTAGTCACATCTGTCGCTTGAACCGCAACGTTTCCGCCCGCTGTGCGTATGTCAGCAGCAATAGCTTCAAGCTTGTCGATGCGTCGGGCACCTAAAACAACAGATGCGCCAAGACTGGCTAAATGTCTTGCCGTGGTCTCGCCTAAACCGCTGCTACCACCAGTGATAACAACGACCTTACCGCTGATATTGTTTGCTAAAACACTACTCATAGTTAATATCCTCAAATCAGTTGAATGAATGACTCTGTCTAAATAACAAGCAAAGTATCCCTTACCTTCAAAAACCAATAAATGGAAACGTTTTAATTTCACAATTCCATAATTTGGAATAATATTTATGTATCCATATCAAACCTGAATGTGACAGTGATGCTTAACAGATTGGAAATGCTCCGGATATTTTGTACTGCTGCTGAGTCTCACAGCTTTAAAGAAGCGGCTAACCGTCTGGGAATTTCTCCTCAGGCAGTGACACGAGCAGTGAAGGAGTTAGAGCAATTGCAAGGGGAGCTTTTATTTCATCGAAATACTCGACACATACAAGTGACCCTGGTTGGAGAAAAATTTGCTGTGATAGCAAAAGAACGCCTGCGCGCTGTCGATGAATTGTTTCAAACAAGCGCGCCTAACTCGGGTAATGAATTACAAGGGCGGGTTCGTATCGCAGCGCCTGTTGGTTTTGGTCATAAATGCTTGATGCCAGCATTAATGGAACTCTCAACAATACATCCTCAACTGGAGATAGACCTGACACTCAGTGACGAGCGCGTGGATGTCGTTGACGAAAAAATAGATATTGGGATTCGTATCGGCTTCATGAGAGATAGTCGATTTATTGCCCGCCAGCTCGCCAAAATTAATATGTGTGTCGTGGCTTCGCCTGACTTAATAAATAGAGTGGGAAGGCCTGCGTCTATTGAAGATCTAAACCACTTGCCGGTTACAGGGTTAGTCGATCGCAATACGGGAAAGCTTTGGCCATGGGTTTTTTCCATGGGCAGACAGTGGACGCCATCCATAACACGTTTTCGAAGTGCCGACACCGAAGCTGAATTAATGGGTGTACAAAATGGACTGGGGTTTGCTCAAATTCCTGACTTTTTGGTTCAAGACTTATTACGCCAAGAGAAACTTGTGAGAGTGTTAGAAGAGGTCGAGCCTGTGCCTTGGGATTTATATATTTATCGCCCTCAACGTGGTCCAGTACCACAACGTATTCGATTGGTTTTTGATCACTTGGTGTCAAGATTGAGTGTCCACTAATGGCACAAAGCCACTTTATGAAGTAGTTTCCAGCTTTGAGATTTTGACGGAGAAAGGTCAGTATAATGCCGGTTTGGTACAGGAAGCCGCGCTTACTGTGCAAACCGTGCGAGCTTAGCGATGTTGAAGGTATGAATTGAGAGACTTTAAAAGCGAGAGTTATCTTGCAAACGACCTTAGTTTAAGTCTTCCGGAAATGAACAGGAGCAGTTTAATGCCGAAAAGCTAAGGTCAAAAAAGGTCGGATATCGATTTAAAATCAATTAGCCTCAACTAGGCGTAAGGCATTGATTTTGCTTGTTATTGTTTGGTTATTATTGAATAAAGCTGTGATAGAGCGAGAAGAAATGATGTGCGTATTTAAATCATTCACAACGTTTTTTGAATCCGCTACGTTTACCGATTTCGCCACCCAAGCATAGAGGGATTTTTTACAGTAAACGAGCGCATTAAACGGTGCGAATTAGGATGCGCAAGCGAATTTAGCGTCTTAGTTGTTGGCTGAACAAAAATGCAGCAGATGGCGGAACTGAACAACACTTTTATCGCGAACTCGGCTTTAATAGCCTTTAAGTCAAATTTGAGGCTCGTTTATGCGCTTGTTACTGTTGATACTTTTATGCTGCCCCCCGCTACTTCACGCCTTTACCGCGAATGTAATGGCGCCGCTATTGGTGGAAGACCGCGCCGAGTTTCGCCGCCAGCTGGCTGTAGCAAAGCACATTGGCGTTGATGGTGTGTCGGTAGATGTCTGGTGGGGTCTGGTTGAAAAATCTGCTGATCAGCAGTTTAACTGGCAGTATTACGATGACATTTTTGCCGATATTACCGCAGCCGGGCTCAACATTATTCCTATTATGGCATTTCATCAATGCGGCGGTAACGTTGGCGATGACTGCGACATTCCGCTGCCAACGTGGATTTGGCAGCACTACGTAGCGCAGGGCCTATCTTCAGACGACCTGCAGTATAAAAGTGAATTTGGTAACCACTCGGTAGAAACCGTGTCCTTGTGGGCTGATACCCGGGTGACACAGCAATATGTCGAGTTTATGCAGGCGTTTGCCAGCCGCTATGCTGCTCTGGCTGGTAATATTAGTGAAATTAATATCTCGATGGGACCCGCTGGCGAGCTACGCTACCCATCTTACAATAGCCACGACATGGGCAGAACGGCCTACCCCAGCCGCGGCGGGTTTCAGGCCTATTCCAGCCTGGCTATTGCCGATTTTCGCCAGGCCATGCAGCAGAAATACCGTCAGCTCGCTGTACTCAATACAGCCTGGCAAACTAGGCTAACCGGTTTTGAGCAAATAATGCCGCCAGCTGATGGCGATGTGTTTATCCAAAGCGGCGCTCATAGTAACACCCAGTATGGCCGTGACTTTATTGCCTGGTACCATCAAGCGTTACTGGCACACGGTGCTCGCATGCTTGATAGCGCCTTACTGGCCTTTGATAGCAGCATGGCCAACATTGAACTGGGCTTTAAAATACCCGGCATTCACTGGAAAATAGCGGCGCCTGACAATAGCCAGCGCAGTGCAGAGCTGGCAGCTGGCCTGATAACAACTGCCGAGCCATACAGTGTTGAAAATGGCTTTGGCTACCACAGCATTATTGGCCTTGCCGCGCGCTACAATAGCGCCGCACGACCTGTTGTTTTACATTTTACCGCGTTGGAAATGATCGATAAGCCAACAGCGGCTGACTACTCCATGGCACAAAGTCTGGTGCACTGGGTGGGCGCAGAAGCAGCCCGACAACAGGTCGCGGTTAAAGGTGAAAATGCTCTTGCGGCAGGCGTAACCCAGCCAGCCGGTTGGGACAATATGGCTACCGCCTTAGCCGGTGGCCATTACAGTGGCCTGACCGTGTTGCGTATTAATCAGGTGACAGATGGTGACGTTGGCCAGCAGCGCTATCAGCAGTTAATACGACAGATGAAACAGCAGCAGAACGACGCAGGGCAAAGCAACTAAGGCGGCTACCGCTTCGAATTAAAACGGCTGCATGCTACACTGACGCGCTTTTAGTTACCGGATACTTATATGTTTGCAGATGCTCCCCGCGCCGGGCTGTTGCGCCGTTTAGCGGCCTTAATGTATGACTGGTTAATTCTTGCTGCTTTATGGATGGCAGCAATGGGATTAGCGATGGCCGTTGTTGCCCTGCTTAATACACTTGGGCTGATTTCGCTGGCCAGCTACACCGATCATGCTGACTTTATTGCCCGGCATAAAATCTGGTTTCAGTTGTACTCTGTCGCCTGGTTTTGCTGGTTCTACCTGTATTTTTGGTGTCGAGGTGGCCAGACACTGGGTATGCGGGCCTGGCGTTTACTGTTGGTGCAGCAAAATGGCCAGCCGGTAACCTTGCGCCAGGCTTTACTGCGCGCGGCTACCGCACTGTTTGGTATAGGTAATTTGTGGCTTTGGCTGCGCTTTGGTAAAGGGCTGGCACTGCAGGATCAGCTAAGCAGCACTCAGGTAGTCGTGCTGACTAAAGAGCAAAGCAAAATGATCAACCTGCATAAAACAGCCCGTTAAGGATCCTGCTGACATCGGTTTACCCACACCAACACACCGTGAACCCAATCCCTGGGGGCTCCTCTCAGCCCATCCGGGGCTGAGACGGTTGGCTTAGGGCATACCGATTCTGCTTGAATGATCAGCATTAGGCTGCCTCAGGCTTTTTTCTGCATGAAATACATCGACAGCGCAATAAACAGTACACTCGGCAGTACTGCACCCAATAAAGGTGGCAGCTGATACACCAGCGCGACCGGGCCAAATACCTCATTACTCATGTGGAATGCAAAACCGGTTAAGATACCCATTAGCACCCGGGCAGCCATTGTTACGCTGCGTAGCGGGCCAAAGATAAATGATAACGCCATCAGCAACATGGCAATTATGGTCAGTGGTTGCAGCGTTTTGCGCCACAAGGCTAGTTCGTAACGGCGTGAGTCCTGCGAGTTCTGCTTCAGGTAGTCGACATAATCATTCAGGCCACTTAGTGACAGCATTTCCGGTTTAATCGTTACTACGCCTAGTTTGTCGGGTGTCAGTGACGAACGCCAGCGCTGCTCCGGCAGGGTTTGCCTGACAATACGCTCGGCACTGAAGTCGAGTTGGGTGACATCTTTTAGTTGCCAGGCATCACGGTTATATACTGCCTTCCCGGCACTGACGATCGACAGTAATTGTAACTGCTCATCAAACTGATACACCACCACCTGTTCCAGGTTACCAAAATCATCGACCTTGCGGATGTTGACAAAGTTGTCACCATCTTTTGCCCAAACACCTTGCTGTGCTGCGAACAGGCTACCATCGGATATCGCCTTGGTCCTAAGCTCTCTCGCTGCCCTGTCAGTTACCGGCGCACCCCACTCGGCAACTGCCATCACCAGCAACATCATCAGCACTGAGGTTTTCATTACCGAGCCGATAATGTTCACGCGCGACAAGCCTGCAGCCTGCATGACCACCAGCTCACTGCTGCTGGCCAGCATGCCCAGACCAATCAGTGCGCCTATTAATGCAGCCATTGGGAAAAAAGTAACCAGATCGCCAGGTACACTGTATAAGGTGAACAGCGCGGCATGCACCATATCGTAGTAACCGCGGCCGACCGAGCGCATCTGATCGATAAACTTGAACATAGCTGATATAGCCAGCAACACGCTTAGCGTCAGCATTGAGGTGGTTAAAATGGTGCGGCCGATATACACATCAAGAATTTTCAGCATATTAACTTCTTCCCGCCAGCCACGCCTGGAACCGCTGCGCTGCGGACCGGTTACGTAAAATCAACACAGCCCCAAGTGTCAACGCAGTCGCATGCAGCCACCACATCCCCAGCGGCGCGGGTATTTTGCCATCCTCCAGTGCCGAGCGGGCAATAATAAGCAGCGAGTAGTAACCCAGATACAGCAACAATGCCGGTAACAAGCGGCCAAATTTACCCTGACGCGGATTAACCCTACTGAGCGGCACAGCAATAAGTGTCAACAGCGGAATAGACAGTGGTATAGCAATACGCCAGTGCCATTCTGCCAACGCTTCATTGCTGTTCATCTGCAGCAGCTCTGTCGTTGCAACACTGCCTAACTTGCGCCGGCGCTGCTCTACTTCCTGCTCGCGGATTTGCAGCTGATAACTTTCAAACTCGGTGATCTCAAACGCCGGGGAGGCAACATCACCGGCATAACGACGTCCCTGAGCCAACTGCAAGGTCTGGCCGCCACGGGCGTCTTCTCTCACGTTGCCACGTAAGGCATAAACAATAGCCTGGTTACCCGGCTCATCACGGGCACTATTTTGCGCCACAAACACCCGCGACAATTCGCCACTGTCACTGCCACGCCCAACATCATGTACAAAAATGACGGCCTTTTCATTTGATGTGTGCTGAAACCGCCCGGGGACTACTGACAGTAAGCCGGCATTCGCATCGGCTTTTTCCAGAATGCGATACTCCTGCTCTGTTGCCCACGGGCTCAGATACAAGGTAATGCTACCGGCAACAAAGGCCATCAGGATAGACAGGATCAGGGTCAGCCGCGTGACATACCATTCACTGACGCCGGTGGCATGCAGTACCGTCATCTCACTGTCAGCATAAACACGGCCATACGCAATCAAAATACCAACAAAGGCACTGAGTGGCAGGATAATAACCGCAAGTTGCGGCAATTTGAGCGCAACAATGCTGATAACCAGTTGTCCGGGGATTTCGCCTTCGGAAGCGTCAGCCAGAATTTTGACAAAGCGCTGGCTGATAATAATAGTCATCAGGATAATAAATACCGCCAGCTGAGATTTAAAAACCTCACCTAACAGGTAACGAAAAATAATCAAAACGCCCCCTAAAAACCTGCCTTTTTGCTGGAACCCTGGCGATTTTTCAGTAAACTTGATATTTATAGCAATTATTATCGACCAAACAGCACAGAAAACCGAGCTTTTTTATAAATTCACGGTAGAATTTGGCCATAAATGTGCCGGTCATGTTAGCACAGTCTATTAGAATCAGGAGTTAGTATGGAGTTCAGCGTAAAAAGCGGAAGTCCGGAAAAACAACGTAGCGCATGCATTGTTGTTGGTGTGTACGAGCCGCGTCGTCTTTCTGCTGTAGCAGAGCAACTGGATAAAATCAGCGAAGGTTATATCAGTAATCTGTTACGCCGTGGTGATCTGGAAGGTAAACCGGGCCAGATGTTGCTGTTGCACCATGTACCTAACGTATTGAGCGAACGCGTATTATTGGTTGGTTGTGGTAAAGAGCGCGAGCTGGATGAGCGTCAGTACCGGCAGATCATTGCCAAAACCATCAGCACGCTGA
>NZ_DATCSY010000343.1:0-6269 GCF_036568245.1 Rheinheimera sp. | reverse complement strand
TTATCGGGGTTATCGCTTTACAATCGTATGAACAGAGTTACAGCTACGGCGATACGGAACTGAATATTTTACGTTTTGTCTCGCAGCACATCGCTGTCGCTATTCAGCGTAAACTGGCGACAGAACAGCAAAAACGTCAACAGGAAGATCTCGAGCGCAAAGTTTTTGAGAGCACACGTGAGTTACGCCAAACCAACCTGTTCTTGCGCCTGCAGGTTGAAGAGCGGAAAAAAGCCGAGCAAAAACTGTTCTACGAAGCTAACCACGACGCCCTAACCGGCCTCGCTAACCGACAAATGTTTTTACAACAGTTAAAGCAGCAGTTCGCACTGAGTAAACGCCAGCCACAACTGAACATGGCGCTGCTGTTTATCGACTTAGACCGCTTTAAATTGATCAACGATACGTTGGGGCATCATGTTGGCGATGCCTTTCTGATTGAAGTGAGTAAGCGCCTGCTCAGTACAGTGCGTGAGCATGATCTGGTTGCGCGTCTGGGTGGCGATGAGTTTGTTGTATTACTCACCAGCCTGCTGGATGATACTGACGCTGAGGATATTGCAGAGCGTATCATTGATAAGATCCGTCAGCCCTTTTTGCTGCAAGGCCAACCCGTACATTCCGGTGCCAGTATTGGTATCGCCCAGTTCCAGAAAGAGCACAGTGCTGCCGAAGCTATTTTACGCGATGCTGATGCGGCTATGTATCAGGCAAAATCAATGGGCCGCAATCGCTTTGTCATATTTAATGACACTATGCGCGAGCGGATGCTGCAGGCGCTGACGATGGAGCAAGTGATACAACAAGCTCTGGAGCAGCAACAGTTCACGGCGGTATTTGAACCGGTTTTATGTGGTCAGGGCCGGGATCTGATGGGGTATGAAGTACACACTCAATGGCAACACCCTGAACTTGGCACTCAATATGATTTCAGTAAATATGCTGCCGATGCAGGCATGACGCCGCAGATTGAACAGCTTATGTTACAACAGGCATGCCGGCATCTGACCGTCAGCAGCAATGATACCGGTTTGCTGACAGTAAAACTCAGTACCGCACACCTGCAACAAACCGAACTGTTCGAAAAATTAAAGCAACAGATTATAACCCTGGAGCATAAACACAGATTATGCCTGGCATTCACTGAGCGCGAACTGCTGCAGGCAGACAGCTCTGCTTACGGGCCACTAAAGCAACTAAAACAAATGGGCATCAGGCTGGCGTTGCATCAGTTTGCTGCTGAAACAGCTCCGATGGGCTTGTTGTTACAACAGCTGTTTGAATTTGTAAAACTCGACGCCACCTTCTGTCGCCAACTGCCACGCAATGAGCAAAAGCGTCAGTTGCTGCAGATGTTGCAAACTCTTGCACTGAGCTATAAATTCCGTCTGTTGGCAGATGGTGTAGACAATGCCGACTTGCTGAACCTGTTGCTGGCGGAAGGTTGCTGTTTCATGCAGGGTAAGTATGTGGCCGAGCTACTCTGCGCCCAAGAGCTGGCCAACGCGCCATCAGTTGTTTTTCAACAACTGGCGTAACCGTTCAATATGCGCAGCCCCCGTCTGCTGACGTTGCTCAGCGGTTTTGACTGGTGCCGCGTTTTGCCATTCCAGATCATCCTGTGGTAGTTCATATAAAAACCGGCTTGGTTCAGGGCGGATCATCTCGCCAAACTGGCGTCGCTCTTTGGCATAGGTAAAAAACAGCTCGCGCTGGGCACGGGTAATGCCAACATACGCCAGCCGCCGCTCTTCCTCGACGTTATCTTCATCTATGCTGCTCTGGTGCGGCAATATGCCCTCTTCCATCCCAACCATAAACACATAAGGGAACTCCAGGCCTTTAGAAGCGTGCAGCGTTAACAGCTGTACCTGATCAGCGTTGTCTTCCTGTTCCTGGCGTTCCATCATGTCACGCAACGTCAGGCGGGTAACAACCTCCGGCAGCGTCATCGGTTCATCATCGTCTTTACCCTGCAGTATCTCGGTAATCCAGCGATACAGCTCATTGACGTTTTTTAGCGCCATTTCAGCGGCTTTCGGGCTGGTGCTGGTTTCAAACAGCCAGGCTTCATAGTGGCTTTGCCGGATCAAATCCCGAATGGCTTCGGCAGGATCTGCCCGCTGCACATTATCGGCGATAGCCACTATCCATTGCGCAAACTGTTTTACTGCATTGTGGGCACGGGCGGATAAATGCATCGATAACTCGCTTTCACAACAGGCAGCAAATAGGCTGATATGTTTCTCATTCGCCAGATTGCCAATTTGTTGCAGTGTTGCCGCACCAATTTCGCGCCGCGGCACATTGATAATACGTAACAAAGCGTTGTCATCGTCCTGATTCACCACCAGACGCAGGTACGCCATTACATCTTTAATTTCGCTGCGTGAAAAAAATGAGGTGCCACCGGATATTTTGTATGGAATGCGGTTGGTCATCAGCGCTTTCTCAAACAGACGCGACTGGTGATTACCGCGGTACAGCAACGCGTAATCCCGATACTGGCTACGGTTAATAAAACGGTGCGAGATTATCTCAGCTACCACTTTTTCTGCCTCGTCCTCTTCATGCTTGCAGGGCAAAACTTTAAGTGGCACACCATAACCATTCTCACTGAACAGCTGTTTATCAAACTCATGCGGGTTGTTGGCGATCAGAATATTGGCCGCTTTTAAAATACGCTCAGCCGAGCGGTAATTTTGCTCCAGCTTAATTACATTCAGACTGGGGAAATCGGTTTTTAACAACACCAGGTTTTGTGGCCGGGCACCACGCCAGGAGTAAATAGACTGGTCGTCATCACCGACAACGGTAAAGCGCTGACGCTCCCCCACCAACCATTTTACCAGCTGATACTGGCTGGTATTGGTGTCCTGATATTCGTCCACCAGCAGATACTGAATTTTATGCTGCCACTTGGTGCGAACCTCGGCATTATGCTGAAACAACAGGGTTGGCATCAGGATCAAGTCATCAAAATCCAGTGCGTTGTATGCGGTAAGTTGCTGACTATACTGCTGATAGTAATTCGCAAAACTGATACTTTGGGCGTCTGTCGCTTCAGCCAGCGCTTTGGCTGGCAGCGTCAGTTCATTTTTCCAGCTGCTTATTTTGCTTTGCAGTGCGCGCAGGATATCTTTGTCACCTTGAATATCATGTTCGCTCAGCTCTTTTAACAATGCCAGGCTATCCTGATCGTCGAATAACGTAAAGTTGGCTTTGTAACCAATATGCCGGTATTCCTTTTTCAGGATCTCAAGCCCCAAAGTGTGAAAGGTTGAAATCGTCAGACCACGGGTGGCCGCTTTGGGTAGCTGATGGTTAATACGCTCACGCATCTCGCGTGCCGCTTTATTGGTGAAGGTTACTGCGGCAATGTGACGCGCAGGCAAATTGCACTCCTGGATCAAATACGCAATTTTATTAATAATAACCCGGGTTTTACCGCTGCCGGCACCCGCCAACACCAGACACGGTCCGGAAATAAATTTAACAGCAGCATTTTGTTGCGGATTTAACTTCATTGACACACCCTTATACCAAGGCGGGCATTGTAACGAAATTTGCCGCTAATTAGCATGCACCTGGCTGCTTTTGCCCTGTAGAATAACTGCATAGGTTTAGCACTAGGTCGCAAGTGACTGATGTGACACAGGAGAACGATATGATTGACGCAAAAAAAATTGAAGATATCGCTAAACAAATTGGCAATGCTATCCCGCCACAAGTACGGCAATTTGCTGATGATGTTGAAGCCAAAGTCAAACAGGTACTGCAAAGTAAGCTGGCCGATATGGATTTTGTCAGCCGTGAAGAGTTTGATGTACAGCGCCAGGTGTTACTGCGCACGCGCGAAAAGCTGGAGCAACTGGAGCAGCAGGTTGCAGCATTAATGGCAGAGAAAACTCAGCAATTTAACAGCAAAGAATTACCATCATCTGACCAACAGTAAAACAGATAAAAAAACAGAGCACGAATGCTCTGTTTTTGCTGTCTGCCTATGTTTACTGACGCTTGCGGCGCAGCAGCAATAATGGCAGTGCCAGTAAGCTAAACCAGCCAAAGCTTCCGCTTGATGGCTTATTTACCGTCACACTGACCGTCGCCGTGCCTGTCATACCCGCGCTGTCTGTAGCAGTAATAACAACGCTGTGGGTTTTAGCATCAGACTTGGTTGGCGTACGCGCCAGCACCAGCTGATTATTGACTACGCTAAACAAGCTATTGTTAGCTGTCAGGCTGCTTAGCGTTGCACCCGCTTCAGTAACGTTTACCGCCACGTTACCCAGACTGGTGCCTGACGCCGCGCCAACATCAACCTTGGCTTTGGTCAGCGTTACCGACACCACAGGGGTTTCATCCGCCAGGTTGTTTACATTAACAATAACCTGCGCTGGTGCAGACACATTACCTGCTGTATCCAACGCTATCACTTCCAGTTGTATCTGAGCTAAACCAGCATCATAGTTCAGCAAGGCACCGCTGCTGACAATAATATCACCGTTGCTGGCAACTGTTACCGCATTAGAGTTACTACCCGCCAGCACAAACTCAGAGACCGGTGAAGAGAAATCAACTTCAGCGTCAACCTTGCCAATGATGGTGCCATCAGCACTGTTTTCATCCACGCTGAATACCTGACCGGCCGTGATGACGGGTGCTTTATCAGCCGCGTTCAGATCTGCCACTGCAATACCATCACCCACATCGGACAGTAATACAAAGCCTGAGTCGGTATTCCAGTTCAGCACTGCCGACTGCCCTGGTGCCAGCTCAGTAACGGCTTCACCTGCAGCATCAGTCAGGGCAACATCTGGCGATAATGTCAGCTTAGCGCTGGTGTAAATCAAATCGTCATAGTCGATTGAACCAGATGCAAAGCCCAGGTTGTAACCATCGTTAAAACTCAGATAGGCGACGCTGATGTCCTTACCGATATCAGCAGCCGTCAGGCCGACATCTTCAAAACAAGCCGTCAGGGTGACGTTACGCTGTCCTAATACATGGTAAGCATCGCCGGCCATACCACTTAAGGTCCCAAATGGCACAGCAAAAGAGCCGACGTAACCAGTCGGATAGTCGTCACTGAGGCGGGATAACAGCAAGCTCATCACTTCGTATTCGAAGTTCTCGTCATTATCAACATCCAGCAGGAAAGCAAAGTTTGCCTGTAATGTATGACTAAGTGGCTGGTCCAGCGTAAAGCTTGGTGCTAACAGATAGCCTGATGAACAGTATTCAACCGGAACAACGTCCAGGGTTGCAGCACGCAAATCCTGCGGCACTGCATTTTTCGCTGATGTTGCCACCAGTTGTGCAGCAAAGGGCTGCGCTGACACAGCACCGTCGTTACGCACTATGTACTGAATACCCTCTTCAGTAATATCAGAGCGGATTTTAAGATCAGCATTTGCCTTAGGCAGTATGTGGTAAACCAAATGCAGATCAACATCTTCACCGGTCGCATTGTCGTTGAATAAAATCGCACCGTCGTATTCTACTACGGTCAGCAGATCATTCTTTTCATTAACGTCGCTACCGTTGTTTAACTGCCAGTCGTGTAACTTGGTCGGGTCTACCGTCAGCGCTACATCAAACTGTACAGTCTGGCCAGCGCCAACCGTCACCGACTCTGGCAGGTTCCAGCTTAATGCGCCCGTTGCGCTGTCATTAGCAAAACGCTGCTGCACACTCAGACTGTAGGTACGCGCTTCATCGCTGAAGTTTTTCAGGCTAACTGTTTTACTGAACTGCGCTTTTTCCGTCAGAGTTTGCAGGCCGTAAGACAACGCGGCCTGCCTGGTATCAAATTTACTGTCGTATACCCAGGCCAATGCTGGCGAGTCTACCGCCTTTTGTACATCAACCAGACCGGCACCCATAGCGCTTATCGGTGCAAGCTCTGCATTAGCATTTAACGCTTTAGGCTCCGCGGTAACATTCAGATTGGCTGTATTCATCAACAGCGCTTTGGCCTCAAAAGCGTTCAGCTCTGGACGGGCCTGACGCAATAAACTTACGGCACCAGCCGTAATTGGGCCGGAGAACGAGGTACCGGTTGCCGGAGCTAACCCTGTGCCGGTGCCAACATCCGCCACCATAATAGCGGTACCTGGCGCAGTAATTTCAGGCTTTAATAAGCCATCCATTGCCGGGCCCCGCGAGGTAAAATCTGAAATTGAGCCCGGTGTCGCAAAAGACTCGGCTTTCACTGAGTAGGTCACGGCACTGCCTTCGGCCAGTAATGCTTTAATGCGCTCCCCTTG
>NZ_DATCSY010000342.1:0-3037 GCF_036568245.1 Rheinheimera sp. | reverse complement strand
AAAGTTGTATTCTAACCTAAGGAGTGTCTACTGTTTTAGGGGAAGTCCATACCAAGCTATATGCCTGTATTAAAAATACGAAAACGGAAAAGCTTCTGCTGGATGCAATCGAACTTGAAGAAGACGAATTGATAAAAATATTCACCGAGTTCGAAAACTATTTCACAGGGCTTCGTTATCAGTATGAGGATTCAGCAAAGTTTTCTGCCAATTCAGGTATTTTGGAGCTAGCTCAATCTTTAAAGGCAGCTTGCTACAAAATTTTGGAAACCAACTCAAAATAATTGGAGCTGATTAACTTTAAAGCAGCTTACTTTGACTCACCAAAGCTGTTGCTTCGACACTGCCAGCCACATAATTACCAGCACTGTAGCAGGTAGTGTCACAAGCGCCAGATTGGTAAACGCTTTATGGTAAAACTGCACCAAGGCCTGCTGGCGTGCTGTTAAGGCATTACCGTCGCTGCGCTTAGCGATTAGCCGTTTTACCTTCCAGTTACCCAGCCAGATATCGACAATCTCCAGCGGCACTATGATTAACAGCACCAGCCAGAGCTTTTGTTGCAGCCATGGCATGGCGATAAAGCCAAAAGTAAAAGCCATCGTGGCGCCACTTAGCAGCAGAGTAACTAAGGCGATATGTTCCAGCGTTAAGGTCCAGAAAAACACCCGGTACACTTTGGCGGTGGCGGGCGCTAGCTCGCCCTCTTGCTGCTGCATATAACGCAGTACCAGCCAGGAGCCAAGCGCCGGGCCTAACCACATTACCAGTGAGCCGATATGAATTACCTTAAGCGCGGCGTACATGTGTGGTTCCCCATAACTTCCAGGCGATCAGCACAAACCAGCCGGTGCTAAGCACCATACTGGCGGCGGTAAAATACTCCGCCAGTTTCAGCATCTGTAGCGCAATAGCGACCGATAACCCCAAACCGAGCAGCCAGGCGACAAGGCCCGGATATAACCACAGTTTTAACGCCGGTTGCTGCTTTAACAGCGCCAGGGTCAGCAGCATGCCGCCGATATTGTATAAGCCGTTACCCAAGAAGCCGGTCAGGTGCATGGCCAGTACGTCAATAAACTGCAGCAAGGCCAGCTGCTCAACAGCGATATGCGGCATGACAAAGGCATACAGGGTTTCGGCCATCAGATCGGGCGCCATACCCAGCGCCACCAGCAACACGCCATATTGCCGGGCCGCGCCGGCTTGCAGCTCGGTGGACAGCATTACCGCAAACGCCAGTAAGCTCAGTGCGGCCAGCATCCAGCTGAGCCAGCCCAGTTGCCAAAGCATAAGATTGCTATTGATATAAGCCAGCCGGGTGGCAAGGTCGTCACCTACCGGTAAGCCGGGTCGCATAGGGCCGTTCATCATCAGGCAGGCAATAAATATCAGCAGTGCTATTAACAGCGTGGCGTAAAAGTAATGTGGTTTGGCCATAACGGGCTATCCATAGCAAACAGGCTGCTATCTTAGCGGCTGAACAACACAAGTGGAATGCTTTGTCTCGTTTATCCATTTTGATGACCAGCATTTAAACCTTTACTGTTCTATATACGACTAAACCGGATGTGTTGTTAATGACAAGGGAATGGTTATGCGTTTACTTACTGTAATTTTATATCTCCTGATGCTTTGCACTGCGGCTTCGGTAGCGGCGGCGCAGCCGGGCAAGAAGGTGCTGATAGTGGCGTCGAACATGGTGGATATGGGCGATGCGGAAAAGCATGAAGCACGTAATGACTTGTTTGAGTTTGCCCCGCCGTACCATGTGTTTGTCAGCCATGGCTATGAAGTGGATTTTGTCTCGCCACAGGGTGGCGAGGTACCGTTTATGCGCGACCCTTTGGGGATTGCCAGTTATACCATCAAGTATGAAAACTTTTTGGATAAAGCTAACAACACGCTGACACCCTCGCAGGTAAAGCCTGAGCAGTATTGGGCCGTTTTTAGCGGTGGTGGCTATGGCGTGATGTTTGATGTAGCGCAGAATGTTGAGATCCAATCCATTATCGCCAAAGTGTACGAGGCCGGTGGTATTGTTGGTGTTGGTGGCCACGGTGCGGCCAGTATTGCCAATGTGAAGCTGGCTGGCGGTGATTATTTGGTTAAAGGCAAAAAGGTGGCAGGCTTTCCTGATTCAACCGAGCTGGATAAACCCTGGGCCAAACATGGCACCTTGCTGCCGTTTTTAATTGAAAGCCGCCTGCGGGACAATGGCGCTTTGGCACAAAACAAGGATACGCTGGCAGATAAACACGAGGTGGTGATTGACCAGCGTATAGTATCAACGATGTTTTTGCCGTCGGCTGCACTGGTAGCGAAAGAAATGATACTGCTACACCAGCAGGGCAAGTAGCGTTTACGTCGCATCATCGGGAGAATGAGTAGCAGGATTTCGCTTAGCGGTTGCGATAGGAGCTTAGAGGCAGGGCAAACATATATAAAAAACGCGAAAATCTATATATGTCGGGTCTGAAATGTATAGTTAATTCCGTTTTCTATACATTTGGCTAAATGCCTATTCACTATCAGATAGCCGCATCCGGCTACGGATCACCGCTAATACTTCAATTTGATCAGGCTTGATGTAATAGATGATTCGATAGTCGCGGTACAGCACTTCGCGGATTTGTGTTTGGTTGTACTCGGGGACAACCCGACCGGATAATGGGTGGTCGGCAATCTGTACTGAACGGCGGGTAATTTCATCGATGGTCTTAAGTGCATACACTGCTGAATCAGCTGCAATGTAATGGAAAATGGCATCAAGATGTTCTGCGGCATTGTCAGACCATAGCACCTTCATGCAGTGAGCTTACTGAGTTAAACCATACTTTTTGCGGATTTCCTGCACTGATTGCAGTTTGCCTTGCTCGCTATCGCTAAGGCCTTGTTCGATGGCTTGGCGCACATAAATCTGTTCCATCAAATCCTCCCAGGTGGCATTGGCTGGCAACTGATCGATCAGCTTATGGGCTTCATCTTTTCTTAACGGGCTTGGCATAGTTAATTCTCCGACAGAGGCTTAATTGTT
>NZ_DATCSY010000341.1:0-3559 GCF_036568245.1 Rheinheimera sp. | reverse complement strand
TGATCAGAGCGCTGTAAACGTTGCCACCACGACATACTGCTGTCACCAGTACCAGCGCCAGCGCCAGCACCGACACTGGCTGCAGCGGCGGCGCTGGCAGCCGGGCCTGCCTGCAACTGTTTAACGGCCTGCTTGTACAACGTTACTTTACTGTCATCGGCAATATTGCTGGCATCAAGCAGCGCCTGCAGAATGTCTTTTTGCTCGGCCTGTGTCAGCGCTGCAGCATGCAGTTGTGGCAGCAGTAATGTCAGTTGCTCTTCTGCACAAATGATATCGCAGCTGTCCTGCGACATTTTCAGTGCATTGGCCGCAAACAGCGCGCTGGTGGTAAACTGTTTCACATTATCGTTGGCTGGCAGTGACGGCAGCCAGTTATTGCTGATAAACATCAGCAGGCCGGCAGCCAACAGCAGTGCCATCTGGCCCGTTTTCGCTACTCTCCAGCGCGCCCAGGCGATATACGCCAGCATAGGCAGCACAAAGATCAGGCTGCCGGATGTCAGAGCTGCAATAAAAAAACCATCTATCGCCATGGCAACACCCCGGCGCGCTGGTTTTGCCAATGGCTTGCCGATCAGTTCCGGCGCTACCGCAAACACATGAGGGGTAACAACAGCGCGCACCTGATGCTCATCCAACTGATGACCGCTGCTATCGACAAAAGTATCCGGCGATACTTCGGTAATGCCTGGGTTGTTTTCAGGTTGCTGGGTGCTCATAGTATGCTTACTCTAACCGGCTGAATTGAAATTACTTTAACTATACGGTTAGTGCAAAGCAATGTGAAATACTGTCTGGCTGAATTGAGGTGGAGACAGCAGGAGATAAGCCATTAAACCGACAACTAAGAAAAAGAAAAGCGCAGGCTTTTACTGGCTGCTTACGTTATTTACTGGTATTGCATGGCTGGGCTGTGCTGCAGTTTTTGCTGATCTTTGCCTGAGTTTTGGTGGTGGCAATAACATTGGTTGTGTCAGCCATTTTAACTACCCTGATCTGATCACAGGCATAGCCATTGCCGGCGTGGTGCTGCTTATTCCAGTCTTCTGCATTATCGGCGTAATGGCGCTACTGGTCACGTTTCTCAGGTCACACTAAATTGCATTTATTCTAAGGGCTAACAGCCGGACACTTGCTCTGTGCAGGGGCTTTGGGTAGGCTTGTCGCTTTTTAGCCTGGGAGACACAGCGTGCTGTTTGGGTTAAGTGTATTTTTAAGCGCGGCGCTGGTGTTTTTAATTCAGCCGCTACTGGCAAAACAATTGCTGCCGTACTTTGGCGGCGGGGCAGCAGTATGGACCGCCTGCATGCTGTTTTTCCAGACCTTGCTACTGGGCGGTTATAGTTATGCTCATTTGCTTGGCCGTTATCTGGCACCTTTGCAGCAACGCAAAGTACACGGCCTGTTGCTTGTTGTGGCGCTGGCCGTCAGCGCGGGTAATCTGACATTACCCGCAGCAACCGGCAGCGATGCACCACTTGGCGCCATCATACTGTATTTGTTACAGATTGTTGGTTTGCCTTATCTGCTGCTCTCTGCCACCGGCCCGCTGGTTCAGCACTGGTTTGCCCATTTGCAGACAAAACACTCACCTTATCGCTTGTATGCCCTTTCTAATATAGGTTCGGTCGGAGGCTTGCTGTGTTACCCCTTCTTGCTGGAACCATTGTTAACGCTTGATAACCAATGGCAGCTCTGGCTTAGCGGCTTAACCGGCTTTGTGCTTTGTATGCTGCTGCTGATGTGGCGCGTATTGCCGGCACTATCCGATACTCTGCGTACCCAGCCGCTACAGCTTAAGCAACATGCAGCGCTGCGCTGGCTGGCGTTGTCGGCATGCGGCGTGATCCTGTTGCTAACCGTAACGCAGCAGCTGACACAAAACATCACGCCGGTACCGTTTTTATGGGTGATACCACTGCTGCTGTATCTGCTGAGCTTTATTCTGGTGTTTGCTTCAGCCCGGTGGTATCAGCGCTCTGTCTGGCTATATGTGTTTTGCCTGAATCTGCTGATCGCGCTGGCACTGTTTTATTTAGGAAGGCAGTTTGATGTGGCGTCACAGCTGCTGTTTTATCTGATCATTTTGTTTAGCGGCTGTATGCTGTGCCACGGTGAACTGGCGCGCAGCAAGCCTGAACCTGCAGCGCTGACGGCGTTTTATTTCTGGCTGGCGCTGGGTGGTGCAGCCGGCTCGTTACTGATGAACCTGGTATTGCCGCTGCTGTTTGTGCGTCAGTACGAGTTTTTGCTGGTACTGTTGGCCATTTACCTGCTGGTACTACTGCCGATAGTTGCAGCCAAGCCCATGCAGCGTTTGGGCGTTTGGCTGGCGGCTGCCATGCTGAGTGTGCTGGTGGTAGCGCTTGAGTATCACAGTGTGCAGCAGACCGTGTTCAGCGGGCGGAATTTTTACGGCAGTGTGCAGGTGCGCGATGTGACGCTGGATGGCCAGGTGCAGCGTCAGTTGATTGATGGTACCACCAGCCACGGCAGTCAGTTCACAGCGCCACCGTTATCTGCTAAAGCACAAAGTTACTATCGCGAGGGCAGTGGTGCGGCACTGGCCATTACGCAATTTTTGCCGGCATCGCCTGCGCGCAATGCCGCCCAATTGCAGCAACGCCATGTTGGCTTAATTGGTCTTGGCGCTGGCGCACTGGCTGCCTATGGCCGGGATGGCGATCAGTTCAGTTTTTATGAAATTAACCCACTGGTGATAGATGCCGCACAGCAGCATTTCACCTACCTGGCTGACAGTGGCGCTAAGATAACCCTGCACAGTGGTGATGGCCGCTTACTGCTGGCGCAGCAGTTGCAAACCGCGAAGCAGCAATTTGATGTTCTGGTGCTTGATGCTTTTTCCAGCGACAGCATTCCGCAGCATTTATTAACGGCGCAAGCGATGCAACTGTACTGGCAGCACCTGCAACCCGATGGCGTGTTAGCGGTACATGTGTCAAACAACTATCTGGATTTAACCGCATTGTTGCGTAACCATGCCGCGGCGATACAAAAACAGGCGTATTTTCTGGCGCTGCCGGCACAGGGTTATCAGCCGACGACTGAATGGGTGCTGATTAGCGCCAATAAGCGCTTTGCTGAGCAGACGTTGATCCGTCAGGCGACACGGCCCTGGCCAACGGCAGACAATCCGGCACTAATGTGGACAGACAGTTACAGTAATCTGCTACAGCTGCTGAAGTAAGCTGTTTTCAATGATATTGCGTCAGGCAAAATATCACGCCTGCAGTGCGGCTAATTTTTCTTTCAGCGCCGCATTGCGGCTTTTTTCTTTTTCCAGCATTTGCTTTAACTGGTTAATTTTGGCAAACGCATCATCATCCTGCACGGCTTTTAGCTGGTAGTCCTGGCTATCTGCAGTGCGGACTTTTTTGGCTCTGGCATTACAGGTTGGGCAAATATGAATATCAGACATCATTAACTCCTGACTGGTTTTTATTAAGTTGGTTGATATAATCAACTTTATTATTGGCTTTATGGTTGATTATGTCAACCATATTGAAAGTGTTCAGGGCAAGGTAATGGACAAACA
>NZ_DATCSY010000340.1:0-7323 GCF_036568245.1 Rheinheimera sp. | reverse complement strand
ACAAGGTGGCTCTTACCGACATCGCTAAAGGCGATGCAGTTGTGAAGTATGGTTTCGCCATTGGCACCGCAACCTGCGATATCAAAGCCGGCGAGCATATTCACTCGCATAACCTGGCGACTAAGCTAAGCGGCCAGATTGATTACCGCTATGACGGTTGTCAGGCGCAGCCGCTGGCGTTTCCACCTGGCTTACCGACCGAATTTATGGGTTACCGCCGCGCCAACGGCAAAGTAGGTACCCGCAACGAGCTGTGGATCATCAACACAGTAGGCTGCGTTAACCGTGCCGCTATGCGGGTAGCCGAGCAGGCACGCAAACTGTATAGCAATGATATCGACGGTATTTATGCCTTTACCCACCCGTTTGGCTGCTCGCAGCTGGGCGACGATTTAGATCACACCCGGCGTTTGCTGGCCGGCCTTATTCAGCACCCGAATGCCGGTGGTGTATTGGTGATGGGCCTGGGCTGCGAAAATAACCAGTTAAGTAAGCTACTGGCTGCCAGCCCCGGTGTCGACCTGAGCCGTATCCGCTCGTTTAATGCGCAGCAGGTCGAAGATGAGATTGAGCAGGGGCTGGACTCGGTTGCTGAGCTGGTAACACAAATGCGCCAGGATAAACGCAGCCTGAGCCCGGTGTCGGACTTAGTGGTTGGTATGAAATGTGGCGGCTCTGATGGCTTAAGCGGCTTAACCGCTAACCCGCTGGTTGGACGCATTGCCGATTTAGTGGCAGCCGCGAACGGCAAAGTGGTGCTGACAGAAACACCGGAGATGTTTGGTGCTGAGCAGGTGTTTATGGCCCGTGCCAAAGATGAAACCGTGTTTGGCGACATCGTTGGGCTGGTAAACGATTTTAAACAGTACTTTATTGATAACAAACAGCCGGTGTATGAAAACCCCAGTCCGGGCAACAAAGATGGTGGTTTAACCACGCTGGAAGAGAAATCACTCGGTGCTATTCAAAAAGGTGGCTCAGCGGTGGTGAATCAGGTGATCCGCTACGGTGACACGGCCAAACAAAGCGGCCTGACGCTGCTGGAAGGCCCGGGTAATGATGCGGTGTCATCTACGGCACTGACTGCTGCCGGCGCTACGTTACTGCTATTTACCACAGGCCGGGGCACACCGCTTGGCTTTCCGGCACCGACGGTGAAAATTTCGTCAAACTCGTCACTGGCGGCCCGCAAGCCCCAATGGATAGATTTTGACGCCGGTGGCTTGCTGAAAAAAGGCCAGGATGCGCAGCAGTTCAGTCATGACTTTTTCCGTTATCTGATTGACGTGGCATCAGGTAAAGCGACACGTAATGAAGTGTCTGACAACCGTGAAATTGCGATCTGGAAAAACGGCGTCACGCTGTAAACGCTGAAATTACTGAATTTAACTACTTTAAGAAACAGGACATCAATATGGCACAAAGTCGTCGCTTAGAACTGCACCCGGACCGGTTATTTCCGTC
Source organism: Rheinheimera sp. (assembly GCF_036568245.1). GTDB lineage: Bacteria > Pseudomonadota > Gammaproteobacteria > Enterobacterales > Alteromonadaceae > Alishewanella. Next base: position 5,859 of record NZ_DATCSY010000340.1, on the reverse strand, counting down.
TGATCCTGTGGTGCGCGATATCGCCCGGCGTTTATATCAGCAAATTAAAGACTTGCCGATAGTCAGCCCGCATGGCCATACCGACCCACGCTGGTTTGCTGAAGATGCCAACTGGGATAATGCCACCGCACTGTTGCTGCTGCCGGATCACTACGTGTTTCGCATGTTGTACAGCCAGGGTATTAAGCTCGAAGAGTTAGGTATCCGCCGTAAAGACGGTGCTGTGGTAGAAAGCGATTACCGCAAAATATTCCATATTTTTGCTAAACACTATTACCTGTTCCGCGGCACGCCGTCGCGCATCTGGCTGGACACAGTATTTCACGACGTATTCGGTTTAACCGAAACCCTGTGCGAAGAAACAGCCGATCACTACTACGACAGTATTAACGCACAGTTGGCCAAGCCGGAATTTAAACCGCGTGCTTTACTGCAGCGTTTTAATATCGAGCTTATCGCCACTACCGAAGGCGCGCTGAACGATTTAAAACACCATGCCAAATTAAAAGGTACTGGCTTTGAAACCCGGGTTATTACCACCTTCCGCCCCGATGATGTGGTCGATGCAGATCGTGCTGATTTTGCGGCTAATGTCGCCAAACTGGGCGAGATTACCGGTGAAGACACGCAAAGCTGGCAAGGTTACCTGGCGGCGCTGCGTAAACGCCGTGCAGTGTTTCGTGACCACGGCGCAACGGCAACAGATCATGGCCACCCAACGGCACTGACCGCTGATTTACCGATGAAAGAAGCGGCGGCGTTATTTCAACGCTGTTTAAGTGGTAAAGCCAGCAAAGCAGACACCGAGTTGTTCCGCGGCCAGATGCTGACCGAAATGGCTGGCATGAGCCTGGAAGATGGCATGACCATGCAAATTCACCCGGGTGCGCATCGCAACCACAACAAAATCATTTTCGATCGTTTCGGTGCTGATAAAGGCGCTGATATTCCAAGCCCGACCGAATATGTACAGGCGTTAAAACCGCTGCTGCAGAAATACGGCAACGAAGCCAGCCTGAATATTATTCTGTTTACACTGGATGAAACCACCTACGCCCGCGAGCTGGCGCCACTGGCCGGCCATTACCCGGCACTGAAACTGGGCCCGGCCTGGTGGTTCCATGACAGCCCGGAAGGCATGCTGCGCTTTCGTCATCAGGTAACTGAAACGGCCGGTTTTTATAACACTGTGGGCTTTAACGATGATACCCGTGCTTTCCTGTCGATCCCGGCCCGGCACGACGTGGCACGGCGTATCGACTGCCGCTTCCTGGCAGGTTTAGTTGCTGAACACCGTTTAACCGAAGAAGAAGCCGGCGAGCTGGCGTATGAGCTGACGTACGGTCTGGTAAAGAAAGCGTATCAGTTGAAATAATGTTAAGCACAATCTAACAGCGGGGCAGTTTGCTACTAAGCAGAGCGTCTGCAGCATGGATGCTGCAGAGGAGTCTACAAGGATGTATTTACGACGTCTCTGCGTGTAACAAACTGTCCAAGCCTACACTGCAGCAAATAGCAGGAATCATGAATGGCAAATCTTAGTAATCAGGCTCTGGCGAGTCTAAACGGCAAACTACCGCTACCCGCTTACCGGCTGGCTGAGCACAAACCTAAAATCGGCATTGTGCATTTAGGCCCCGGCGCCTTTTTCCGCGGCCATCAGGCCTGGTATACCGAACAGGCACTGCAATATGGCGGCGACTGGGCTATCAGCGCCGTATCTATGCGCTCACCTGATGTCAGCCAGGCGCTGACACCGCAGGATGGCCTGTATACGCTGGCGGTGCTGGACGCAGTACAAAGCTATCAGGTGATAGGCTCAGTACAGGAAGTGCTTATTGCCAGCGAACAATACCCACAGGTACTGGCGCGTTTAACGGCTGCCAGCACTAAATACGTTACCATGACCATTACCGAAAAAGGCTATTGCCTAAATGGCAGTGGTCAGCTCGACTTAACTCATACGCAAATACAGCAAGACTTAACAGGAAACCAGCAACCGGTTACGGCTATTGGTTTATTGTTTACTGCACTGGCGGCACGGTTTCAGGCCAATATCGCACCGTTTTGCGTTATAAGCTGCGACAACCTGACCGACAACGGCCATAAACTGCGTAGTGCGTTAATTGCCTACGCTGAGCAAAAAGACCCGACTATCGCAAACTGGTTAAGCCAGCAACTGATTAGCCCCTGTACCATGGTCGACAGCATTACCCCGGCAACAGATGATGCAATTAAAGCACAGGTAGCAGAGGTGCTGGGCGTAGCGGATAACTGGCCTATTAAGCGCGAAGCTTTTGTGCAGTGGGTGATAGAAGACATTTTACCGGCCGACCGGCCGGCCTGGCAGCAAGCCGGTGTGATTTATGCGCAGGATGTCAGTGCTTTTGAAAAAGCCAAACTGCGGCTGCTAAACGCACCGCATTCAACGCTGGCGTATGTTGGTTCATTACTGGGTTATGAAACTGTATTCGACGCCATGCAGGATAAAACGCTGACGCAGTTTATTCAGCAGATGATAAGCGATGAGATTATGCCATCGTTTACGCCACCGGCTGAGTTGGATGTTCAGCAGTACAGCAACGATATATTAGCGCGGTTTCGTAACCCGGCCATCAGGCATTTACTGGCGCAAATTGCCTGGGATGGTTCGCAAAAACTGCCTATGCGTGTACTGCCGGCCATTCGTGACAACTTAGCCTCTGGTAAACCCATAGATAAACTGGCATTTGCCATTGCTGCCTGGTGTCGTTTTATTGTGAAGCGTTATAAAGATAACGAAAAGCTGGTAGATCCACTGGCTGAGCCTTTACTGGCTGTCGCGGCCCAGTGTACCGGCCAGGCTGATACTGATGTGGCACTGTTTCTGGCGGTGGATGCGGTGTTCCCGGCCGAACTGAGCCTGAACAAAGCCTTTTTCCCGGCAGTGCGCGCTGCCTATCAACAATTAGCTACCGGGCCAGCTGCTGCGCTGGCCGTTTTTGCAGGAGAGGCCTGATGTCGTCTTTACCCCCGTTATTGTCTTCTGTGGTCAAAGGCCCGGCTTTATTACCCATTATTCAGGCAGATACACCCGATGAAGCGGTAGCTATTGCCAAAGCCCTGGCCGATGGCGGAGTTAGCTCGGTTGAAGTAGTGCTGCGCACGCGCCAGGCGCTGGCAGCGGTTACTGCTATCCGTAGCGCGTTGCCTGATTTGCTGGTAGGTGCAGGTACTGTGCTGTCAGCCGCTGATGCCAATGCCTGTAAAGATGCCGGTGCGCAGTTTCTGGTTAGCCCGGCTAGTACACCCAAGCTGTTAGAGGCGATGCTCGCAACCGGTTTGCCCTTTGCACCTGGGGTAGCAACGCCGTCTGAAATTGCCATGGCGTATGAATACGGTCTGACGGAAGTGAAGTTTTTTCCGGCGCATTTATCCGGCGGTATCGAGATGCTAAAAGCGCTGCGCGGTGTGTTTCAGCAAGTACGGTTCTGCCCGACCGGCGGTATTGGCCAGCACAATCTGGCCGATTTTTTAGCACTACCAAACGTGTTTGTTGCTGGCGGTTCATGGTTAACTCCGGCTAATCTGGTGAAAACCCAGCAATGGGGCCAAATAAGCGAGCTGGCCAGCGCCGCAAGCGCTATCGCACGCCAGCTTAAAACCGCAGCATAAGGAGTAGCAGCATGAGCAAACGTATTGTCATTATGGGCGAGTGCATGGTCGAGTTATATCAGCTGGTCGATAACGTTTATCACCAGAACTTTGCCGGTGATGTATTCAACACAGCCGTATACTTAAAACGAACCAGCGAAGTGCCAGTTGATGTGCAGTTTTTTACCGCCGTGGGTACTGATCTTATCAGCGATAAACTGGTACGGGCGGTAGAGCGGGAGAAAATTGATACCAGCCTGATGTTGCGTACCAAAACGGCCCGGCCCGGCCTGTATATGATTAATACCGATGCTTTTGGTGAGCGCAGTTTTGTTTACTGGCGCGACAGCTCAGCAGCGAAGCAAACGCTGCAATGCTTTAATCAGCAGCTGGATTTTTCTGCGCTGCAAGGCTGCGACATGTTTTATTTCTCCGGCATTACGCTGGCCATTCTGTCTGACAGCGACCGCGCACAGTTGTTTGAGCTTGTGCAGCAGTTAAAAGCCAGCGGCAGCCAGGTTGTATTCGACCCGAATTACCGCCCGGCATTGTGGCCGCATGCCGACAACGCCAAGGCCGCCTTTATTCAGGCTTACAGCTTAGCGGATGTGGCATTGCCTGGGCTGGATGATCACAAAGTGTTGTTTGGCGCCCAGACCACCAATGATGTGGTTGAGCAGCTCGTTGAGCTGGGGGTGGCAGAGATTATTGTCAAAGATGGCAAAAACGGCATCAACGGCCGCTATCAGCAAAAAGGCTTTACGGCTCAGGCACATGCTGTGAAGAAAGTGGTGGATACCACAGCAGCCGGTGATTCGTTTAATGGTGGCTATTTAGCGGCGCGTTTAGGCGGTATTGCACCGCAGCATGCAGTGAAGTTCGCTGCGCGTCTGGCAGGGTTTGTGGTCGAGCATACCGGCGCTATCGTCAGTAAAGATCATTTTAATGGCTTTTGGGCGCAAAACCGGCCGTCGGTGTTTGTGAAGTGATGATTGGGCCGGTATTGGTGGTTGGTGACGCCGCAATAAAACACGCAGACACGCCGTAAACCCATCCCTGGGAGCTCCATTACAAACTTCATCCATGAAGTTTGCCCGTTGGGCCAGCGGAGCTGTTCAAATTCGTTCCGGACGAATTTGTCACGCATCCTTGCGGGAGACGGTCTGCTTAGTTTTTTTCCGGCATAACTAAGGTAGCAGGTTGAAACCCCGAAGCGCACAGCCACAGAGTGTCTGAGTGAGCGAAAGCGAGCGAGTTGCTGTGGCGAGCACATCGGGTGTTGCAACCGGAAACAGTTAACAGCACAAAAATGCAGAAAAAAATAACAAGATCCGGCCTAAGCCGGGCAAGCGTCGCATCTGACCCTGACTAACAACCAAGGCAATTATTTGTTAGCAAAGGAGCAAGGCATGAGTTTAGTAAGCGTTTTTCCGCAGGCGGCGGATATTCCGGCACAGTTTGCCCATAACGCCGTTATTACCCAGCGGGAATACCTGTTAAATGGTGAGTTAGTCAAGTGGCTTGGCGAGCTCAGCCCGGTTGTTAGCCCGGTGTATCTGCGCAGTGACCACAGCGATGAATTACAGCAAGTGGTGCTGGGGCATACCCCGTTGCTTGACGCCGACACGGCATTAAAAGCACTTGATAGCGCCGTTAAAGCCTATGATCTAGGCCGCGGTGCCTGGCCAACGATGGCGGTGCTGGAACGTATTCAACATGTCGAAACCTTTCTGGGTTTAATGCAGCAACAGCGCGATGAAGTTATTCGGCTGTTGATGTGGGAAATCGGTAAAACCTACCCCGACGCAGCTAAAGAGTTCGATCGTACCTGCGATTATATCCGCGATACCATCAACGCGTTAAAACAGCAGGACAGAGATGCCAGCCATTTTATTATTGAACAGGGCAGCTTAGGTAAAATCCGCCGTGTACCGGTCGGTGTGGCGCTGTGTATGGGCCCGTTTAATTACCCGCTGAATGAAACCTTTACCACGTTAATACCAGCGCTGATCATGGGTAATACCGTGATCTTTAAACCGGCTAAATACGGTGTGCTGCTCATTCAGCCATTGCTGCAGGCCTTTATGCAAAGCTTTCCGCCGGGCGTCATTAACATCATTTATGGCCGCGGCCGCGAAACGGTGGGCGTGTTGATGGAAAGCGGCAAAATAGACTTGTTCGCTTTTATCGGTACCAACAAAGGTGCCAGTGATTTAAAACGGATGC
>NZ_DATCSY010000339.1:0-3129 GCF_036568245.1 Rheinheimera sp. | reverse complement strand
GCTGGGTTTTTACCATTTGATGTCTTAAGAACCTTAGACATATCCCAGGTACCGCTAAACATATAGTTCTCGTCGTCTGTACCCACTACAGGATCCAGCAGCAAATCTTTCAGCGAGAAATTATAAATCGCGTAATCATGACTGCTTTTAAATATTACTGCGGCCTGATCAAAGAACTTATTGGCACCCAGTATATTCATCAATGTCTGAGGATTATATTTAGGTGGTGTATAAGTCCAGGTGCCTGAAGTACCACCGCTTATGCTGATAATATCTTCCTCAAAGGTGTAGCTTTCAAAACCATCTCGCTTCACGGTACCTCGCTGGTATTCGCCATTGTCTAAATCAAGTTTACCGACAAAAATCCAGCCCGGGTCAACAAACACGTCTTTGTCTTTTAGATCCTGCAGATCGGATTGATCAACAAAAGCACCATAAGGGCCGAACAGCGATGTATCGTTTAAAAAGCTGGTATCTTTCCAACCCAGGTTTGAGTTAAGGCCAGAGCCAAACTCGTAAACTCCAGCCGGATAAACAGTCTTGTCGTTATATACACCAAGGCAGTCGCTTGGCACACCTGTACCTGCCGGAAGCAAAATAGGCGTACTACCTGCACTTTGCTTCTGAATACTGGTTATCTGAACAGCTGCAGGGGTAACTTCGCAGTTACGGATGCTGGTCAGCGCTGCCTGTGCACTAAAACTGCCTACAACTGCAGCCATAGTCAGGCTGGTTAATACTAATTTATTCATACACAACTCCTTATCCTTGAGGAGCGCGCTGTTAAGACAGACTGCGCTTAAACAACTTATAGCGATGCTCTTAATAACGCCAATTCTACAGCAATATCCGTGCCTGAAATAAAATCTGTTAACATATCATCTGTTTACAAATGTACAGTCAAAACGTGTCAGCGAGAATGTAAACAGAACTGACATATCTATCTGTTTTATAAGCGCTGAGCTATTTCCTGCAATATCTGGCTAACCCAGTCATTTAGCCGCTCGTCGGTCTGGTCGTACTGGTTTTCATCGTCCAATGCTAAACCGTAAAATAATTCACCATCCGCCGTCAGCGCCTTAGAGGCGATAAAGTCGTAGCCTGCGGTTGGCCAAAAACCGATCCGCACTGGTTGTTGCGGCGCAATAGCGTCATGCAACATACCGACGGCGTCGATAAACCATTCGGCATAGCCAAGCTGGTCGCCCATGCCGTAAATAGCAATAATTTTACCGCTGAGGTTTACGCCACTGATATCATCCCAGTGCGCTTCCCAGTCTTCCTGTATCTCGCCAAAGTCCCAGGTAGACAGGCCCAGGATCAGAATATCGTAGTCAGCCATCCGGCTAAGCGGCGTGTGTTTGATATTGTTAAGCTCAACAGTATCAGCGCCAATCAGCGCCTGAATTTTCTCTGCCACCATTTCGGTGTAGCAGGTGGTTGAACCATAAAATAAGCCAATTTTCATGCCGTTCTCATTACAACTTTGGGGCGCTAAAAAGTGTGCGCAGTGTAGCAGATTAGCGGGTGTTGCAAAATCCCGGCTTTGCCGGATGCCTGGCTTACGGTACCATTGCTGAGGTTTTACAGGCGGACTCTTATGGCAGAACAAAAAGCCCGGCTACAGGCAGCCGACGCTGTGCTTATTACGGAATTTCTTGATCAGCTATGGCTGGATAAAGGCGTCAGCGAACACACGCTAACAGCTTATGGTACTGATTTAAGAAAGTTTGCGCTCTTTCTGGCGCAGCGAAAAAAGAACTTGCTTGATGCCGACAGCCAGCTGCTAAACCGCTATCTGGCGCAGCGCATAGATAAAGCGTTCAGCCCGCGCAGTACTTCAAGGGCGCTTAGCAGCTTGCGCCGGTTTTATGCTTATGTGCATCAAAGTGGCAAAATAGCGCAGAACCCGCTAAGCCAGTTATTAAACCCCAAAATTGGCCGCAGTTTGCCAAAAACTCTGTCTGAGCAGGATGTTGACGCCTTACTCAGTGCGCCGGATGTAAACGACCCCATTCAGTTTCGTGACAAGGCGATGCTTGAACTGTTGTACGCCAGTGGTTTGCGTGTTTCTGAATTAGTTGGTTTGTCGATGCAACAAATTAACCTGCAGCACGGTCTGGTTAGAGTAACCGGTAAAGGGCAGAAAGAACGTCTGGTGCCGATGGGCGAAGAGGCCGCACACTGGCTAAGGTTGTATTTACAGCAGGGAAGGGGATTGCTGCTGGGCGGCCAGTTGCTGGATGTGGTGTTTCCCAGCAGCCGGGCGCAGCAAATGACGCGGCAAACCTTCTGGCACCGTATTAAATTTTATGCCAAAGTAGCGCACATTCAGGCTGAGCTGTCGCCGCATACGCTGCGTCATGCTTTTGCTACCCATTTACTGAACCATGGAGCCGATTTGCGGGTTGTGCAAATGCTGTTAGGCCACAGTGATTTGTCGACGACACAAATTTATACCCATGTCGCGCAGGCGCGTTTGCAAAGCCTGCACCAGCAACATCATCCGCGCCCTTAGGCGCTTAGCAGGAAAGTATATGAAGAAGTTTGTTGTAGCCTTATGCAGTCTCGGATTTATCGCCTCAGCGCAGGCTCAGCTTAAGGTGCCGGAGGCCGAGTATGAACAGGTACGTGAGCAGTTCGGCCAGTTGAATCTGACGGTCAATGCCGTGGCTGATGCGCCTCTGGACGGGCTATTACAGGTGTTTACCAACAGAGGGTTGTTTTTTACCACAAAAGACGGCCAGTACTTTATCGAGGGTAATATTTACGATCTGAAAAACAGGGTACTGGTAAACGATGAGCAAATGCGGCCTTACATTCAAAAACAGCTGGTGGCAAGTAAGAACGATACTATTGAATACAAAGCTAAGAATGAAAAGTATGTGATCAACGTTTTTACCGATCCAACCTGTGGTTACTGTCGTAAGTTACACCAGGAAATGCAGCAATATAACGATGCCGGCATTACAGTGCGCTACCTGGCTTTTCCACGCAACGGCCTGGGCTCTGATACTTATCTGCAAATGCAGCATATCTGGTGTAGTAAAGACAGCCAGACTGCGCTGACAGCTGCGAAGAACGGCAAAGACATTACGCCGGCAATGTGCCAGAACCCGGTAAAGGCAC
>NZ_DATCSY010000338.1:0-5078 GCF_036568245.1 Rheinheimera sp. | reverse complement strand
ACCCACAAACAGCTGCGCTTAACGCACCACCATTACAAATAACAGTAGCCGAGGATATATTAAAAGGTTGTTTTGGTGAGCTGTTTAGCAAGTATCCGGATTTTGAAGCGCTGACCTGGGACAGGCAGAATGATACGGTATTTGTCAGCGTGACTGAAGACTCATCTTTTGTCAGCTTAAGCGCCGAATGTAAAGCACGCTATGGCGAAACGAACTCAACCGACTATCCGACTTTGCTGGTTAAAATTGAAACCGATAAAGCCCTTAGTCGTGCCGAGATTACTGCTGTGCGACCGGTACAGTTTCCAAAAACAGCTAATGTTGGCAACTTCCCTAATGACGGCATAGAAGGTTTAGCTTTTGATAATGCGGGAAATTTATATCTCGGCCTGGAACAAAATGCTGAGAATGCCCCAATGATTTTCAAGACCGCTTACGACGACACATTCTGGCAACAGGATACTTATGTCAAAGTGCAGGATACCGGTTTGGCTTTGCCGGTGCCTGATAGCAAAGACCACCCGATTAATGATTTAGATTACCTGCCAAGTCCCAAAGCTGGCCACCCCGGCTATCTGGTGGCGGTGGCTCGTAATGATGATCAGCTTTGGATCCTTGATATCAGCCAACAGCAAGCGCCTTTTGTGCAGCAAATGGCCTACTATGCCCCCACCCCGGCTGACAGCAGTTGCCCTGCATATGAGAAAATGGTGCAAACTGCAGTGGAAGGTGTAACCGTGCATGGGAATACGTTATATCTGGTGAACGATGCCTGGAAAAAACATTACCCGGATAATATCCAATGCCCGGATAACGCCGCGCATTTTAATAAGTTTGCACCACTGATGTTCACTTCGCCGGTAAACCCAGCCTGGTTTGTGCCGCACTAATAAATCTGTCAGCCACTACAGGTGAAGTAGTCCGTACAATCTGCTATTATCGCCTGCTGTCTGCCGTAAATACTTGCGGCGGCGCAGGCAATGTAACTCCTCATAGTTTTTCGGCATTTAGTAGATTTTTCGGGACACATTATGATTAATCATTTTCGCGTACTTGGTGTCAAAACCAATGCCAGCGATGACGACATTAAAAAAGCCTACCGCCGCTTAGCCAATAAGTACCACCCGGATAAACTGCATGGCCTCAGTGAAGAAGAGAAAGAACAGGCTTCCGTACAGCTGCAGCGGGTGAAAGCTGCATACGATTTGCTGTCAGATCCAAAACAGAAAGCTGCTTTTATTAAAGATTTTAACAATGTTATTGTCACCGACCCCGCCGCGGCCATGCAGGAGCTGTGGGATCAGTATTATTCTTAAGCCCCTTAGCGTGTAAGAGTGTTATGGCAACGAAATTAAATACTGCACGGCTGCGTGCTCTGCAAACTGATGCGCTGGAAAATATCGAATCCTACATGGATCCGGATACACCCAAGGCGCTGGAACAATTTACCGCCAAGATCAAAGCCATACTGCTTGCTGATCCACAAATGCTGGAATCATTACCGGAGTATTTACCGGTAGCGCTGTATGGCCGGGTAAAATTTCCACCGGCAGCAAAACCCAAATGGCAGCAGTGGCTAAATACCGCTACAGCGCCTGTCTGGGACGAGTTTAAAACCTCTGTAGCTTTCAATAATGCTGATCTGGAGCTGGTTAAAGCTGTACGCTCTTATTCTGAGTTTGCGTTAATCGAAGCCTGCGCAGTGCTATTTATGCTAGACAACGCCGGTAAAGTACAGGCTGTCAGTCGCAGCAGCGCGAATAACTCTCAGGACGATGCTGATGATGAAAGCGATAACGATGGCTACGATTACGACAGTGATGACTACGGCGCAGATGACGATAGCGACCAAGACGGCTATGACGATCAGTATGACGACATCCGCTTTAAGGGAGAATAAGCTTAATGAGTACCAGTTTAATTGAAATTGCTGTAGCAGAGATTAAAGAGCTGGCTGTAATTGAACCTAAGCAAGCCAGTAAAAAATTTGAACTGATCGCTAACACCATGAGTGATGACCAGCTAGTAGAAGTCATTGAGAATATTGATATTGTTACACTGACTCAGATTAACAGCGAACATGATATTTCTTTCCCGTCAATTATGTCAGAGCTGATGAGCCCGGAGCGGATCCGCGACATCGTTTGTCAGCAACCGCTGTACTGGGAAGAGAAAATTAAAAACAATGCTGAAGAATTAAAGCAACATACCTTTGATTTTCTTACCTACCTTATCCGCACTCAGGATACCGAAGACAAACAAGCTGCCGTGCTGGAGTGCATTGCTGAAGATCCGGCCGGCTTGTTTTATCTTAGCATCCCGTTTATCGAGCTGTACCGCGGTGAAGTGCTTGAGTACGAAAACTACTGGGAAGACAAACTGTACGAAGACGAAGAGCATCTGGAAGAAGCTGAAGCCTATACCGAACGGCATCAGGCTGAAGACGCCCACAACCTGGGTATTGATGACCCACGCAGCCTGCTGGCGCTGATCCGCCAGCTGACACCTGAAGTAGAAAGCGCCATTAAAGCCCTTATCCGTAACGAGAATTCCGGCTGGGAAGGCATTATCAGCAAATTTGCTTCCGAGCTGGTACTACAGGCTAAAGAGAAAAACCAGGCCACAGACGATGAATACAGTGAAGTGGACGATATGTTCAGCTTCCTGGATTAAAGGTGTAGTACATGCAGTTAATACTTCGCGACAGCAACAATGGCCCGTTTTTAACTCAGGTGATTAACAAAGCTCAGGCCGAGGAAGGCTTAAGCAGTGAACAGCTAAAACAGGTTAAAACCAAAGCTGTGCTGATGAGCCTGAAATTTGCCGACAAATTCTACAACAAGTATAAAATGCATCTATTGGAACAGGCGGCCTACGATGTAATAGGTGTTGTCAGCCTGGGGTTACAACAGCTGAGCGACAATGACCGTCAGCGGGCGCTGGCCTTACTGCTGGCGCCGGAAGGCCTGGTTAAACCATTTCAGAAAGGCTGGAGCATGTTAGCGGCTGTCAGCAAAAAAACCGGTAAAACCTCGCTATATGGCGATGTCGAAGAACAGCTGTTGCAAGCCGTTGCCACGCCACCCGATGCCGATGAATGGGATGGCTGGGCGCAGTATCAGCAAGCATTAAAAGAACACCGCCGCACCCAGTCAATGCAGCTGTTGCAACAGCAGTTTTATGCCCGCACCCATTTTGATGAGTTTGAGCATTTTAGCCTGGAAGAAGTACTGGCCGAGGTGGTGTTTTACCGGGCGCTAACCGGCGCCGACAAAGTACGGCAGGATTTAAAACAAAAAATCCGCAGCCTTCAGTTACAACCACACTGGTTCAGCGAAACGTTTTTCCAGCTGCAAACCGAGGCCACACTGGCACTGTTACCAGATGCCAACAGTGAAGCTATTCGCGCTGATTTAGGCCAGCACTTTATTCCTGCACTTTTACGCACACTGCATTTTGCCAGGGATTATCAGACGTTGGCTAACAACAACGCCAGCCCGGAAAAACTCGATGCATTGGAAGGTAAACAAGGTTTGACTAACCCACTATTGGGCTGGCCACAGTATCTGGAACTGTGATCTGCCAACACTGACTTGCTAACCATAATGGAGCTGTAATGTTAAAAGGTATTTTAGCTGTCACTTTGGCGACAGTTCTGGTTTTTATCCCGCTACAACAGGCTAATGCTAACAGTGACACCGCCGCGGACGTGCTGCGCGTGGCGCTGCCTGCTGCAGCCTTTGGCATGACGCAGTATCTGGATGACAGTGAAGGTGCGACGCAGTTTTACTACAGCTTTGCCAGCACGGTTGCTGCGACCTATGTGCTGAAAACTGCAATACATAAAAACCGGCCCGATGGCTCAGATAACGATGCATTCCCTTCCGGGCATACCTCAATGGCATTTCAGGGGGCCGCCTTTTTGCAGCGCCGTTATGGCTGGCAATATGGTGCGCCCGCTTATGCCCTGGCCAGTTATGTCGGCTACAGTCGGGTAAAGAACGATCATCACGATACCCGTGATGTGCTGGCCGGCGCGCTTATTGGTATGGCTGCCAGCTACTATTTTGCCGAGCCGTTTTATGGCGTGCAGATAACCCCAACGGCAGGCTTAAACGGCCTGGGGCTGCAATTTAGTAAACATTGGTAAAGCCACAGCCTGCAACAAACCCTCTGTGCAGGCTGCGTAGCACTTAGCGTTAAACGGGTGGTGGTAATTTTTATAAAATACCCTTCCCTACTATAGATGTCAGAAAATTAACCGCATTATTCAGATATCAGGCATTAGTCTCTGAATGAAGCACAACCCTGTTGCCTTCACTATCAATAACAACAGCACGAAAGCCATGTGGCCCTATTGCATGCACCGCCTGTAACACTTTACCGCCGTGTAGGTTCACCTTCGCCACAGCGTCTTGTATTCTGCCGTTAACATTGAGGTACAACATCACGCCTTTGTCGCTGATATCTGCCGGGTTCGGCACCAGGCAACCACCGTTACCGTCGCTGTGCTCAAGTACTGCAAAGCTAAAACCCGCTTCCATAAAAGTTTCAACCTTCACCGCCAGCACAGCGGAATAAAATGCAGCGGCACGCTTTAGCTCTGCCACCGGTATATCAAACCATACAGCTCTGTTATGTAATGTATTGAAATCACTCATGTGACCGCTCCTTCATCGTCAGCCAGCCTGGCTTTGTTGCCACGAATTTAGCATAGCTGTAACGCTTCGTATCTGCAGTTTCTTCAATCTGAAGCGATTCAGTGTTAAAACCCCGCCGGTACTGACGGTTTGGCTGGCTCAACGCCCTGCAGCAGTGTTAGCATTTATCCAGTTTGCCTTTATTCACAGAATGTTATGACGACTCATCACGCTATACTGAGCGCATTTTGCGCAATAATGACCTGCCAGACACTGGCACAGCAAGAAAGCATTGAACGCATTACAACGACGGCTTCCCGTACAGCGGTGCAGGCAGATACTCTGCCTGTTGCGCTCAGCGTGATCGATGAAAGCAGCCTGACACTGCTGGCTCCTACCCACATTGAAGAAGCGCTAAAACAGGTCGCCGGTGCCAAC
>NZ_DATCSY010000337.1:0-5099 GCF_036568245.1 Rheinheimera sp. | reverse complement strand
GCAGACAGAACCGGGCGCCAAACCTGCTACGGTTTACCGGGCGCTGGAGTTTCTGACTGAGCAGGGGTTTATTCACAAGATTGAATCAAGCAATGCTTTTTTACTCTGTCATCATTTTGGCCAGCATCATCCGGCACAATTATTGATATGCGATCAGTGTGGCAATGTAACAGAGCTACACTCAGATCTATTGCATGAAGAATTTAACCGTCAGGCAGTCGCGCAAGGGTTTGTGATTAAGCACCAAACTATAGAAGCGCATGGCTTATGCAAAACCTGCAAGGCAAAACAATAAAACTTTTCCATATCAAGGATCTGGCTTGTTAATTTACAAAAAGGTTTCTAATCTTAAACAAGCTGTAGCCCTGATACCGTATTCTGATAGGCGTTGACATGAATGTAGAATTTATAAACCCGTTTTTATCGTCTCTGGTCAATGTGTTAAGTACGATGGCCAACACCACCATCACACCGGGACAACCTCGGATAAAAAAAGATGAAGTGGCACGTGGTGATGTATCCGGCTTAATCGGTATGGTCAGCCCACAAACCAAAGGCTCTTTTTCTATCACCTTTGAAGAGTCGTTAGCAGTAGAAATCATGTTTCGCATGTTGGGCGAGCGGCCAAAAGGCATTACGCCTGATGTCACTGATATGGTCGGCGAAATCACTAACATGGTGACAGGTGGTGCTAAGCGGATACTGGGTGAAAAAGGCTATGACTTCACCATGGCGACACCTGTTGTAGTATCAGGCAAAGGCCATACTATCTCTCATAAGTCAGAAGGTGCGAAAATTCTGATGCCATTTGACTCCGACTTTGGCAAGGTGCATATCGAAGTCAGCTTTGATAAGTAACTACCCGATGCCGACTATAAGAAGATAGTCGGCTGCTGTTTCACAAACGCAGCATTGCGGTATTGTGCTATTACGTCTTTTGCAGCCTGCTCCGAACGCTCTTTACGCTCCCGGTTGCGGTTCGCTTGCTCTATCAACCCTTCGAGTGCTTTGTTCAGCTGCGTTAGCTTATCATCAAGCGCCGATAGCTTATTATCACGCTCTGCGCTGGCTGGTTGCTCTGCCAACGCATCTTTCTCTGCTTCTACCTGTGCTATCTTCTGCTGAATTTCATCGTATTTTTGCTTATCAAGCCCAATGCGATTTGCCAGCATTTGCTCCATCAACTGATCCAGAAAGGCATTCTGTTGCTCAGTCTCAGGCTCGGCATGAGCCGTCGTTTTGCCGGCTTTAGCGTCAGGAGTGACAGCGCTTGCCGATTTTGCGGCAATATCTTGCCGGCTGGCAAACGCATCGGTGCCACTCTCTGGCTTGAGCAACTGATACTGTAACTGAAAGTGGTTAACTGATAAGCCTGACACTGTCATCACCCGTTCCTGCAAAATATGATGCCATAGATGGAGATCACTCAAAGCAGAAAATGTGCCAAGCTGGGCAGGCTGGGAGGTTATTATTCGGCGTAGCTAAACTGCACGCGGCTGGTAATATTACACAGTAATTCATAGGGAATAGTATCTACCCGCTGTGCAAGCTGCTCTACCGGCAACTGTGGCCCCCACAGAATCACATGGTCACCAACTGCTACTGACTGCTGGCCGATATCAACAGTAATCATATCCATAGATACGCGCCCAACAACCGGCAAGCGCTGACCATTAATAACGACGTCGGCATTGTTACTGGCAGCACGCGGATAGCCATCACCGTATCCTATCGCTACAACGGCCAGCCGGGTATCGTGTGCAGCAATCCAACTGCCGCCATAACCCACTGCCTCGCCAGCTTTGACATGCCGCACCGCGATAACACTGCTGCTTAACGTCATGACCGCTTGTAAGCCATGAGCATTGCCACTGACATCTGCCATCGGCGATACGCCGTATAACATCAGGCCAGGCCGCACCCAATCACCGTGGCTTTGCGGCCAGTTTAAAATAGCGGCAGAATTTGCCAGCGATACCTCACCTTCTGCGCCCGAAATCGTCTGACGGAACAGCTGCAATTGCCTGAGCGTTGCCGGGTTCGCCAGCTCATCTGAGCAGGCAAAATGACTCATCAAACGGATCGGCGTTTGCACATTGCTACTTTGACTTAAGCACTGATGTAATTCTTTAAATTCGTCAGGGTAAATACCAAGACGGTGCATACCGGAGTCTACTTTCAGCCACACCCTTACCGGCGCATCCAGCCTGGCAGCTAACAGCGCAGCTGCCTGCTCGCGGTGATGTATTACCAGCTGTAAATTAGACGCAACCACTAGCTGCAGCTCATCCGGGTGAAAAAAGCCTTCCAATAATACTATTGGTTTGGTGATGCCGCCGGCGCGCAGTGCCAGAGCTTCATCAATACGGGCCACACCCAGCGCATCGGCGTGTTTTAATGCCTGCGCCACGGCAAGCATTCCATGGCCATAGGCATTAGCTTTTAACACGGCCAATACCTTGCTGGCAGGAGCCAACTGCTTTACCCGGGCAAAATTATGGTTGAGGGCGCCAAGATCAATAATGGCCTGTGGCCGGCGGCTTTGCATCAATCTTCCTCGAAACGGGCACTACCGGCATAATTATCAAAGCGTGAATAACGGCCATGAAATGTCAGCCTGACCCGGCCTATAGGGCCGTTACGCTGCTTACCGATAATCACCTCAGCGGTACCTTTATCCGGGCTGTCGTCGTTGTACACTTCGTCACGGTAGATAAACATGATTAAGTCAGCATCCTGCTCGATAGAGCCGGATTCACGCAAGTCAGAGTTCACCGGGCGTTTATCGGCCCGTTGTTCAAGTGAACGGTTAAGCTGAGACAGCGCCACTACCGGTACCTTCAGCTCTTTTGCCAATGCTTTTAATGAACGCGAAATTTCAGCAATTTCCAAAGTACGGTTTTCGCTTAACCCCGGCACTGTCATTAACTGCAAATAGTCGACCATGATCATACTCAGGCCACCATGCTCACGTGCTACCCGGCGCGCTCTTGAGCGCACCTCTGTCGGCGTCAGGCCTGAACCATCGTCGATATACATTTTGCCTTTGGTGTTCAAAAGCTCAATGGCGGACGACAGCCGCGCCCAGTCTTCGTCTTCAAGCTGACCGGTCCGCACTTTGGTCTGATCAATACGACCTAAAGACGCCAGCATACGCATCATTATTTGTTCGGATGGCATCTCTAAGCTGAAAATCAGCACCGGCTTATCACTGGTAATAGCAGCATGCTCACACAGGTTCATCGCAAAGGTGGTTTTACCCATCGATGGACGGGCGGCAACGATAATCAGATCCGATGGCTGCATGCCGTTGGTCATTTTATCCAGGTCAACATAGCCGGTAGAGACACCGGTAACGCCATCGTGCGGAGAGCGGAACAGTTCGTCGATTTTTTCAATGGTTTTAGCCAGGATCGCATTGATAGGTTCCGGGCCTTCATTGGCATTGGCGCGCTGCTCAGCAATTTTAAATACCTTGGTTTCGGCAAAATCCAACAGTTCTGCCGAGGTGCGGCCCTGGGTATCGTAGCCGGCATCAGCTATATCGTGTGCGACTGAAATCATATCGCGCACCACGGCACGCTCACGCACGATATCAGCATAGGCCAGAATATTTGCTGCGCTGGGCGTGTTTTTGGCAATTTCACCCAAATAGGCGAAGCCGCCGACATCGTCCAACTGTTGGTTGGCCTCTAAATCTTCAGAAACCGTAATAATATCGATCGGGTGGCTGGATTCTGCCAGACGTGACATGGCTGCAAAAATAAACCGGTGCGCTCGCAAGTAAAAGTCCTGCTCGACCACCTTTTCCGCAACACGGTCCCAGGCATCATTGTCCAGCATTAAGCCGCCAAGCACTGACTGCTCAGCATCTATTGAATGGGGCGGCATTTTAACCGCGGCAACCTGCTTATCTTTTGTACTGCTCATAGCACCTGTATCAGTTAGCGAAAACAGCATAATGCTAACCTGCCACAGGCAGATAACAAAGCAAAGTAACAGAAATTTTTAACGGCTAGGCATCTATGCCGGTGTGATGGCTATATCAGAGGATAAAACGGAGATGATTGGAAAAGCGCACTGCAACTGCAGTGCGCTTTCAAGCAATTAAGCTTCTGCGATTACCACAACTTTAACAGTTGCGATAACTTCAGCGTGTAACTGCAGATCGATGTCGAATTCGCCAGTTTCACGTAAAGTACCGTTTGGTAACTTCACTTCTGCTTTAGACACTTTAACGCCCGCTTCAGTGATAGCATCCGCGATATCGCGAGTACCAACTGAACCGAACAGTTTGCCTTCATCACCAGCTTTAGAAGCGATAGTCACTTCACCCAGCGCAGCAATTTTAGCAGCACGGTCGTTAGCAGCGGCTAAGTCAGCAGCTAATTTAGCTTCTAATTCAGCACGACGAGCTTCGAACTTCTCGATGTTAGCCTTAGTAGCCGGAACTGCTTTACCCTGTGGGAATAAGAAGTTACGAGCATAGCCAGACTTAACAGTTACGTTGTCACCTAAACCACCAAGGTTAGCGACTTTGTCTAACAGAATAATTTGCATTACTTATACCCCTTCTGTATTAGCTGTGTGAGTCGCTGTACGGTAACAGAGCCAGGTAGCGTGCGCGCTTGATAGCACGGGCTAATTGACGCTGATACTTAGCGCTGGTACCAGTAATACGGCTAGGTACGATCTTGCCGCTTTCTGTAACGTAGTTTTTCAGAACAGCGGTATCTTTGTAATCAATCTCTACAGTGCCTTCTGCAGAAAAACGGCAGAATTTACGGCGACGGAAAAAACGTGACATTTGCCTGTCTCCTAACTTATTTGTTCAATGTGTTGTGCGTGCAGTACCAGCTTTGCCTGTCCACTGCGGCTTTGGTGCCGGTTTAAAAAACCGCTTACCTTAACCATGTTGCCCAACGTTAACGCTTTAATATGTTGTGTCAGTTCAGTTCCGGTGAGTACCACCTGTATCCTGACATAAGCCTGGCGGTTTAAGCCGGCTTCCATCTGGTTACTGCGATGTTCCAGTGCCAGAACTGTGTGCGGTATACCCGCCGGACTTTCGCTATGCTCTGGCGCACGACAGATGGTGC
>NZ_DATCSY010000336.1:0-16701 GCF_036568245.1 Rheinheimera sp. | reverse complement strand
TAACCGGTGCTATTTTAGGTGTGGCTCAGGCGTTGGGCGAAACTGCCCCCTTGTTGCTTATTGGTATGAAGTCTTTTGTGGCATCGGTACCGGCATCGCCTTTTGAGCAGGCCAGTGCCTTACCGGTACAAATTTACCTGTGGCAGGGCAATGAGCTGCGCAACTTCTTCGAGGCCCGTACATCCGCTGCCATCATTGTATTGCTGCTGATGATGATTGGCTTAAACGGCCTGGCCATCTGGTTGAGAAAGAAATACGAAAAGCGCTGGTAGAATGTTTACCACAGACCACGCTAAACAGATTTAATTTTTAAGGTAACGGATAAACGCATGAGTAACTCAGCCCCGGTAAAAATCAGTGCGAAAGATGTAAAGGTGTTTTACGGCGACAATGAAGCGCTGCATGGCATCAGCATGGATGTGTATCAGAACGAAGTGATCTCTTTTATCGGCCCGTCAGGTTGCGGTAAATCAACCTTTTTACGTTGTATGAACCGGATGAATGACACGATAGAACATTGTCGTGTGACCGGCAGTATTACGCTGGATGGGCGCGATATTCATGAGCCGTCACTGGATGTGGTGCAATTACGTGCTCAGGTTGGCATGGTGTTTCAAAAGCCTAACCCGTTTCCGAAGTCGATTTATGAAAACATCGCGTATGGCCCTAAACTGCATGGTCTGGCTGAGCGCAAAGCCGATTTGGATGACATCGTAGAATCCAGTCTGCGCCGTGCCGGTTTATGGAACGAAGTTAAAGACCGTTTAGATCAACCTGGCACTGGCTTATCAGGTGGGCAACAGCAACGTCTTTGCATTGCCCGCAGTATTGCGGTCAGCCCGGAAGTTATCCTGATGGATGAACCTTGTTCCGCGCTTGATCCCATCGCAACATCAATTATTGAAGAGCTGATTGATGAGCTGAAGCAAAACTTCACTATTGTTATCGTGACACACAATATGCAACAGGCCGCCCGGGTATCAGACCGCACGGCGTTTTTTCATCTGGGGAATCTTATTGAGATTGGTAATACCAATGATCTGTTTACTAACCCACAGCAAAAACGCACTGAAGACTACATTACCGGTCGTTACGGTTAATTGCTTTTTGCCACAGCTTAAGATTATTTCAGGAGACTGGCGTTATGCCAAATAGCAAAATCGGCGGCCATTATTCACAGGCTTATGATGAAGAATTACAACAAGCAGTCGTACGGTTACTGCAAATGGCCGCGCTGGCACAGCAGCAGCTTGATGACGCTATGACGGCGTTTATTGGCGCTGACGCTGAACTGGCGCAACAGGTTAAAGATTTCGACCGCAAGGTAAATAACTTTGAAGTAGATATCAGTGAGCACTGTCTGGACATCCTGGCCCGGCGTCAGCCGGCAGCCAGCGACCTGCGTTTAGTACTGTCGGTACTTAAGGCAATCAACGATGTTGAGCGCATAGGCGATCTGGCTAAACGTATTGCTAAGGCTTTGCTGAAAGAAGAGCAGGGCAACAGACCGCAGCAATCTCAGCTGGATGAAGTTGCCGTTATGGGGCAGAAAGTACGCTTAATGTTGCAACGTGCCTTAGCGGCGTTTGAACAAATTGATGCCGAGAATGCTCTGGCTGTGCTGCGTGAAGATAAAGCCATAGATGACGATTATGCCCGCATTATGCAGCATAATCTCAGTATGATGATGAATGATGCCCGGCAAATTGCCATCAGCTTACAAATCTCAAATGTTGCTAAAGCGCTGGAACGTGTCGGTGACCATGCGCGCAACATCTGTGAGCATACTATTTTCCTCAGTAAAGGCCGTAATGTTGCCCATCTTAGCGATGCAGAGCTACAGCAAATCGTAGACAAAAAGCGCGATTAACACTGCTATGCGTCAGAAAAAAAGGAGCTATGGCTCCTTTTTTTCTTTTTTGGCTGGCTATCCTGTCAATTTGATAAATACTTTTCCCAGTAGAACAGTTGCTTAGCTTTATCAGTCATAAAAACATCATTTCAAGGTCATGAAATTGCCACATTGTCATTTTAGTGTCATAAATCAGTCATATTATGGCGGCGTCAAAAACAGCCAAGCCGGTTGCTGTAACATCAAGTACCGGCCTTAATTCAGGTGCAGAAAATGAAGAGAACGACAGTAGTATTAGCGATGGCACTGGCTGCCGGTACCACAGCGGTGCAGGCAAAAGAGCTGGAAGTTTACGGTAAAATTAATGTGTCGGCGCAGTACAGCGATGAAGGCGAGGGTAGCTTCACGGAGCTGAAAAGCAATGCTTCACGTTTTGGCCTGAAAGGCGATTATGCACTGGAAGATGGCTTAACAGTCGTTTATCAGCTGGAGTGGGAAGTCGACCCATCTGATGAAGCCAATGAAAAAAACATCAAGTCACGTAACCAGTATCTGGGTTTAGCCGGCGCGTTCGGTGAAGTGAGACTGGGACGTCACGATACGGCACTGAAGATGTCACAAGGTAAGATTGACCTGTTCAGTGATTATGAAGGCGATATTAAAGTGCTGTGGAAAGGTGAAAACCGTACCAGCGATTCGGTCAGTTATTTTTCACCATCGTTTTCTGGTTTCAGCGCTCAGCTGACTTACATCGCTGAAGACGACCCGGAAGCAGAAGATGGTATCTCGGCCGCCCTGTTATACGGTGATGAAAACTTAAAAGACAGTACAGTATATGCTGCGTTGGCGTATGATGCTGATGTCGCCGGTTACGATACAGTGCGCGTCAGTGCACAGGTTAAAGTGTCTGGTTTTAAGCTTGGTGCCATGTATCAGACACAGGAAGCTACCGATACCGGCCTTGAGCGTGATGGCTATCTGTTTAGCGTTGCCTACCCGGTAGGCAAGTTTGAATTGAAAGGCCAGTATCAGGCAATGGAAGATGATAATGGTTTCAGTGCCGGCGCTGATTACAAACTGGGCAAGAACACTAAATTATTTGCCTGGTATTCGAGCTTTGATTTCGATACTGCCTTAGATTCAGACTATCTGGCAGTAGGTCTGGAACATAAGTTCTAAGCGTTTTATTGCATACCCTGTAAAAAAGCCGGTTAACCATACCGGCTTTTTTTATTAGCGACAAACTCCGTTGTGTCACGTCCGTTTTTGTTACCGTTGCAGTACATCTTCGTCAATCTGTACAAAAAAAGATCTGTCAGATGCATTGACGTTTGCCCGGTTGTCAATTAGCTTTATGAAAGCGCTTACATAAGATGGTGTCGACGGCTTAATCGAACATCACGCTAAACACATACACAAACGGGGCAAAGAGTATGAAAACAACAGCAAAGCTGGCTACTGTAGCCTGCGCTGTTATGCTGGCATCAACGTTACAGGGATGCGGCGGCAGTGCAGAAACCAAATCTAATTTCGATGGCGTAGATGTATCTCAGCCGGTAACAGACTGGGTGATGGTGTGGAACGATGAGTTCGACGGCGCTGCGATAAACAGCAACAAGTGGAACTACGAGATAAACTGTGCCGGTGGTGGTAATAACGAAAAACAATGCTATACCGACAATAGTGAAAACGCCTTTGTAAAAGATGGTGTGCTGAATATCGTGGCTTTGCCAGCCGAGGAAGGAGCGGAAAAACCTTATACTTCAGCCAGGCTGACTACCCAGCATAAAGCCGACTTCAAATACGGCCGTTTCGAAATGCGTGCCAAACTACCCTACGGCCAGGGCAGCTGGCCAGCGTTCTGGATGATGCCGACAGACAGTGTGTATGGCGGTTGGCCACGCTCTGGCGAAATTGACATCATGGAGGCTGTTAACCTCAAAGTGGTTGGCGAAGATGGTGTTGCCGAAGCCAATGTGCACGGCACCTTGCACTACGGCAGAGAGTGGCCGAACAATCTTGATACCGGCAAAGCTTATCAGTTACCTGAGGGGATGAACCCGGCAGATGACTTTCATACCTATGCTGTTGAATGGCAGGAAGGCGAGATCCGCTGGTACGTAGATGGCTACCTGTTTGCCACCCAGCGTCAGTCAAACGTGCGTTACAACAGCAGAGGCGAGGCTGTGGGCCTGTCACACCGCGGTTGGTTTGCTGAATACTTTAATCAGTCCAGCGGCGAGCTTGAGGTGCATTGGGATGCCGCGCCTTTTGATCAGGGGTTTTTTATGATCCTGAACTTAGCTGTCGGCGGTAACTGGCCGGAGAACGTTAACAATCTGGGTATCGATGCAGCTGCTTTTGCCGACGGCCAGCGCTTTGAGATTGATTACGTCAGAGTGTATGAGTGTGCCGCTAATCCTTCAACCGGCAAAGGTTGCGAGACGATTCGTCCAGGTTATGAAGATGAAGCGGATGCTCTGGTAACAGGGTTAGCGCCTATTCCTTCACCGCCATCTACCGGTATTCCACAAAACCTGACCATCTTCGGTGGTACGCCGAACCCGGACTGGGCAGCTTGGGATTGTTGCGGCGATACTACCCCGGCGCTGGTAGTGGATGCAGAACGCGGCGATGTATACGAGTTTAGTGTTGCGGCTACGCCTACCGTAAATGGCTTTGTCAGCCGCAGTGAGTTCCTTACTGACCCTGCGGGTCAGGCAAAACCTTTTGACGCTTCACCAATCATTGAAAGCGGCAGTATCAGCTTTGATATGCAGGTGGTGTCAATGCCAAACAACTCTGCTGCTGCCTGGCTGTTTAAGGTAGAAAGCGCTGGTGCCTCTACGGCAGTTGAAATGCCATTGTCGGCCAGTACTGAAGGGGTATCACCGGCAGCTGGTCTGTGGCAAACCTATACCTTCCCGCTACAAATGCTGGCAGACGCGGGACTGGATGTATCAGCTATCGATGTGGTGATGATTTTCCCGGCCTGGGGCTCAGGTGAAGGAGCAGTTTACCGTGTTGATAATGTAAAAATCAGTGCAGAAATTACCTATCCGGAACTGGTCCTGTTTACTGATCAGCAAAACGCTGACTGGCCAATGTGGGATTGTTGTGGTGGCACAACGCCTACAGAGCAAACTGACGACGCCGGGCATGGCACAGTGGCTGAATTTAGTATCGGTGCTACGCCAACGGTAATGGGTTTTAATACCCGTAGTGCTGTGGGTGGCAGTGACAAACCTTTTGATGCAACAGCTATTTTGCAAGAGGGTGTGGTTCAGTTTGAAATGAAGGTAGTGAGTATGCCTTCTACGCCAAATGCTGCCTGGTTATTCAAGATAGAAGCCGATAACGCAGCTTCTGCGGTTGAGCTGAATTTAACTGAGAGTATGGAAGGGCTGGCACCGGTAGCAGGACAATGGCAAACCTATACTTTCTCACTTGCCAGTCTGGCCGCTGCTGGCCTGGATGTTTCGGCTATTGATGTGGTGATGATTTTCCCGGCCTGGGGCTCCGGTGAGGGCGCCGTCTACCGGGTAGACAATGCCCGTATTTATCTGCCGGGTGCAAATCAGGGCCCTGGCCTGACGTTATTCGCCAGCGAAGCTGCGCAGGACTGGAGTATCTGGGACTGTTGTGGCGGAACAACACCGAGCGTTGAGCAGGATGATGATCAGCATGGTGCTACTGCGCAATTCATTATAGGCGCCACGCCTACGGTAATGGGGCTATTAGCTGACGACAATGTATACTTCGATGCCTCAGCTTTGCTTGCTGGCGGTGTGGTTCGATTTGAGATGAAAGTTATTTCGGCACCGAATGACGCTGCTGCAACCTGGCTGTTCAAAATCGAAGGGAATGATGCAGCGAGCGCTGTTGAATTGCCGCTCAGTGCCAGTGCGGAAGGGCATACCCCTATCGTAGGGCAATGGCAGACGTATACCTTTAGCTTACAGGACTTGTTTGACGCTGGTCTGGATATCAGTGCCATCGATGTATTGATGGTGTTTCCGGCTTGGGGAACGGGTAATGGCGCGGTTTACCGCTTAGACAATGTGGTGATTACGCAGCCGTAATCCGGTTGATCCTTTCAGGCATACAGGCGCCGGGTGATTGCACCCGGCCGGAAATAACGAATAAAGCTCAGTAGGTCATTATGAAAAACGTAACTTTTACTAAAAGCCGCCTTGCTACTGCTATTGCCGTATTAATGGCAAGTTCACTGGTACAGGCGCAGGACACAAGTACTGCAGATAACGCTGCCAGCGAAGATATCGAAGTGATTCAAATCAGTGGTATCCGAGGCAGCTTAATCCGCTCCATGGATGTCAAGCGCGATGCCAGTGGCGTGGTGGATGCTATCTCCGCCGAAGAAATGGGTAAATTCCCTGATACAAACCTGGCCGAGTCACTGCAGCGTATCACCGGCGTGTCGGTAAGCCGCTCTAACGGCGAAGGCAGCCAGATCACGGTTCGCGGTTTTGGTCCGGAATTTAACCTGATTACCTTAAACGGCCGGCAAATGCCGGGTACCGGTAACACCCGCTCGTATAACCTGGAAAACCTGGCGTCAGACGGTATCAGCGCAATTGAAGTGTATAAAACGGCCCGTGCTGAAAACCCAAGCGGTGGTTTAGGGGCGACTGTTAATATTATTACGGTTAAACCGCTGCAAAGCCCGGGCCTGCGGTACTCGGTATCCGCTAAAGGTATTTATGACTCGTCCAATGAGGAAGGTGACGACATAACGCCGGAGTTGTCTGCAATTTTCAGTAATACGTTTGCTGATGAAAAGTTTGGTGTAGCGATTTCGGTATCACACCAGCAACGGGACTTTCAGCGCCAGTATGCCAATATTCAGGGCTGGCAGGCGCAAACCAGCCTGCCTGTGCTTGATGCCGCCAACGTGATAGATGCGCGGCCGGAAGATGCCGAGGGTAACAAAATTGGTCCGGCGTTTTTTGCCAAAGATATGAACTACGGTATTGACGATGTAGAGCGCGAGCGCAGCAATGGCCAGGTTACGTTGCAGTTTGCGCCGGTGGATAATTTTGTCGCCACCTTAGATTATACGGCTTCGCAAGCGACTACCGGTGTTAATACTATCGGCTGGGGGATCTGGAACGAGTTTGGCGGCAATATTAATGCGTACGAGCTGGATGAAAACGGCACTGCCGTTTATGCCGATATCAGCGGTAATGATGGCTCCTTCACTGCCAGCCGTAATACGACCGAAGTAACAGCGCGTTCAGTAGGGTTAAACCTGGATTGGCAAGTTACGGAAGATTTTCATCTGAGCCTGGATTATCACGACTCAGACAACAAAACCGATAATGGCGCCGATAAGGGCCTCGGTAGTGATGGTCAGGTGATCATTGGCTCTGATCAGCTGGTCACGAAAATCTATGATTACCGCACCGGTGATATTCCGCAGGCTTCTATCCTGTGGCGTAACGGCACTAATGAGCTGACACCGGGTGAAATGGACTCTAACTTCAGCCAGTTTACTCACTCGCCGGGCAAGTCAGACATCAAGCAGTTACAGCTCGATTCAACCTGGTATAACTCAGTGTTTGATATTCCACTGGCCAGTATTAAGGCCGGTGTGGCCTACACCGACCAGACCATGGGTGGCCACAACGCCTGGAGCGGTCTGCGCGGTGGTGCCGGTTTTAGCCCTAGCTTTACCGAAATTTTCCCTGACAGCATGTTTACCCGCCACAGTACTGCCGGCTTTTTGGATGAGTTCAGTGGTGGCGGCCTGAATATGGCCTCGCCGTATTATTACACCTATAGTTTTGATGAAGCTGTGGCACGCCAGGCGGCTTATCTGACTGAGGGACTAATGGGGGCTGATGCCTATGTGGCGGATGCGTACTACGACGGCATAGACAGTGAAAGTTCGGTGCAGGAAGAAACGCTGAGTATGTATTTGCAATCTGACTGGCAGTTTGACATTGGCCGTTTCCCGGCGCGGTTTAACGCCAGTGTGCGCTACGAAGAAACCGACGTCACCAGTACAGTACGTCAGACAGTGCCACAGCAGGTGGTATGGGCCTCAGCATCTGAGTGGATTACGCAGTACCTGCAAGGCGAAGATACCTTTTTAACCCTGACTGGTAAGCACGACGTACTGTTGCCGATGTTCGATTTTCGCATTGATCTGACCGACGATATCGTTGCGCGGGTGTCCTGGGGTAAAACTATTGCACGGGCACCGCTGGGCAATCTGGCCGGCGGGCGCAGTTTAAGCGGCAGCCCGAAAATTGGCTCCCGTACCGGCAGTGAGGGTAATACCAACCTGCAACCGTTTGAATCGACCAATTTAGATCTGAGCCTGGAGTATTACTATGCTGAGGGCAGCTATGCGTCAGTAGGTTATTTCAAAAAGGATGTGAAGAACTTTATTGCCAATGAAACGGTAGAGGCTCAGTTTGACGGGCTGCATGATATCTATCTGGGGCCGCGTTATCTTGAAGCCGAGCAGCAACTGATTGCCGCCGGAGATGCTAACCCTGATACCAGCGCCATTTATCAGCAGATGCTCGACAACGGCCACGGCAACGCAAACGGTGTTATCGAACCAACCGCCAATGATCCACTGATCACCTGGCTGGTTACCCGGCCTTACAACAGTAACGATAAATCAGTCGATGGCTTTGAGGTTGCGGTGCAGCATCTGTTTGGTGAAACCGGTTTTGGTGTAGGTGCTAATGCAACCTTCGTTGATGGTGATGTGAAGTTTGACGTTACCAGCCTTGAAGTGCAGTCACCGCTAAATGGCTTGGGTGATTCTGCTAACTTCCAGGCGTTTTATGAAAACCATGGCTTATCTGTCAAGGTAACCTATGCCTGGCGTGACAGTTATCTGATTGGTGTAGGGCAATCGCAGGGCTCTGCAGATGCACCACCTCAGTTTGCCAAGACCTTTGGTCAGTGGGACATGAGCATAAATTACGACATCAACGACAACCTGACAGTGTTTTTTGAAGGTATTAACCTGAACAATGAAACAGAGCAGGGTTATGGCCGTTATGAAGAGCAGTTCCTGTTTGCCCGCCAATACGGCACCCGTTACGCGCTTGGTGTGCGTTACAGCTTCCCGTAATATGGTATCGCGTTAGCCTCAATAAAAAGGCCTGCAGTATTGCAGGCCTTTTTAGTTATGAAGCAGGTTTAGTATTTGTAAGAGAAGCTTAAGCTATAGCTTTGGCCTTCAACACGCTTTTGCAGTATTTCACCTTGCTGCAAAATTTCAACGTCCTCATCCAGCAGGTTTTTCAGCCCCAGTTTCACGGTCATACTTTCCAGCGGGTTATAGCTGTAAGTAAAGTCCAGTGAATTAAACGGTTGCTCGAAAGCATCGTCTTTGTTGTTTACACCAGCAAAGGCGATACGTTTACCAAACACGTTGTAGGTCAGTGTAGCGTTATGCTGGTTGTTGTCTGAATCGAAGCCCAGTTGTAGGTTCGCAACGTATTTTGAGTGGCCGCTCAGGCTGCGCTCGAGGTTTGTCAGGTTGGCACCCGGGAAGCGCTGAATGCTGATCTCAGACTCGCTGACTGTCAGGTTACCGGCAACAAAGAAGTTATCGGCGATTTTGCCAAACTCACCGCCGAACATATCCAGCTGCTGCAGAAACTCGGCTTCAGCACCATAAACTTTACCACTTTCGGCGTTACGGAATGACATCAGCAGGTTACCGTCTGAACCAGACAGTTCAACCGCTTCTATCGGGTTTTCCAGATCTTTGTAGAATACGCCAATGCTGTAGTTGCTGTTATCGTAGTACCACTCTAAACGGGCATCAGCACTGTTGATATCGGTGCTTTGTAAGCCGGCAAAACCGGTTACTTTAAAGTCGGTCAAAGGATCAACATATAATACCGGAGTCACTTCGCGTAAGTCTGGCCGTACTACCGTCTGGCTGTAGCCAAAACGGGCTTGCAGATCGTCACTGATAAACCAGGTCAGTGAAATAGCCGGGTAAAAGCCATCTTCCAGCAGCACTGAATCAGTTACATTGCCACTAATGTCACCATTAGCGTTTAATGGCAGTGAAATCTGTTTAAAGTCTTCATAGCGCACGCCCAGATTCAGGCGGAATTTATAATCGTAATTCAGTTCAAGCGCGGCGTAACCGGCATCGATCATCTGTGCAGCCAGATAATCATCAGCCTGGGTAGTGACGTTTGATATTTTAAAACGATTGGCCGGGTTCAAAATATTCTCATCAGAGAAAATTTCGGAAAAGCTGCCGGATAACTGCTGCAGTGTGTAGCCGACAGTGTCAAAGTTAAACCGGTCGGTCTGCGCATCACGGCTACGTTCAAAATAGGCATAGCCACCGCTTAGCGTCATTTCGGCTTTGCCCAGCGTAAACGGTAACTTGGCGTTCCAGCTTAAGTTTTCAGTATTGTCGTTCATGTCACTGAAGCTGTAATTAACCGCATTCTGGTTACGGCGCAGGAACGAAAATACACTGCCGTCGGCCTGGGTTTCGTTCAGGTAGCGAAACTCGATTTCACCCGGTGCATAGCGACGTGCTTTCGCATCGGTGTACTGCCAATCAACGGCCAAATCCATTAAAAACGGGAAATTATGCCGGCCACGCACCTGATTACTGATCATAGTGCGCTCTTCATAGGTAATGTTGGTGTCAGTGTTGGAGCGATTGTTTTCGTTAATCGTTTCGATACTGTCGCCGTTCTTAATTTTAATTTCGTCTTTGGTATCACGCAGGTAGATGGTTGAGGTTTCAATGCGGTGATCTACACCAAGCTCTAAACCGAAATTCAGCATGCCAGACAGTTTGATCTGATGCTCAGTGCCTTTGATGTCGTCGTAACGGTTCAGCGGTACCAGGTTTTCACCCGATACCGAGTAATAACGTTCCTGCTCTTCGATGTTTTGCGTTGAACGGTCATAGCTGATACCGGTCATCACGCCAAATACCACATTCTGCGCCAGTTCAAAGCGATCGCCGAACGACACACTGCCGTCGAAATCCGGTTTGACACTTTCGCGTGCAACGTCGATATCACGGTTGAACGAGGTACCCAACTCGCGCACTATCGTTTCAGCCTGCGCCAGATTGCCGGCATTGATGCCACCTAAGGCTTCAGCAATATTAATAGGTGTCAGTACGCCGTATTGTTGTTGTGCGGCAGCCAGTTCCGGCGAAATACCGCGTAAGCCATCATCTTTGCCGCGCCAGTCATCGCCACCGCCCGCATAATCATAGCCGTCGTCATTATTCAGGCTGTTGTAGCCGGTACCTACTGACACGTTAAAGCTGCTTTGCAGCGGAATCGAAGTGGTGCGGATATTGACATTACCGCCACCGAAAGCTGCTGGTAGCTCAGGCGAATAGGCTTTTTGTACCACCAGACTTTCAATAATGCCGGCAGGGAACATGTCCAGCGGAATAACGTTGCGCGTTGGGTCCGGGCTCGGGACCATGGCGCCGTTTAATAGCGTACTGGAGTAACGCTCACCTAAACCACGCACATAAATAAATTTATCTTTTACCAGCGTCAGGCCGGTTACCCGGCGCAGTGCCGTTGCTGCGTTGCTGTCACCGGCGCGGGAAATTTGCTCCATGCCCAGAAGTTCGGCAACATAAGGTTGCTCACGGCGTTCTGCAGCTGCAGAAGCGGCAGAGCTCATCAGACGGCCGGACACAGAAATACGTTCAACATCTTCTTCACTTTGTGCTACCGGTTCTGTCGTGTCCTGCGCCAATGCGCCCAAAGAAACCAGTGCGGTTGCCGTGCTAAGGGCCAGCAGCACGCTGCGGCCAACACGACTGAAATTAAACTTTTGCATGCTGCTCATCTGAACTTTGTCCTATCAGCTTAATTTTGTTACTTCTGCGTAGCGTTAAATGCCAGCCGGCACTTAACCTGATGGAATAAAAAAACACTGCCAGTAAGCACTGGCAGTGTTTAGCTGGTTTAGTCTTCTAAACCAACAGCCCAGCCTGCAGTCCAGTCATTGCCTGGTTTTACTGCACCGACAAAGTCAACAGCGTCAAAAAAGCTGTCTACTGCTGTCATATCTTTTGGTGCTGTCGCATCGATAGTGAAGATACCATCCAACACGGCAGCCTGGTCTCCTGCCAAGCTGTTACCGGTCTGGCCAAGGAACCACTGCTCAGTTGTTGTGGTTGCGCTGACAGTACCTTTTACGGCTTCAGTTGGGCAGGCAATTACCGAGTTGGTCATGGTCAGGGAACCTGAGGCAGCCAAAGCACGTGACTCATCCGATTCAATTTCCAGGCATTCACCCATGCCGGTAGGGCCGGTGATAACAAAGTTAGCCAGCTGAGCATTGGTACCTGCGCGCAGTAACACACCTTCTGAGTCGTCATCACCGTCGAAGGTGTTACCGATAATGGTCATATTGGCGATAGTCGGGTTAGAAACCGGTGTCGCAGTGAAGTTACCAGACTGGTTGTCTGCTTCGATACCACGGTTAGCTTTGGCGCCATCAGCAGCATGTTTAACCAGTACGAACTGTAATTTACCGTTCCAGCCATCAGCCCAGTCTACTGAGTCGTCGCCGTTAGCTGTTAGCACGACATTCTTACAGTTAACGCTGCCGCCGAACATTTCGATACCGTCATCCACGTTCTGGTGAACCTGAATATTGCTACATTGAGTACCTGAACCTACACCAGCAAAAGTGATACCGTTCAGCTCGTTATCTGGCAGCACTTCAAAACCGGCATGTTTTACTACCACGTAGTTCAGCGTGCCGCTGCTGTCAGCCGGGTTATTACCACCGTAGTTACCGGCATCACCTTCTGCCGCTACCTGGCAGCTTGCCAAATCTGCCTGATTACATTTGTTTGATGGTGCTTTACCCAGTAATACCAGGCCACCCCACTGACCAGCAGCAGTTGGTGAACCGATAACATCCTGCACGGAAGTCATAACGATAGGGTTAGCTGCAGTACCGTTGGCTTCAATTTTTGAACCACGGGTTACCACCAGGAAATCGGCACCAGACTTACCGAAAATACGTACACCAGGTTGCACGGTTAAGGTTGCGGCTGTGGTGTTGTCCACACCGACACGTACCCGGCCACTCAGTACATAGTCAGCACCTGATGCCAGAGTCACATTAGAGGTAATATCGCCGGTCAGCTGACAGTTTAAGCGGCCAGTCAGGCTGTTCACTTCAGTGGTGCCGGCAGGGCAGGCGGCCAGGTCATCTTCCGGGTGAATGCCTACTGTCCAGCCTTCAGTCCAGTCGGTAGTGCCATCAAAAGCACCGATGTAGTCAACGTTGTCGAACCATGGATCAACGTTATTCGCTACATTGTAGCCATTACCCAATGCCGGTGAATTTGGTGCAGGGATATAACCACCCAGCAACGCATCACCAACGATATTGCCAGGCTGAGCACGGAACCAGGCCTGCGCATCAAGCGTTACGTTGTTGTTGCCATCGACACTGTTTTTAAACGGTTCAGCACAGTCGATAATAGAATTGCGGAAGATAATTTCGCCGTTGCCGGTGTTGGTAACTGACTCATCGCTGTTAATCTCGAAACATTCGCCCATGCCAGCAGGACCGGTAATAACGAAGTTATACAGCTCTGCAGCGGTGCCGGCGCGTAATAACACACCTTCAGAGTCATCTTCGCCATCAAAGGTATTACCAATAATGGTCATGTTAGCAATACGAGGCTTAGATACCGGCAGTGCGGTAAAGTCGCTTGACTGGTTATCACCTTCGATACCGCGGTTAGCCTTGGTATTGTTAGGATTGTGGCGTACCAGAACGTGCTGCATACGGCCTGTCCAGCCATCTGCCCAGTCCAGAGAGTCATCACGGTTACCGGTTAACACCACATATTTGGCATCAACAGTACCACCAAAAAACTCTACACCGTCATCCAGGTTGTTATGCACCTGAATATATTCAACCGTTGTGCCGCGGCCTACACCTGCAAAGGTAATGCCGTTTAATTCGTTATCAGGGATAACCTCAAAGCCGGCGTAACGTACTTGTACGTATTTTAATGCGCCGCTGCTGTCATCTTCATCTGCGCCGCCGTATGGGCCGGCTTCACCTTCAGCTTCAACCTGACAGTTGGCCAGATCAGCCTGATTACATTTGTTGGTAGGTGCTTTACCCAGCAATACCAGGCCACCCCATTCTGCAGCTGATTCGTCATCAGACAGGCCCAGCATATCGTTGACTGATGTCATCACAATAGGTGCAGAGGCAGTACCTACCGCCTGAATTTTAGAACCACGGGCCACGACTAAATAGTCGGCACCACTTTTACCAAACAGCGTTGTGCCAGGTTCAATGGTCAGTGTGGCACTGTTCGCGTTGTCGTTACCTACTGTGACTTTGCCATTTAATGACCAGGCGATGTCAGCGGTTAAACGGGTATCAGCGGTGATGGTACCGGTAATTTCACACACTGCTTTACTTACACCCGCCAGACTGGAACCTTCAGTTGCAAATGCCGGACAGCTGCTGGTTGGTGGCGGCGTGCCGCCGCCATTATCACCACCATCATTGCCATTACCGGCATTAACGACTAAGTCGCCACCACAGCCAGCCAGCACCAGTGCTGACGCTATTGCGCTTAGTTTTAACAGTTTGCGTAAAGCCATTACCATCTCTCCGTTGAGTTGTTATAGGTCGTGCCAATAAGTTGGGCGTACCCTACAACAGGGAAATGACGCTTTTATTACACTTAGATGGCTGTCACATAACGGTAATGGTCCAACCTGACTGCACTGGGGTTGCAGCGCTTTCTGTCAAAAAAAATTCATTTTAGTGTCATGTGTACTGGCAAAACGTAAGGTTTTAATTTGGTAAAGCTTGTTACTTATTTGTTTCTGTTTGCATGGGGAGTCGTCGGAGGGAATATTAACCTTACCTTTTCATAAAAATGTCATAAACTGCGGCAATACTATGCGCAGTAAATAGTTAGAGCAGCGCGGCAGCAACGCCGGCTTAAATCAGAGTGTGGTGGACGCTATGGCAAGAAAGATCCTGGTGGTGGAAGACGAAGCCCCGATTCGCGATATGTTGTGTTTTGTATTGGAGCAAAACGGTTATCAGGCGACAACGGCAGAAGATTATGATTCTGCTGTCAATGCGCTGATGGAACCCTATCCGGATTTGGTGTTGCTGGATTGGATGTTGCCGGGCGGCAGTGGCATTCAGGTCGCTAAGAAAATGAAGCAGCATGAGCTTACCCGCAATATTCCCATTATTATGATTACTGCGCGGGGCGAAGAAGAAGATAAAGTGCGCGGACTGGAAGTCGGCGCAGATGATTATGTTACTAAACCGTTCTCACCAAAAGAGCTGATGGCCCGTATTAAAGCGGTTATTCGCCGTGTGGCGCCAACCAGTCTGGATGAAGTGATTGAAGTACAGGGCCTGAAGCTAGACCCTGTATCACACCGCGTGATGGCATCTGATCAGGCACTGGATATGGGGCCAACCGAGTTTCGTTTACTGCATTTCTTTATGACGCACCCAGAGCGCGTGTATAGCCGTGAGCAGTTGCTGGATCACGTGTGGGGTACCAACGTGTATGTAGAAGACCGTACTGTTGATGTGCATATCCGCCGATTACGTAAAGCGATTTCTATTGCCGGACATGATAGATTAGTGCAAACCGTGCGGGGCTCCGGCTACCGTTTTTCAGCTAAGTAAGGTTAGTCGCTACATCTATGCGTCAGCTGCTCTCAAAAAGGAAGGTGTACACCAGACTCTTCCTTTTTTACTGTTTTATTGCTCTGGTGGGGCTTATTTCAAACAGCTTATTGCTGGCGTTGCTTATTTTTACCGTCGCGTTATTGCTCTGGCACTATCACCATTTGTTTCTGATGGACAAATGGCTGTGGCGTGACCGTAAGTTATCCCCGCCGATAAGTGAAGGGATCTGGGGCCATCTGTTTGAAGGTATTTACTACCTGCAGCGCCGTGACCGGCGTAAAAGACGCGAGTTGCGTAATGTTGTCCGGCGTTTTCGCGATGGCGCTGAAGCGTTACCGGAAGCCGTGGTCGTGTTGCGTGATGACTGGTCAATAATCTGGAGCAACAAGCTGGCGCAAATTCTGGTCGGCCTGCATTGGCCGGCAGATGAAGGCCAGCGGCTGGATAATCTTATCCGTCATCCTGAATTCTTACAGTATCTGAAAAATGCTAAGTTTGAATTACCCATTGAGCTGCCATCACCGGTAAATGATCAGCTGACGCTGGAATTTAATATCATGCCTTACGGTATTGAACAGTTTTTGCTGATAGTACGTGATGTTACCCAGTTAAAGCAGCTCGAGCAGATCCGCAAAGATTTTGTCGCTAATGTGTCGCATGAGCTGCGAACCCCGCTGACGGTACTGCAAGGCTATCTGGAAGTGATGGACGATGAACATCTGCCCGATAAAGTGATGTGGAAAAAAGCGCACAATGTGATGCTTGACCAAACCAAGCGGATGGATGCGCTGGTACAGCAGCTGCTGACATTATCCCGTATCGAGGCCTCGGCCAGAGTACAGTTTGATGATGAAGTGGATGTGCCGGCGATGCTGGCAAAGCTGGAGCAGGAAGCGCAAACTGTTAACCGCGACAAGCAGCACCAGATAGTGTTTGATATTGACCCCGAATTAAAGGTGACCGGTGTCACAGAAGAGCTGCGCAGCGCTTTTTCTAATCTGGTGATTAACGCTATTAAGTACACGCAGAATAATGGCGATATTCACGTTAGCTGGCAGCGGCAACATCAAAAAGCTGTATTTGCCGTGAACGACAATGGTCCGGGTATAGCGCCACAGCATGTAAAGCGCTTAACCGAACGTTTT
>NZ_DATCSY010000335.1:0-10908 GCF_036568245.1 Rheinheimera sp. | reverse complement strand
AGATTATTGGCAGTTATGGTGACACAGGTGATAAACCGGTGACCAACGTCGTGATGATGGGTATGGGGGAGCCGTTGCTGAACCTGAACAATGTAGTACCGGCAATGGAGCTGATGCTGGAAGATTATGGCTTTGGTTTATCAAAACGCCGGGTCACGTTAAGTACGTCGGGGGTGGTACCCGCACTGGATTTACTGCGTGACAAAATAGATGTCGCGCTGGCTATCTCGCTGCATGCGCCTAATAATGAATTGCGCAATGAACTGGTGCCGGTAAACCGTAAGTACCCGATGGAAGAATTTTTAGCTGCGTCACGGCGTTACGTTGCGAACTCTAAGGCCAATGATAAGGTCACAGTGGAGTACGTAATGCTGGAAGGGATTAATGACAGCATGGAGCAGGCGCACGAACTGGCGCATGCGCTGAAAGATACGCCTTCGAAAATTAACCTGATACCGTTCAATCCGTATCCCGGTTCGCCGTACAAACGTTCGAGCAACTCACGGATTGACAGGTTTAACAAAGTCTTACAAGAATACGGCTTTACTGTTATTGTACGTAAAACCCGTGGTGATGATATCGACGCTGCCTGTGGCCAACTGGTAGGCGATGTGATCGACAGAACAAAAAGGCTGATCAAAAAGCAGCAGAAAGGTCAGTCAATAGACGTAAAAATGCTGCAATAAATCAAGGAAGTGGGTCTGGTGAAGCAAAAAGTTATCTTTGGTATTTCACTCTGCAGCGTGCTCGTTTTAACTGGCTGTGTGTCGGAGCAAACTTATGTTGGCAGCGATAAGCCAGTGTCAGATCGTACCTTTGATAATATTGAGGCAGCCCGCACCCGTATTTCTTTGGGATTGAATTACTTACGTCGTGGCGATACGTCGCAGGCAAAATATAACCTGGAGCGTGCCCGCAGTTTTGCACCTAACTCGGCCGAGGTTCACAGTGCGCTGGCGTACTACTACCAGAGCGTAGGTGAAAATAAACAGGCAGAAGAGTATTTCCGTCAGGCAATTCAGAAAGACAGTAATTACGCCGATGCATACAATAACTACGGCGCTTTTTTATGTCAGCTGCATCGTTATGATGAAGCTGAGCAATTATTGTTAAAAGCCATCAGCCGTCCCGGTTATATCCGGGTGGCTGAAAGCTACGAAAATCTGGCGCTATGCCAATTGCAGCAGAATAACTTTAGTAAAGCCATGAGTTATCTTGAGCTGTCACTTAGCCACAACACAACCCGCATTACTTCACTAACGCTGGCTGCTGGCCTGACTTACGCTATGGGGAATATGCAGCAGGCGAAATTACAGTTAGATCGTATTCAGCGACTGGGAAGGGTGTCGGCCCGTACCGTATTACTCAGCTATTTGATCGCTGAAAAAAACGGTGATCGGGAGACGATGCGCAATGCTGAGCAGTTGCTGTTGACCTTGTATACCGAAACGCCGGAAACCAGACTTTTACTGCAGGGAAAACTGCAGGAAAGTGAGTTTGAACTGTTACGCGAGCGCTATAAAGACAGCCTGATGGCAAATATAGTGCTGCCTGATGACGATACCAGCCAAACCGACAAACCTGTGGCGCCGGTAGCCAATCCAAAGCTGAAAGTGGTAAAGCGTAAGACTGCAAGCGCTGAAGGCATGGCTGTGGATGGCGATGCAGCGGCTACACCGGCTGCGGCGCCGCTGCAGCAAGTCACTGCAGATATCGCGAATAGTCTCAGCGGTGCCGGCACTGCTGTAGTGACCACAAGTACTAATGCCGCAACGTTACCCACAGAAACGGTTAATGCTGACAACGGCTATGACCGTTCTGCAAGCCAGAGTGCTGAGGCTGAAGAGCAGCAAAAGCTAAAAGCTGAACAGGAAGCTGCTGCACTGGCACTGGCTGAGCAACAAAGGTTAAAAGCAGAGCAGGAAGCAGCTGTGCTGGCACAAGCCGAGCAGCAAAGGTTAGAAGCAGAACAGGAAGCAGCTGTACTGGCACAAGCCGAGCAGCAAAAGTTAGAAGCAGAACAGGAAGCCGCTGCGCTGGCGCAGCGTCAGCAGGTCAGTGCTGAGCAAACTGCAGAGGCAACAGTTCGAGAGGTCGCAGAGGCGGGTGTTGATACAACGATAAGTGACAGTGAGCAACTGCCTGTGTTTCATCTGGTGCAAGCGTCAGAGTCGTTATACGCTATTTCGGTACAGCATAATATTCGCTTACAGCGCTTGATGGAGTGGAACCAGCTTGCGCCGGATTCAGTTATCAAAACCGGACAAAAAATATGGCTTGGCCCTGTATCTGAAGCTGTATTGCAAGAACCTGCCCAACCCGAGCGGCAGCAAGTGACTGCCACTGAACCCTTTCACACGGTAGCGGAAGGTGAAACCATGTTTGGTATTTCCTTTCGTTACAATGTGCGCCTGAGCAGTTTTATGAGTTGGAATAATCTGACTGAGCAGAGTACGTTAAAAGTCGGGCAGCAGGTTTACATCACAGATCCTGCCAGTGTGGCACAATGACGACAGATAACAGTGCACCGGTAAGTGCCGGACAAATGCTAAGTGCCGCCAGAGAGGCGCGTGGCCTGACGTTACAGCAGGTCGCACTGCAGCTGAATTTAAAGCCGGAACAAGTTGCAAAACTGGAGCAGGATCAGCTGGAAGGAACACTGGAAACGTTTGCCCGTGGTTATGTGCGGGCATATGGCCGTTTGCTCAAATTACCAGAAGCTGAACTGATGGCGGCGTTTGGCAGCAGCACCGGCTGCCAGCAAAGCAGCCCCAAGCCGATGCGGACTTTTTCTAACCGTACAGCAAAACAGGCCACAGAAAACCGTTTTATGTGGCTGACATACGCCATAATCGCATTGCTACTGGTACTGTTATTTGTTTGGTGGTGGCAAACGGATAAGCAGGTGTTTACTACTGAAGAAAGTCCGTTACCGGCTGCTACTCAGACTGCGCCAACAGCAGCCGAGCTGGTACCGGAGCAAGTACAACCGACACCGGAACAAATAACGGAGCTGTTAGAGCAACTGGTGCCGGAGCCGGAGCAAACTGCGGCGGTTGAAGACATTGTACCGATACCTGAATCCGACCAACTGGAAATGCGTTTTAGCGAAAACTGTTGGGTAGATGTGACCGACGCGGAAGGCAACCGCGTTGCTTATGGTACCAAGCAGGCGGGTTACATCATGCAGCTAAGCGGTAAAGCACCTTTTGTGGTTACGCTGGGCAACCCCAGTGTTGTTTCTATTACATTTAATCAGCAAGCTGTTGATATGTCAGCATTAGCAGCAGGCCGAGTGGCAAAATTTACTATTCCTGAGTCTGAATAAGCATGTTTGCAGAAAATCCCATTAAACGCCGTCAGAGTACGCAAATCCGTGTCGGAAATGTGCTTATTGGTGGTGATGCACCGATAGCGGTGCAGTCTATGACGAATACTCGTACTACTGATGTTGCGGCAACGGTGGCACAAATACAGGCGATTGCGAAAGCCGGGGCTGATTTGGTGCGCGTGTCTGTGCCGACAATGGAAGCGGCAGAAGCGTTTAAACTGATAAGGCAGCAGTCTCCAATTCCGTTGGTGGCAGATATTCATTTCGATTACCGCATCGCGCTGAAAGTGGCTGAGTACGGCGTGGATTGCTTACGGATAAATCCGGGTAACATAGGACGGGAAGATCGCATCCGTGCGGTGGTTGACTGCGCCCGCGATCATAACATTCCGATCCGTATCGGGGTAAATGGTGGCTCGCTGGAAGCTGATATTCAGGAGAAATACGGCGAGCCTACGCCAGAGGCACTGGTTGAGTCGGCAATGCGGCATGTGGATATTCTGGACAGGCTGAACTTTGACCAGTTCAAAGTCAGCGTTAAAGCCTCTGATGTGTTTCTGGCTGTCGGAGCTTACCGTTTGTTGGCGCAGCAGATTAAGCAGCCACTGCACCTTGGCATTACCGAAGCCGGTGGCGCACGCGCCGGTGCAGTGAAGTCTGCTATTGGCCTGGGTATGCTGCTGTCAGAAGGTATAGGCGACACGCTGCGTATTTCGCTGGCCGCTGATCCGGTAGAAGAAGTCAAAGTGGCCTTTGATATCCTTAAGTCGTTACGGATCCGTTCACGCGGTATCAACTTTATTGCCTGCCCGAGTTGTTCGCGGCAGGAGTTTGATGTCATCAAAACGATGAACCAGCTGGAAGAGCGGCTGGAAGATGTTACTGAGCCGCTGACGGTGTCAGTTATCGGCTGCGTGGT
Organism: Rheinheimera sp.; assembly: GCF_036568245.1. Classification (GTDB taxonomy): domain Bacteria; phylum Pseudomonadota; class Gammaproteobacteria; order Enterobacterales; family Alteromonadaceae; genus Alishewanella. Next base: position 6,658 of record NZ_DATCSY010000335.1, on the reverse strand, counting down.
AAATGGCCCGGGCGAAGCATTGGTATCAGATCTGGGTGTTGCTGGTGCAAGTAAAAAGAGTGGTTTTTATATCAACGGGCAGCGGCAGAAACTGCGGCTGGACAACGAGGCTGTTGCTGAACAGCTGGAACAGCAGGTGCGTGAATATTTGCAGCAGAAAATAGCCGTGCGTCAGCTGGATTAAGCCAGGTAACATACTTGGTGTTTGGTGGCGTTGCGCCTATAATCGCCGCAGTTTTTTAATTAAACCGATGGAAATGTAATTTTGTCGAAGCAAATCCAGGCCATTCGCGGCATGAACGACTGTTTGCCGCAGGACACGCCGGCGTGGCAATACGTTGAACAGACGCTACGCAGCACTGTAGCCAGCTACGGATACAGCGAGATCCGTTTTCCGATAGTGGAAATGACCGAGCTGTTTAAGCGCTCAATTGGTGAAGTGACTGATATTGTAGAAAAAGAAATGTATACCTTTGCTGATCGCAATGGTGACAGCCTGACCTTGCGTCCAGAAGGTACCGCCTGTTGTGTGCGTGCCGGTAACGAACACGGCTTGTTATACAATCAGGAACAACGGCTGTGGTATACCGGCCCGATGTTCCGTCATGAGCGCCCGCAAAAGGGCCGCTACCGGCAATTTCATCAGTTCGGTCTGGAAGCGTTTGGTATAGCATCGGCAGACATCGATGCTGAAGTAATTATGCTAAGCGCCCGTCTGTGGCGACAACTTGGCCTGACGCCTTATGTTAAACTGGAGCTGAACTCGTTGGGTTCAAGCGAAGCCAGAGCGGCATACCGTGATGCGTTGGTAGCGTATCTGGAACAGCACAAAGCTGTGCTGGACGAGGACAGCTTACGGCGTATGTATACTAACCCGCTGCGGGTGCTGGACAGTAAAAATCCCGCGCTGGCAGCGGTATTAGCCGCAGCGCCTCAGCTGGCGGACTATCTGGACGAAGACTCTGCAGCGCACTTTGCCCGCCTTAAGCAGTTATTAACGCTGGCCGGCATTGAGTTCACGGTTAACCCGCGTTTGGTGCGTGGCTTGGATTATTACAACAAAACCGTATTTGAGTGGGTGACTACCGAACTTGGCGCTCAGGGCACAGTCTGCGCCGGCGGCCGTTATGATGGTTTGGTCGAACAACTGGGTGGCAAAGCGACTCCGGCGGTTGGTTTTGCGCTTGGCCTGGAGCGGCTGGTATTGCTGCTGCAAACACTTGAATTGTTACCGCAGCTGCCTGCTGCGTCAGATATCTATCTGATGGCACTGGGCGAGCAGGCGGAACTTGCGGCACTTTCTGTTGCCGAAAGGCTGCGGTCAGACTTGCCGGGCACGCGTGTTATGGTGCATTGTGGCGGCGGCAATTTAAAGAAACAAATAAAACGGGCTGATAAATCAGGTGCAACTGTTGGCTTAATCCTCGGTGAAGACGAGCTGGCACGTGGTGAAGTCACCGTGAAATGGTTGCGTGAAGACAAGCCGCAACAAACAATCTTATTAACTGAACTGGCAAAAGCGCTGGCCGCGACAGCATAACCGGCCTTTGACGTAGAACGGAGTAACGCAGTGGAAATTTACAGCAGTGAAGAACAACAGGTTGAAGCGATAAAGCGCTTTTGGCAACAATACGGCAAATCTATTTTGGGTGGTGTAGTGCTGGGTCTTGCCGCTTTATACGGTTTCCGCTTTTATCAGGCCGAGCAGCGCGGCGCAGCAGAGCAGGCTTCTGTAAAGTTCAGTCAGTTGGTTGAGCAGCGTGATGCGTCAGCGGCCAGTGAAGACTGGCTGGCGCAAGCACAGGGCTTTATCGACGGTGCTAAAGATGATAACTATGCAGTCTTAGCCGCGTTGTTGGCGGCAAAAGATGCGGTAACACTGCAACAATACGATAAAGCTGCAGAGCAGTTAACCTGGGTGCTCAGCCATGCTAAAGAGCCGGCGATACTGGCTGTAACGCAATTGCGTCTGGCACGGGTGCAGCGTGAGCAGGGTAAGCTGGATGAGGCACTGGCAACACTTGGCACTGCCGTACCGGAAAGCTTTGCTTCAGCTCAGGCAGAACTTAAAGGCGACATTTTGTTGCTGGCAGATAAACCGGCAGAAGCTAAAGCTGCCTATCAGCAAGCGCTGACCAATGCAGGTCAGAATAGCCAGCTGTTACAAATCAAGCTGGATGAACTGGCACATATCACTGCAGTGTAAAGAGGTAAGCGTGAAATTACAGGTTAAACAGGCAATACTGCTGGCCGCTCTGGTGCTGGCAGGCTGTTCCAGTAAAGAGAAACTTGTATTGCCTCCGGTAAATAACATTATTGATCCGGATGTGGTGTGGGAAAAAAGCGTGGGTTCGGGCATTGAACATTACGAATCCAGCTTATCGCCAATCATCGTCAAAGATACCGTTTACGCCGCCAGCCGTGAAGGTCTGGTTGCAGCCTTTGATCTGCAAAGTGGCAAGCGCAAGTGGCAGTTCGATTTACGTAAGCCAGCTGGCAGCTCATTCTGGCAAGGCATCAGCGATGTCTGGTCGGGTGACAATGCCCGGATCTCCGGTGGCCTGAGCTTCGGCTACGACAAACTGTATTTTGGCACTGAAAATGGCGATGTGGTGGCACTGACCGCAGAAGGTGAGCTGGTATGGCGCACTGAAGTTAAAGGTGAAGTGCTGGTTAAGCCTGCAGTAGGCGATGGTTTAGTGGTTGTTGCCACCGGCGCAGGTACTTTAATTGCATTGCATCCGGATACCGGTGAGGAGCGCTGGCAGTTTGAAAATGAACAGCCGGCGTTGACATTACGTGGCACCAGCGAGCCTGTGATTGAAGGTGGTGGTGTGATTTATGGCTCAGGCAGTGGTCAGCTTGGCGTGTTAATTGCCGAGCGCGGCTATCAAGCTTGGGAAGAAGCCGTAGGGGTTCCGACCGGCACGACTGATTTATCCCGTCTGGCTGACGTTGATGCTAAACCTATAGTCAGGGGCGGCACTGTCTACAGTATTGCCTACAATGGCGCACTGGTTGCGCTGGAGCTACGTAGTGGCCGTCAGTTGTGGAAGCGTGATTATGCCAGCTTCCACAATATGGCGATGGATGGCGAAACGTTGTATCTGGTCGACAGCGAAGGACGTATTTACGCCATCGACAGCCGCAGCGGCACGGAGAAGTGGTCTCAGTTTGGTTTGAATAAACACAGCCTGACTGGCCCAGCAGTATACAAAGATTACCTGGTTATTGGCGATAAAGCCGGCAACCTGCATTGGCTTAACCGTGAAACAGGTGATTTTGTCGCACGTCAGAGCATGGACAGTTCAGGTTTTTACACCGATGCAGTGAGTGACGGTACCTATCTATTGGTACAAAGCCGTAATGGTGAGCTAGTCTTATTACAAACACCGTAAACCGGGTTTAGTGGTTAACGTTTTTAAACAGGCCTGTACCGGGCCTGTTTTGTTATTTTTGAGGTTCACATAATGTTGCCTGTCGTTGCCCTTGTAGGGCGAGCCAATGTCGGAAAATCGACGCTGTTTAACCGCTTAACCCGCACCCGTGATGCACTGGTGGCGGATTTTCCCGGTCTGACCCGTGACCGTAAGTACGGTTCGGTTAATTTTGAAGGGCTGGAGTTTATTGTGGTCGATACCGGCGGTATTGATGGCAATGAACAGGGCATTGAAGTAGAAATGGCCGAGCAGTCGCTAAAAGCTATTGATGAAGCCGATGTTGTGCTGTTTATGGTCGATGCCCGGGTTGGCGCTACCGTTGGCGATGAAGCCATAGCCGCCCATATCCGTAAAGTAGAAAAGAAAGTCTTTGTTGTGGCTAACAAAACCGATGGTCTGGACGCCGACACCGCCGTGGCAGATTTTTACAGCCTGGGCCTTGGCGATGTATACCCTATTGCAGCGGCACATGGCCGTGGCGTTTCTGCCCTGCTGAACCGGGCCTTGGTGCCGCTGCTGTCAGAGGAGCAGCAACAGGCATTAGCTGCCGACGCGAGCGAAGAAGAAGGCCCGGCACTGGAGACGCTGACTGACGAACAGGCAGAGGCTGAAGCTGAGCGCCTGCGTAACGAACATATTAAACTGGCCATTGTTGGCCGGCCAAATGTGGGTAAATCGACGCTGACCAACCGTATTCTCGGAGAAGAGCGGGTGGTGGTGTTTGATATGCCAGGCACCACGCGCGACTCTGTGTATATTCCGATGCAGCGTAACGAGCGTGACTACACCTTAATTGATACCGCCGGCGTGCGTCGTCGTGGCAAAATTGATGACATGGTTGAGAAGTTCTCGGTTATCAAAACGCTGCAGGCGATTGAAGACGCCAACGTGGTCATTCTGGTGCTGGATGCGCGTTTAGGTATTTCCGACCAGGATTTAAGTATTCTGGGCTTCGTACTGAATGCCGGCCGGTCACTGGTTATCGCGGTGAATAAATGGGATGGCTTAAACGACAGTATTAAAGATGAAGTTAAACGCGAGCTGGACCGCCGCTTAGGTTTTATCGATTTTGCCCGCTTACATTTTATTTCTGCCCTGCATGGCTCTGGCGTCGGTAACCTGTTTGAATCGGTAGAAGAAGCCTTTGACAGTGCTACTAAGCGTCACAGTACAGCGCTTTTGACCCGCATTATGAAAATGGCACAGGAAGATCACCAGCCGCCATTGGTGCATGGCCGCCGGGTGAAACTGAAGTACGCCCATGCTGGTGGCTATAACCCGCCGCTTATCGTTATTCATGGTAATCAGGTGGATGATTTGCCTGACTCGTACAAGCGCTATCTGATGAACTATTTCCGTAAAGCATTGCAAATGATGGGGACACCTATCCGAGTCGAATTCCGCGAGGGCGAGAACCCGTTTGCACCCACGAAAAAGAACACCGAAACACCGCTACAGAAGTACAAGCGCGAGCGCTTGATGAAAGCGCGTAAGAAACTGGATCAATAAGGATACAGGCATGAATTTTCGTTTCCCGGTTATTGTTATCGACGAAGACTTCCGCTCAGAGAATATCTCCGGGTCGGGCATCCGTGACTTGGCTGAAGCTATCAGCAGTCACGGATTTGAAGTTGTGGGTTATACCAGTTATGTCGATTTAAGCGCCTTTGCACAGCAGGCCAGCCGCGCATCCTGTTTTATTTTGTCGATTGACGATGAAGAGTTTGGTACCGGCACGCCGGAAGAAGTCGAAAAGGCTCTGATGGAACTGCGCACCTTTGTCAAAGAAGTGCGCAAACGCAATGCCGATATTCCTATCTTCCTGTATGGTGAAACCCGCACCACGCGTCATGTACCTAATGATGTACTGCGTGAGCTGCACGGCTTTATCCATATGTTTGAAGATACGCCGGAGTTTGTTGCAAAACATATTATCCGTGAAGCGAAAAAATACCTGGATGCATTAGCGCCGCCGTTTTTTAACGCCCTGATGGATTATGCCTCAGACGGCTCTTATTCATGGCACTGCCCGGGGCACTCGGGTGGCGTTGCGTTTTTAAAAAGCCCGGTAGGGCAAATGTTCCACCAGTTCTTTGGTGAAAACATGCTGCGTGCTGATGTGTGTAACGCGGTAGATGAATTGGGCCAATTACTGGATCACACCGGCCCGGTGGCACAAAGCGAACAAAATGCGGCGCGGATTTTCAGCTGCGACCATTTGTTCTTTGTTACCAACGGTACCTCAACGTCTAACAAGATGGTGTGGCACTCGGTGGTTGCGCCGGGCGATATCGTGGTGGTAGACCGTAACTGCCATAAATCGATTTTGCACTCGATCATAATGACCGGCGCCGTACCGGTGTTCTTAATGCCAACGCGCAACCATTACGGCATTATCGGCCCGATCCCGAAAAGTGAGTTTTCGCCTGAGGCGATTGCGAAAAAGATTGCAGCTAACCCCTTTGCCCGTAATGCCAAAAACAAAAAGCCGCGTATTTTGACCATTACCCAAAGTACTTACGACGGCATTTTGTATAACGTTGAAGAGATTAAACAAGAGCTTGGCTCAACTATCGATACACTGCATTTTGACGAGGCCTGGTTACCACATGCCAGCTTCCACGATTTCTATAAAAACATGCATGCTATCGGTAAAGATCGGCCGCGGTCAGAAGAAACGGTGGTCTTTGCTACCCAATCTACCCACAAGCTGCTGGCGGGCTTGTCGCAGGCGTCACAAATTCTGGTGCAGAACGCTGAAAAGCGCAGCCTGGATACGCATCGTTTTAACGAATCTTACCTGATGCACAGCTCGACCAGCCCGCAGTACGCCATTATTGCCAGCTGTGACGTAGCGGCGGCGATGATGGAGCCACCGGGTGGTACAGCGCTGGTAGAAGAAAGTCTGCTGGAGGCGATAGAGTTTCGCCGTGCGATGCGCAAAGTTGATGCCGAATACGGTGATGACGACTGGTGGTTTAAAGTGTGGGGCCCGGATGAGTTGCCGGAAGAAGGGTTGGGTACACGCGACAACTGGACGTTGCATGCCACCGACAGCTGGCACGGTTTCGGTGCGATAGAGTCGGGCTTTAACATTCTGGATCCGATTAAAGCTACCATCATTACGCCGGGTTTAAACCTACACGGTCAGTTTGACGAACACGGTATGCCTGCCGCTATTGTCAGTAAATATCTGGCTGAGCACGGTATTATTATTG
>NZ_DATCSY010000334.1:0-15756 GCF_036568245.1 Rheinheimera sp. | reverse complement strand
CCCGCCTCTATGCGCAGGCAGAGGCACCGTTGACCAGGGTGCAATTTAACGTCGGCGATGAAGTTGCCAGTGCTGATGGTTTTAAACTGCTGATTAGCGCCATAAAAACCCAGCATGACACCTTAGTGTATTGCGGTACCCGGCTGGATGACGACAGCTATATCGAGCTGCGGGAAACCTTTTTAGATCACTTTATCAGTTTCAATCAGCCACAGGATCGTTTGTTTGCCGGCCAGATAGACCGCTTTGACTGGTTTACCCTGCGTTATCAGGCTTGGCAACATCTGCACGAGCAACAGCAAAACCCATTACGTGGTTTGTCAGGCCCGCGGGTGAGCTTAATTCCGCATCAGCTGCACATTGCCAACGAAGTCGCAAAACGGCACGCGCCAAGGGTACTGCTGGCCGATGAAGTGGGTCTTGGCAAAACCATTGAGGCCGGCTTTATTATTCATCAACAGCTGATAAGTGGCTTAGCCAGCCGGGTGCTGATTGTTGTGCCTGAATCTCTGCAGCACCAGTGGCTGGTAGAAATGCTGCGCCGCTTTAATCTGCATTTCTCAGTATTTGATCAGGAGCGTTGCGAACAATCATTACTGGACAACGCCAACCCGTTCGAAACCGAGCAGTTGGTGTTGTCCAGCCTGACGTTCTTGAAAAACCATCCGCGCTGGCATGAATTAGCGGTCGGCACGCACTGGGACTTACTGGTGGTAGATGAAGCACACCATTTACAGTGGAATGAACAAACCCCAAGTGAAGAATATCAGCGTGTAAGCGAGCTCTCTGCTAACACGGCAGGTGTCATTCTGCTGACGGCCACCCCGGATCAGTTGGGTCACGAAAGCCATTTCGCCCGGTTAAAACTGCTGGACCCGGCCCGTTTTCATAGCTATCAGGAATTTCTTAAAGAAGAGCAGAGTTATCAGCATATTGCCGCAATTGCGAAACCTTTACTCGAGCAGCGCCCGCTGACTGCCGAAGAAGCCCAGGCACTGCGTCAGGCATTGAGCGAAACCGATATCAGCAGTGAACTGGCACAGTTGAGCGATGCGTCAGCAACAAGCGAGCATGCGGTGCTACGCCAACATCTGCTGTCACTATTACTGGACCGCCATGGTACCGGCCGGATCCTGTTTCGCAACAGCCGCGCCAGTGTTAAAGGTTTTCCTAAACGTCACGCTCATCTGACAGCGCTGGCTCTGCCGGAACAGTACCACAATGCGCTGAAAGTGTATTTTAGCCTGAACCCTGCCCTGACAGAGGCTGAGCGGATCAGTGCCAACTTATTCCCTGAACAGGTATTTCAACAACTGGGCGCGAATAATGACTGGTGGCAATTCGATCCACGGGTTGACCATCTGTTGCACCTGCTGAAACAACACAAGCACGAAAAGTTCTTGCTGATTTGTGCCCGCGCAGAAACGGCTATTGCGCTGGAAGAAGCGGTACGGGTGCGTGAAGGTGTGCGGGCCGCCGTGTTCCACGAAGGCATGAGCATACTGGAACGGGATAAAGCAGCAGCCTATTTTGCGCAGGAAGATTACAGCGCCCAGCTACTGCTGTGTTCCGAAATAGGCAGTGAAGGCCGCAATTTCCAGTTTGCTCATCATCTGGTGTTGTTCGATCTGCCGCTGAACCCGGATCTGTTGGAGCAGCGTATTGGCAGGCTTGATCGGATTGGTCAGCGTGACGAAATTCATATTCATTTACCTCATTTTGCTGACCACAGTCAGCAAGTGCTGCTCAGCTGGTATCATCAGGGGCTTAACGCACTGGAGCATACCTGCCAGACCGGCCGCACTGTGTATGAACATTTCGCCGCCGATTTATTACCACTACTGGCGCAAACCACAACGGATGCAACTGCACTGGCCCAACTGCTTAAAGCCACCCGGGAGCTGAACGAAAGCCTGAAACTGAAACTGGAGCAAGGCCGTGACCAGTTGCTGGAAATAAACTCTGGTGGTGGTAATGTCGCCAAACAACTGGCAGCGCAGTTGGAACAGCAAGACAACGGCACAGCTTTGCCAATGCTGATGTTAAAAGCCTGGGATATGCTCGGGATCAATCAGGAAGATCGCAGCGATACCAGCATTATCCTGACTCAGTCTGAGCATATGCATTGCAGCAGCTATCCGGGTTTAAGCGATGAGGGGGTTACCGTGACCTTTGATCGTGCTACCGCACTGGCAGAAGAAGACATTCAGCTATTAACCTGGGATCATCCGATGGTGCGGGGCACTTTGGACATTCTGACCAATGAGCCACATGGCAGCAGCTCCGTAGCCATATTAGCCAATAAAGCTTTACCTGCCGGCAGTTACCTGCTTGAACTGAACTTTATTGCTGAAGCCAGCGCTCCGCCAGTACTGCAGTTGAGCCGTTACCTGCCTGCCACACCTGTGCGTTTACTGCTGGATAAAAACGGCAATAACCTGTCAGCCAATGTCAGTTTTGACCAGCTGAATAAGCAGCTCAAACCTATTGGCCGCCAGACAGGCAGTAAATTGGCCAGCGCCCTGCAAAATCTGGTACATCCGCTGATCGCCAAAGCCACGTCGCAGGCTGAGACAGAGCTGGAACGCATCATAGCGAATGCCCAAAAACGCGCTGCCGACAGCCTTAGTGCGCAGCAGGAGCGATTGGTGGCCCTGCGTAAATTTAATCCTTCTGTACGGCAGGAAGAGATAGATATGCTGAACACGCAGCAGCAACAACTGACAGAGTTTATCGGCAAGGCTCGATTAAAACTGGACGCGATACGGTTGATTGTTGTGAGCCATGACTAACGATGTTGCTTAGTTATACCCCACCGCAGTCACCCTATCTGGATATTTTGTATCAGGATGATGCTGTAGTGGTGTTTAATAAGCCCAGTGGTTTACTCACGGTGCCGGGGAAGGCGCCGGAACATAAAGACAGCCTGGAATACCGGGCTCGTCTGGTCTGGCCGGGTGTGCGTGTTGTGCACCGGTTGGACATGGCAACCTCAGGGATTGTGGTGATGGCACTGAATGCCGATAGCCAGCGCGAGCTTAACCGGCAATTCCAACAGCGGGAAACAAAAAAGCATTATATTGCCAACGTTGCCGGACTCGTCAGTGCTGACACCGGCAGCATCGACCTGCCATTAATTTGTGATTGGCCGAACCGGCCAAAGCAGAAAGTGTGTTACCAATATGGCAAAGCGTCCCTAACCCATTATCAGGTACTGCAACGTAGCGCTGATCACAGCAGACTAAAACTGACGCCCATTACAGGGAGGTCTCATCAGCTAAGAGTGCATTTGCAATGGCTTGGACACCCGATTTTGGGCGACAAGTTTTATGCCGCTGAGGCAGCCTTTCTTGCCGCCCCACGTTTATTGTTGCATGCAGAAAGGCTAGAGTTCCGACATCCCGACACCGCGCTGCCGATTGTGTGTTTTGCTTCCTGCCCGTTTTAATCAGAATAAAATCATTATTATATTAACCCAAGGTTCATGTTAGTCAGATAACATCTATCACATAGTGTTGCTAACTGATTCAGAACTACTATTTTTTATATTAAGTTCAAATAATTTTAAATGATCTACATTTAATACTCAGGTGAGTTTAAGGAGAAATGGATGAAACTTAACAAAACATTTTTAGCAGTAGCAGCCGCATTCCCATTACTTAGCAGCGCAGTAATGGCGGACACTGTTAGTTCAGCTGATTTAAAAGAACGTGTGTTTGGTTCTTTGTTCGGTGAATACTATATGCCGGACACAGATAAAACAGAGTCCGCTGAATGGAATTATATGGAGAAAGATTGGGGCTATGGTGTTGAACTGGGCTATTACCTGACAGAACAATGGGCCTTACGTCTTGAATTCGCCAAACTGGATCTGCAGTCAAAACTGGATGGCTCTGATGCTGACGGCAATCGTATCGGTCTTGATGCCATGTATCATATATCACAGCTACCATCAGTTTATCTGGTAGGTGGTTTAAAACGCTTTGATGCCGTGCAGGATACCACTGCCTTTAATGTTGGTATCGGCTATAAACATTTCTTCAATCAGAATTTCGCCTTATTTGCTGAAGCTAACCGCTACCAGGGTATTGATGAAACTTACGCCGATGCCGGTGTTAAAGTTGGTCTGACCTATGTGTTCGGCTCAGCGACAGCTGCGCCTGCACCAAAACCGGCTCCGGCGCCAGCCCCGGTTGCCCAAACTCCGGTTCAGCCGGTAGCTCCGGCGGACACTGATGCCGATGGCGTAACGGATAACGCAGACAAATGTGCCAACACACCGGCAAACCATAAGGTTGATGCTACCGGCTGCACGGTTTATGAAGAGAAAATGGCCTCAGTGGGTGATATTGATATAGAAGTTCGCTTCCCATTCGATTCAGCCACCATTCCGGCAGATAAAATATCTGATGTTGAAGGCTTAGGTGCGTTTATGCAGCGCTTCCCGGAGTCTACAGTGCTGATTGAAGGTCACGCGTCTAACATCGGTAACCCGGATTACAACATGCGCTTATCTGAGCGCCGCGCTAACTCTGTAGCAGATATGCTGAAGAAAGATTTTAATATCGCTTCATCGCGCATTACTGCTATCGGTTACGGTGTAACCCGGCCACGTGTAGAAGGCAACACCCGCGAAGCACATCGTGCTAACCAGCGTATTGAAGCGAAAGTCACCGCGAAGATTAAAGAGCCGGTGCTGCGCTAAGCTTAATAGGTTGTCCTTTGTTAAAAAAAGTCGCTGTTTATCAGCGGCTTTTTCTTTTTTCGCTGCACAAGTGATATTTTCTGCTGCACCATTGAAATAAGCTGTGCTAGCATGCCTGACCGATGCGCGGATATTTGCCATCTTCTGTATTAAACACCTGTTAGGCAGTCATAGGGACAACGCATTAGTTTAACAGGGCGGAGTGTACTATGTATAAATCACTTAGCCTGTTTGGCATCGCAGCGCTGCTTTGCAGTTATACCGTCGCAGCACAACAACCCGCTTTAGTTTCACTTAGTGCTAACTCGCATGTCTGCAACACCGAAGCTGAGATTGCCCGCTTGGCTCAGAATGAGCAGCTGCAGGAAATGGCCAGAGCACTGGTCGAAATTAAACCCACCAAATACTGTTTTATCCTGCCGCATGCTCCCAGTGTCGCCAAACTGGATCACCAGGCAGGCTACATTAAGTTTAATTACAAATCGCAGATCTTATATACATTTCATAAATATGTCGTTGCCACCACTGTCGCGGCCAATAATCCTTAAAGCTCTGCCGGTAGCCGCCGATATCTGACTAACGGTCTTTTAAAGGTTTGGTTATGCGGCACAGCTTTGTCAGCAGCACTGTTTTATTCATTATTCTGCTGTGGGCGTTTACAATAAACGCCTCAACATCGGTTGAGCAAAACGCCAGTGCGGATTTACTGCGCCAGTTGCCCGCCGATGAAATTCTGCAGCTGACAGCACAGCAGCAGGAATTTATGCTGCTGCAGCGTGAGAACATGACCAGCTACACCAAAGGTACTGTCATCTTATTGCCTGATGCGAGCGAGCACCCAGCAAGCCCAAAATATATTAACCTGTTGCGTCAGCAACTCACCGATTACGGCTGGTATACCTTAGCACTGATGCCGCCTTCACTGCCTGTTGAACTGACTGCTGACACGCTGCAACAGTATCAGCAAAGCCTGCGCGAACGTGTAACGGCTGCTCAGCAACAAGCTCAGCAGCACAGTGGTGTAACCATTGTGATAGCCCAGGGCAGCAGTGCAGCATTATTGAACCAACTGTATGCCAATGAACAGCTAACTGAACCGGCGGCTTTTATCATGCTGGGAGCTTACCTGCCTGAGCTAAGGCTAAATCAGGATTTTGCTAAAGCATTAGCGACACACCAGGTACCAACACTGGATATCAGTACTGGTCAGGACAATCGAATGGTCATCAGTCAGTTGCGTTACAGAAAACAACTGGCTAACAAGCATCTGAAGGCTGTTTACCGCCAGCGCCTGATAAATGGTTCAGGTTATAATACGGATACCCAGCAATGGGTTTTTCAGGAGATCTACGGCTGGCTGAGTTCTGTCGGGCTTTAGTTTACGCTTTGCCACTGCGCTGTTGACGCACCAGTTCATAAGCAGCCTGTATATCCTGCGTTCGCTTTTTAGCCACATCTAACATTTCGGTGGGCACCCCTTGTGCCATCAGCTTATCGGGATGGTGCTGTGCCATCAGTTTACGGTAAGCCTTTTTCAACGCCGTATCAGAAACATCCTGGCTCACCCCCAGCAATTGATATGCATCTGCTATGCTGGCTTGCCCGGTACTGTGTCGTTGATTTGACCTTGACGAAAAACGACTTTGCGCCTGATACGCCTGCAGCAACATATCCAGCTGCGCCGAGCTGAAATTCAGATAACCGGCAACCTGCTGTAGCAGTCCATACTGAGCGGTTGTCATATTGCCATTCACGTTGGCGATGCTGAGTTGGATCTCGAGAAACAGCTGCAACACGTCTTTCCGACGCCGGTAAGTATGATAAAACTGCTGCAGTTGCTGACGCAGCGGAAAATTGACCGCTTTGCCATCACGAAAGGCAGCCTGGGCTTCGCGCTGCTGATTACTATCCAGCCCCAGCTGATCCATGAACACACTAGCCTGTTGAATATGGGAAGAGGTGACAACACCTGTTGCTTTTGCAATGTGCCCCATAGTAGCGAAAGTGGTGTAACGGAATAATCCCTGCTCGTCGGCATTATCCCTGAACAAAGCGCTAAAGCCGCCATTTTGCTCAAACTGCAACCTGAAAGCCCGATCAAACCAGTGGCCTATCAAAACGCCAAGCAATAACCCCGGCAGTTTCAACAACGCCAGGCCAAACAGCGCTCCAAGTATTTTACCCCACACAGCGTCACCCTTTATTCGTTTGCACAGTAAACCGATCGCCGCACATTAACTGCGCTGCAGAATACCACCAGCACTATATCGGATTAGCAGGATTTCTAAAATTGATTTATCATAGCGAGTCCGCTGTAAATAAAAGCAATGAAAACAAAAGTAAGGCAAGAGTACTGCATGAAGCATGGGTTAGCTGTGTGTTTTTTTCTTCCGGCTGTCGCAGCCTGCACAATCGCATACGCCGAGGCAGCCCCCGCTGAAGTATGTTATATCCCTGTACAGCAGCCAGCAGCGCTGGCGCATCTGAATGCAACAGACCCAACAATTAGTATTGCATCGGACTCTGTAGCACTTAGCGACAACCAAAATGCGCAATTTAACGGCAATGTGGAAATTAGTTATCGCGATACATTGCTGCTGGCACCACGGGCTTCTTTTAGCAGCATTTCGCAAACCATGACAGCTGACGGCGGCCTGGACTATTTTAACAGTACCTTGCAGGTCAGCGGCAGCCGTTTCAGCGCAGATATGCAGCAAAATAACGCCAGGTTGGATGATGCCAGTTACCGCTTTCTGACCCAGGCCGGCCGGGGTTATGCCGAGCATCTGACCGCATCAGAGCAGCAAGTTTTACTGGACCAGGCACTCTTTACTACCTGCCCGGTCAGCGACAACAGCTGGGCACTGCATGCCAGTGAGATTAATATCGAAGCAGATGAGGGCTGGGGTGAAGCACGCCACGCCATCTTTAAAATTAAAGACTTCCCGGTATTATACCTGCCCTACATCACCTTCCCGGTAAACGAAGAACGCCGCAGCGGTTTATTATTGCCCAAATTTGGCAGCTCGCAGAAGTTGGGCGTTGAATTTGAGCTGCCTTATTACCTGAATCTGGCACCTAATTACGATATGACGCTGACCCCCCGTTACATGAGCAGGCGCGGCGCTCAAATAAAATCAGAGTTTCGTTACCTGACTGAAACGCAGCAGGGCAATCTGCAGTTGGAATATCTGGGGTCAGATAATGAAAAGCCGGACGGGTTCGGCGCACGCTACCTCGGGCACCTGAGCCATCTGAGTGATTTTACTCCCGAGCTGCGCGCCTATGTCGATTTTACTGATGTAAGCGATGATGCATACCTGACTGATCTGGGTTCAGATTATAACAATCAAAGCGATACCCAATTGTTGCGCGAGGCAGCGCTGAGCTATTACGGTGAGCAGGTGCATTCACAACTCAGACTGCAGGGGTTTGAAATCCTCGGTAATTACAATAAAGCGTACAGCGCCTTGCCGGAGCTTAGCCTGTCTGCGGCCAAACCAATTGCTATTTTGCCTTACGTGAACTTTTCCTGGCAGGCGCAGTACGCTCATTTTCGCAATGATGAGGCCAGCATCGACTATGCAGACCGTATGCATGTTGAACCAACCATTACACTGCCTTTTGTCACGCCAGCATTTGAACTGACAGCAGAAGCCAGCATGCTCTACACCTACTACCAGCAAAATGCTGCCGACGACACCTTTGCGGTTGATTCATCCGTTACCCGTACCCTGCCCAAGCTGCGGCTGCATTCGCGGCTGAATTTTGAACGTGAGTATGACTGGTTTGGCGAACCGGCATTACAGACTTTTGAGCCGCAAATTCAGTATCTGTATATTCCCTACCGTGACCAGAGCAATATCGGCCTGTACGATACCACCCGCTTACAGGATGACTATTACGGCTTATTCCGCATTAACCGTTATTCCGGCCTGGACCGGATTAACGAAGCCAATCAGGTCACAGTGGGCTGGACCAGCCGCTTTTATGATAATGTAGACAACGAACTGTTCCGCTTTAGCCTTGGCCAGATCTTCTTTTTGTCAGACCCTACAATACAAGATGACGAAACGGATGATTTGAGCTCTGCAGAGTCAATGCTTGCAGCGGAACTTATTTGGCATTGGTACCGCAAATGGTATTTCAGCTCAGCCGTTCAGTACGATGTCGACAGTGACGAAATCATGAAAAGCAGTGTATCTCTGGATTACCGGGCCAGCGATAAAAGCATGTTTCAGTTGAACCATAGATACAGCCGTGCAGTCTCAGGATTGGAAATTCAGCAGCTCGGCGTGCTCGGCACCATGCCTGTCAGCGATAACTGGCAGTTAGTAGGCAGTTACTATCGTGATCTGACAAATCATCGTATGATAGACGCCAGCATAGGCATGCAATATGAATCTTGTTGCTGGGCAGTCCGAATAATAGCAAAACGTCAGATCCTAACCGATCTTGAGTTGCCAATAGGTAATGTTACCCAAGCCAGCCAGCTGGACAGTAGCATTGGTATACAATTTGTTCTCAAAGGCTTTGGCGACAGCGCCGGTTTCGGCGTAACCGATATGCTATCAAACGGCATTTTCAGCTACCGCCGGCCATACTTACTAACTAATTGATGTAGGAATTTATGAAGTTATCACAACTTATCTCTGCAGCACTGCTGTGCTGTGTCGGCTTCGGCAGTAATGCTGCTGAACGTGAAATAGACAGCGTTGCGGTCATAGTGGATAACAGTGTAGTACTAGAAAGTGATGTTACCGATATCGTAGAACGGGTTAAACGCAACGCCCAGGCACAAGGTCAGACATTACCCTCTGATGCAGCACTGCGCACCCAGGCGACTGAGCGGTTAATTCTTACTAATCTGCAGCTGCAATTGGCCCAGCGTATGGGTATGCAAATCAGCGACGCGCAGCTCGATGATACTATCCGTAACATTGCTCAGGACGAAAAGTTGTCACTGGAAGCATTCCGCCAGCAAGTTATTGCGGAAGAAGGTAATTATGAGCGTTTTCGTGAACGGTTACGTGATGAAATGATTACCGGCGAAGTCGTCCGGGCCAACGTACAGCGCCGCATCTATATCAGCCCGCAGGAAATCGACAGCGTGCTTAAGATGATGGAGGAACAAGGCGCCAGCAACGAACAGTACAATATTGGCCACATTTTGATTGCAATACCCAGCCAGGCCAGTGCTGACGACATTAACGACGCGAAAGACCGTGCAGATAAAGTTATGCAGCTGCTACGTGACGGCAGTGATTTCAAACGCATCGCTATAGCATCATCATCCGGTGCTAATGCGTTGGAGGGTGGTGATTTAGGCTGGATGAACATCAACGAGATGCCGACACTGTTTTCAGAAGCCATCCGCGGCCGGAAAAAAACTGACATCGTGGGGCCACTGCGCTCAGGTGCCGGCTTTCACATTCTGACTATTTTTGACATTCGCGGTGAAAACGTTGCAGCAATTAATGAAGTGAAATCGCGCCATATTCTGATTAAACCGTCAATCATTCTAAGTGAAGAACGTGCCCGTACTATGCTGGCCGACTTTGCCGCCAAAGTTCGGGCCGGAGAGGCGGATTTCGCTGAATTGGCTAAACAACATTCTGAAGATCCGGGCTCGAAGCTCAATGGTGGCGATCTGGGCTGGAGTGAACCCACAGTGTTCGTACCGGCATTTCGCGATACTCTGAACAGATTACAGATTAATGAAATCAGCGAGCCGTTCCGCACTGAACATGGCTGGCACATTGCACAGGTACTGGATAAGCGCACTGTTGATGCAACAGCTGATAAAAAGCGTGAACAGGTTTACCGGATGATCTTCAACCGGCGCTACAACGAAGAAGCCAGTAACTTCCTGCGTGAGCTGCGTTCCGAAGCACATATTGAAGTACTGGCGGAGAACTAAATGACGCTGCGTATTGGTATTACTCCGGGAGAGCCTGCTGGCATCGGCCCGGATCTGGTTATAAAGCTGGCTCAGCAAGACTGGCCCGCTGAACTGGTGGTTTGTGCCAATGCATCTTTGCTCAAAGAGCGTGCAGCGCAGTTACAGCTTCCACTGCAGTTACTGCCATACGACGAAACAGCAATTGCCAAGCCCCAGGCAGCGGGCACTGTTACAATAGCTGATTTCCCGTTGGAAGAGGCAGTTATTGCAGGCCAGCTAAATGCTGCTAACAGTAACTATGTGGTCAACACACTTAGCTTTGCTGGCGAGAAATCTATCAGTGGTGAATTTTCCGCTATAGTGACAGGCCCGGTGCACAAAGGCATTATCAATAAAGCGGGTATTCCTTTTAGCGGGCATACAGAGTTCTTCGCCCTGCAGTCTAATACACCTTACGTGGTTATGATGCTTGCCACCGAAGGATTACGTGTAGCGCTGGCTACCACACATATTCCTCTGGCTTATGTCGCAAAAGCGATCACGGCAGAGAGACTGACCAAAGTACTGACTATACTGCATCAGGACTTACAGCAGAAATTCGCCATTGCAAACCCTAAAATTTATGTCTGTGGTTTGAATCCGCATGCGGGTGAAGATGGACATCTTGGCCGCGAGGAGCTGGATATTATTATACCGACGCTGGAACAACTTCGTGCCACTGGCATGCAGTTAGTTGGCCCTTTGCCAGCCGACACCTTGTTCCAGCCTAAATACCTTGATGATGCTGATGCTGTGCTGGCGATGTACCACGATCAGGGTTTGCCTGTCCTGAAACATATGGGATTTGGCCGCTCTGTAAACATCAGCCTTGGTTTGCCACTGATCCGAACCTCTGTTGACCACGGAACAGCGTTGGATCTTGCCGGAACAGGCAAAGCCGACGCCGGCAGCTTATTCCATGCTGTAAATCAAGCTATCTCTTTAGCCTCTAAAACGACGACTTTGCATGACTGACAATGTACATCAGGGCCATCGCGCCCGTAAGCGCTTCGGCCAGAATTTCCTGCACGACCCTCAGGTTATCGGGCGCATAGTTAAAGCTATAGCTCCTAAACCCACTGATGTACTGGTAGAAATAGGTCCGGGGCTTGGTGCGCTGACTGAGCCGGTAGCAGAGGCGGCAGGCCATTTAACCGTCGTTGAGCTCGATAGGGATCTGGCTGAACGCCTGCAACATCACCCTGTGCTGGCAAGTAAGTTGACGATTCATCAGGCTGATGCGATGAAATTTGACTTCACCAGCCTGGTTAAACCGGGCCAGAAACTGAAGGTTTTTGGCAATTTGCCATACAATATTTCCACGCCTTTGCTATTTCATCTGTTTCAATATGCAGATCAGATAGAAAATATGCACTTTATGCTGCAAAAAGAGGTTGTGCAGCGTATGACGGCAACTCATGGTAGCAAAGCGTTTGGCAGGCTTAGCATTATGACTCAGTATTACTGTCATGCCATGCCTGTCGTTGAAGTTGGCCCGGGGGCGTTTAAGCCCGCACCGAAAGTAGACTCTGCAGTCGTTCGTTTACTACCAAAGGCAATTGCTGAGCGAGCCCCAGTGCCGGCGGAAGTCCTGAACAGGGTCTGTCTGGAAGCATTTAATCAGCGGCGCAAAACTATACGTAACTGTTTTAGTAACTTTGCAACAGCAGAACAACTGGAACAACTTGGATTAAATCCAGGGGCACGGCCAGAACAGCTAAGCGTGGAAGATTTTATTAAAGTAGCCCAATGGTTACACCAGCAAGAGTCAACTGCATGACATCGCATTTTAATGTACCGGTTGAAGTAGAAACCTTTTATATCGCTGCACAGTCTGATACTGCAGCACAACGCTATGTCTTCGCTTATACCATTACCATCCGCAACCACAGTGAAGAATCTGTGCAACTGCTGCGGCGCTATTGGTTGATTACCGATGCCAATGGCAAGCAGACAGAAGTTGAAGGTGACGGTGTTGTGGGAGAACAACCAACGCTTGCTCCTGGCAGTAGTTATCGTTACACCAGCGGCGCTGTCTTAGAAACACCGGTTGGCACCATGCAAGGGCACTACGAAATGCTGACAGCGCAACACGAGCGGTTCCACGCTGCTATCCCTCTGTTTCGTCTGGCCATGCCAAATATTCTGAACTGACCATGGCAACTTATGTAATTGGCGATCTGCAGGGTTGCTACGATGCTTTGCAGCGATTGCTTCATCACATTCATTACCAACCGGATAGCGACCAGCTCTGGTTTTGTGGTGACCTGGTCGCGCGTGGGCCCCAGTCTTTAGAGTGTCTGCGCTTTGTTAAAAACCTTGGCTCGTCAGCAGTCACAGTCCTGGGTAATCATGATTTGCATCTTATTGCCTGTTATTACGGTCTGAGTGACGTCAAACCACAAGATTTACTGCAGAATGTCTTCGAAGCGCCTGACCTGGCTGAGTTAGTACATTGGTTATGTCAGCAACCACTGTTACATATCAGCACTGATCAGCGTTTTATGTTAGTTCACGCCGGCCTGGCGCCAGAGTGGTCACTGGACGATGCGATTAGCATGACACAGGATGTGCAGCAACAGCTCAAAGCAGACCCACTACCGCTGCTGCAGGTGATGTACGGTAACAAACCAGACAGGCTAACCGATGCGCTTACCCAGGCTCAGCGCTGGCGCTTCACCATTAATAGCTGTACCAGGATGCGATTCTGCCGGCAGGATGGTTCGCTGGAATTAAAAGAGAAAGGCCATCCGCGAAATCAGACAGAGTTAGTCCCCTGGTATGAATTCTGGCGCGGCAAATTGCAGGCTGAGCTATTTTTTGGCCACTGGGCATCACTGAACGGCTATAGTCCGGTAATCAATATACACGCACTGGATACAGGCTGCGTCTGGGGCAATGCATTATCTGCATATTGTATTGAAACCCAGCAACGATATAGTGTGGCAGGTTTAGCTAGGACACGGTATATTTAGCCAGCTTATCTGAAGTTGTTCCACTTTGCACCTTGGGCTAAGGTGTAAAACTAATGCAAACAATTGGGAGTTATTATGAAGTTAACCGTTGCATTACGGGTTATCGGTGGATTTGGTATTATTTCGCTGCTCCTGTTGATCATTGGTATCACAGCTTATGGCAGCCTGAGCAATATAAGCGAGTCAACTGCCGAAGTTAATCAGATCTCTATACCTGCTTTGGAAAACAGCGCCGCAATGCAAAGTGAGTTTGTCATTATGAGTAAACTCAGTTTGCAGGCTTTTAACGCCGCCTCTTTGCCTGAAATAGAACAACTGCGCAAACAGTTCAGCAATGAGCAGCAAACATACCAGCAGGCTTCTGAACGGCTGATGAACGCGGTTCAGGAAGAAGTGACATTAAAAGCAGCAGCAGGCGAAGTCAATCAGGCGTATAGCAGCTTTATTCCGGTAAGTACAAAATTATTTGAAGAGCTGAAAAACAACCTGACACTGCGCGACACTATAGACAACAAGTTGTCTGAACTGGAAGGCCATGCTGACGACATGGCGTCGTTGATCCTTGATTTTACCGATGTGCGTGATGTGCAGCGACGCTTTCCCCGTTCGTACCAGGCCGCTACCAGTATCGAAACAGGTATCAACACCCTGATTAGCAATGTCGTAGATCTGAATCGCACTTTATCTGATACCACTGCAAATACAATCAGTAATGAAATAGCCTTCCGCCTGAAAGAACTGAACGACCAGTTTGCAGTAATCAAAACAGAAACTGCCGACCAGGTAAGCCTGGTTACTGAACTCGAAGACAAAGTCAGTGCCATTAACGCATCCTTAGATGGCAGCCAGGGCATCCCGGCATTAAAACTTAAACGGCTGCAAAGCAGCGCGGACGCCACAACGCTGCTAGCGTCAGCTGAACAACAGACAGCCAGCGGTATGGCGAGCCTTGCAGGGCTATTAAGCCAGGCCAGCAAAGCAGCCGAGGTCATTCAGCGCGATGCTTCTTCTGGTGTGTCAAATGCCATCACAACGATCTTCATCGTTGTACTGCTGTCGATTATCTTCTCAGTAATCATTGCAACGGTGACGGTTCGTAGCATTGCGATACCGCTGGCTAAAGTAAATCAAATTCTGGGCGTTGTGGCCTCTGGCGATATGACACAGAAACTTGATGACAGCGCTAAAGATGAATTCGGCGAGCTGGCGCGCAACTGCAATAAAGTTATTGCGAACCTACAACAATTGATCCAGGGCATTATCTCTCGCTCAACGCAACTGGCTGCAGCGTCAGAACAGACTTCGGCCATTACAGTGCAAACAACTCAGGCAATTCGCGAGCAGAAGTCACAGGTGACGCAGGCTGCTACCGCAACGACTGAGATGAGCAGCACCGCGCAGGGCGTTCTGCAAAGTTCAAATGATGCAGTAGCGGAAATTAAGAATGCCGACAATGAAGCAGAGCGGGTTAAAGGTATTTCGCTGGAAAACAAAGCGATCATTCTGCAGTTATCACATGAAGTTGAGCAGGCCTCAGTCGTTATCAACAAACTACATAAAGATAGTGCCTCTATCGGCAGCATTCTTGATGTAATCCGCGGTATCGCTGAACAAACTAACCTGCTGGCGCTAAATGCCGCTATCGAAGCAGCCCGAGCCGGTGAACAAGGCCGTGGTTTTGCAGTAGTAGCAGATGAAGTTCGCTCACTGGCCAGTAAAACACAGGCATCAACTCAGGAAATTCAGGCAATGATTCAGGTGCTTCAAAGCGGTGCGCATGCCGCAGTAGAGGCAATGAATAAAGGCCGTAAACAGGCAGAAAACTGTGTAGAGAAAACAGAGGTCGCCACTAAAGCACTGGATTCTATTACGCATGCCGTGCATCTGGCACATGATATGAGTGAACAGATATCAGATGCAGCCAAAGAGCAGAACCAGGTTTCTCATGAAATCAGTAAGTTGCTTGAGTCTATTGTGTCGATCGCAGAAGAAACTGCGTCAGGTGCAGAGCAAACTTCTGAGTCAAGCCATGAAGTCGCTCGTTTGGCAGAAGAGTTACGTGTCTCTGTAGAGCAATTTAAAGTCTAATACCGAGCTAAGATAAATAAAAAACCGCCAACAGGCGGTTTTTTTAT
>NZ_DATCSY010000333.1:0-8650 GCF_036568245.1 Rheinheimera sp. | reverse complement strand
ACACAACCATCCCGAAAACACAAAATCAATAAAACACTTACATTTCATAAAGTTAAAATTGGCAAAGCCTTTGCAAAGCTTATTGCAAGCTAACAATAAAAAAGGACACCGATATGAAACTTTCTACCTTAGTTGCTGCCGTTACCATCGCCGTTGCCACCGCAGGTTTTGCCACCCCGGCATCGGCTGACAGCAATCATGCTACTATCGATAAAGTGCTGGGCTCCGCTTCAGTAGCTAGTAATCAGCACTATGGCGATATTTCGCTGGTTAATGGTAGCGTGCAAATGGCCAGCAACAGCAGCGCCAATGATGTTTCGGTAGTAAACGGCAGTATTGAGCTGCGTGATAATGTCAGCATCAATAGCGGTTCAACAGTAAACGGCAGTATTGAAGCCGGTACCGGTTTACAGGTAACCACCAGCCTGGAGACGGTAAACGGTAAAATCCGCCCCGGCAGCAAAGCGCAGATTGGAGGTAATGTTGATACCATAAATGGTGACATTACACTGGATAGCAGCGAAGTGGCGCAGGATATCAGCACCGTAAACGGCGATATTACACTGACCGGCGATACAGTGGTAAAAGGCGATGTTATTTACAAACCGCGCGGTAAAAAGAAATCCTTCTTTGGCTGGCGCAATGACAGCAAACCCAGCTTGCATATCGGCGCAGATGTCATCATAGAAGGCAAAATAGTCCTGCAACAGGAAGTAGAGCTGAAGCTGGATAACCCGGCAATGCAGGATAAAGTGGTATACGACATTAACGACGGCCGTTGAATATAAACAGCCAGACTGCGAAACTCAGTCTGGCTGTAATGCCGCCCTGAATGCGTCTTTATAACGGCGCGACAGCGCCAGCTGCTGACCACACTTCAATAAAATATCGCCATCACCACTGCTATCGTAACTAATGTTATCGATAGCATTGTGGTTTACCGCCAGGCTACGATGTATCCGGCTAAAACCCTTACTGCTTAATAACTCAAGTGTGCTACCCAGTGTGGCTCGAAGCGGATAAATCCTGCCTTTACTGTGCAGGTTAACGTAATTGCCGCTGGCCTCCAGCCACTCAATATCATCGGTCCGGATCAGAAACTCTTTATCCAGTTTCTTTACCAGAAAATGCTCCGGCGCTTTCTGGCTTTTCTGCTGTTGGCTCTCTTCAACGCTGCCTTCCGCCGTATCCAGCTGATGCGCCTCACCTTTTAACCGGCTGTAACCAAACATAACCAACTGATAAGTTAACAAAAACCAGATATAGCCCCAGGCATCTTTACGGTATTCATAAAGGAACTCACGTAACAGCGGGCCAAAATTGTAGTTGCCTCCTTGCCAGTGGTATATCAGCTCCCGCATCGCCACCATAATGCTGACATGCAGCACGGAGAACACCAGTGTACCGAGCAGATGCACCAACAGCTGACGGCTAACAAAGGTCAATCTAAGCGGGTAGCGGTTAAACCAGAAAAACAACAACGGGCACAATAGCAGCGTACTGATAGCACTGCTGTATTCCCAAACTATCGGCTCTAAAACCGATAAACTGTTTGCCGGGTTACGGCTGTGCTCCATCCAGACTGAGCTGGCGTTAATAGCAGCGTTGATAAAAAAATACAGCGCCAGCAGCAGATAACTGTACAGTGCCGGATGCTGGTCAAAACGCTCGAACATACTTTTTGCTTTACCGCTTGTCACACTCAGCCACCTGTTATCCCTAAAGCCCGCCGTAGCGCAATTTGTCTGTGTTGCATGCTAGTGCAACAGCGCACAATCAGGCAACTATTACCACGGAGCTTTGTTATGGCAACACATTTCTCTCACCGCCGTTACGATCTGGACTGGCTGCGCACACTGGCCTTTGGCTTGCTGATCCTATATCACATCGGTATGTATTATGTCGCCGATTGGGGCTGGCATATAAAAAGTGACATCACCAGCGAAACACTGCAAAACCTGATGATTTTGACCAACCCGTGGCGTATGTCACTGCTGTTTTTTATCAGCGCTATGGCGCTGGCATTAGCACAGCGCCACAGCAACATGTCGTCGCTAAACTTGTTTGGCCTGCGCAGCTCCCGATTGTTAATCCCGCTGCTATGCGGCATGTTTATCGTTGTGGTGCCGCAGGTTTATTATGAAGCCTTATCACAACATCTTATCGAACCGGGTTATTTCAGTTTCTGGCTGCAGTACATTAACCCTAACACTGAGTTGCTACGCGAGCATCATAGCCCTATCGGCCTGCTAACCTGGAACCACCTGTGGTTTTTGCCTTACTTATGGTGTTACAGCGTGCTGGTACTGATTGCTGCGCCACTACTGAACTGGCTGTCACATCGTTTACAGCATCTGCCGGGCAGTATTGCTTTGCTTGTTGTGATGGCGAGCTTGATTGCTGCCTGGATGATGCTCAAAAATGCTTACCCTTCCACTAATGCGCTACTCGACGACTGGTATAACCATGCCAAATACTTCAGTGTCTTTATTGCCGGTTACCTGTTTGCACTGCAAGGTAACTGGTGGCAGAAGGTTATCTTATGTCGTCGCTGGTTTCTGCTGGCAGGGCTGTTTGGGTACAGCCTGATTATTGCTGACCGCAACGGCGCTTTTGACAGCCTGCCAGACAGTTTTGGCGAGTCAATCACCAGCCGGTTGATTATCGGTGTGGTACTGGCGCTAAATCACTGGGGTTGGATCTTAGCGCTTATAGGCTACGCAGGACGGTACCTTAAGGAGCGCACCAACGCGGTGGATAGAGACGGCAAACTGCTGCACTATGCCAACAATGCCATTCTGCCCTGGTATATGCTGCATCAAACACTAATCATCGTATTTGCAGTATGGCTGAAGCCATTGGCATTGCCGGTGGGTGTTGAGGCAACACTGCTGATTATACTAACCTGCACCGGCTGCTGGGCCGGGTATGAGCTGGTAAAGCGCTTCTGGCTTAGCCGCTGGTTGTTTGGTTTGAAAGTAGCACTGCCAGCGTTCAAGTCTGAGCCTGCATCGCCAGTAATTCGCTGACGGTCACAAAACGGTAGCCCTTCTGCTTTAACCCTCTGATGATAAGCGGCAAAGCTTCCCGTGAGCTTTGCCGGCTTTGATACATCAAATGCATTAGCACTATGCTGCCGGGGCGGGTGTGTTCAATCACGTAATTCGCCATCGCCTGCGCATCAGCAGCCAGCGTAGGGTCAGTTTCGGGTTCCAGATCCCACATGATGGTTTTACGCTGCTGCTGTGCCAGATACCAGGGCAATACAAACAGCTTTTTACCATAAGGCGGCCTGAACAAAATCTCGTCCTTATAACCAGCAGCGCGGATAGCCGCATCGGTATATTCAATCTCACTAGCCACCGCAGCGGGTGACATTAATACCATGCGCGGATGGCTATAGCTGTGGTTACCCAACTGATGCCCCGCTTGATAAAGCAACCGCACTTCATCAGGGTTTTGCTCACTTTCTCTGCCGGTAATAAAAAACGTTGCTTTAACGTGCTCCTGCTGCAGCAGTGCAAGAATCTCAGTGGCATAACGTTTTGACGGGCCATCATCAAAGGTCAGCGCAACTACCTTTTCATCTGTTTCAACCCGATGTAGCAATTCGCCAAACAGTTGAAAGCTGCGGGCTGCGGAGAGTTGCCATAAGCCCAGTATTAATGTGAAAAACGAAATAATGGCAATCAGATTTTTCTTAATCATATCAGCAACATTAATAAATACACTAC
This sequence comes from Rheinheimera sp., assembly GCF_036568245.1. Lineage (GTDB taxonomy): Bacteria > Pseudomonadota > Gammaproteobacteria > Enterobacterales > Alteromonadaceae > Alishewanella. The sequence continues at coordinate 4,916 of NZ_DATCSY010000333.1, read as the reverse complement.
AGATTGAAGGCAATAACAACTTAAGGTATTTGCCTAACTTGCCAGTATAGAATTTTGCAACTAATATGAATGCCAGCTGAACAGAGCTGTATAAACGCAGTCAGGGAGAACTACATTATTGAGCTTGCAGGATGCAAAAGAGCAAAGTCCGAGCGGACTTTTTAAGCTAGCACTAAACTCTTTCAAATTATTGTTTTTGATGTTCATCCTTGCATTAGACCCTTTTGGCCTAACATCTGCTTCGGATACGGCATCTGCCAATGTTGTTAATAAAGTTCTATCACTTTACTACCCTGCGACAGCACAACAAGAAATCACTGTGGTATTAATAGATGATATCGCGCTTGACGCTATACAGGCACATTGGCCGCTGTCATACCAGGAGCAGGCAAAGCTCTACCGCACTATTCTGAATTACCAGCCCAGGGCTCTGTTTTCTGATCTGCTTTATACCTTTGACAGAAGCACCGCCAGCGACAAAGTGGAGTTTCTTAATAATACTTTTGAGCGATACCGGCATATTCCCATTTATTTGCCTAAACCTATGAGGCCAACAACTGAACAGCGCCCGGAATTCAGACATACCAAGCCGGTATTTGTACAGTGGTCAGGAGCAGAGCATTATTACCCAAGGATATTTAACGAATTACGCTCTCCCGCACAAGCATTATATGAACTACATTGTTCATCAAACTCATGCCCTTCGGAGCCAGAGGTGCAAACACCCCCTCATATTGCAGTGCAATGGGGTAGCAGATTAGCACCAGTACAACAAAACATAACTGATACCAGCCACTGTCAGCCAGAAAGTCACTCCTTTTTTGCTATTTTGGATATGTTATTCGACGATATCTTCTGGAAAACCAATACCGAATGGCGCCAACCCTGCCCTTATCACATTACGATAAATGCTGCGCAGTTACGCGCAAATGATACCAGTGCTAAACAACTGTTTACTGAGTTGATTCAAGACAAATACGTGTTTCTGGGAGCATATATTCAGGGCGCAAAAGATAGTATTCTCAGCCCGGTTCACGGCAATGTTCCGGGTGTCTATTTACATGCCATGGCATTTGATAATTTGTTGACTTACGGCGAACGCCATTACAGACCATCACATGAAATTTTCGGGAATGTAGATATCAACGATCTAGTTGATTCGCTGTTTTTCATCTGCTTTATGCTGCTAAGAGACGCCCCTGTTTCACCATCCGAAAATACCAATACCAAGTCCAGAATCCGTTGGTACCATACCTGGCGCCTGGCCGCATTATTGGCTGTAGCAATGTTACTGACATCACTCTTTTTTGCGGTAGTGCTGCATTACGAGCCTATAAACTGGCTGGGTTTAAGCGTACTGTTCCTGGCAATTAGTTACCACAAGTTTATATCAAATAAAGTCAACTACCTGATCTTCAGCAAAATACCAAAAATATTTTCTAATAAAAACAATAGTGTAAGGAGTAACGCTAATGAAAACCACCATTCTGACTAGTATTTCCCTCATGTTTCTAAACTTAAGTTTTGCTGCAGCCAGTGAGCCTTTAAAAATACTCAGTTACGTGGCGGATCCTATTTCCATTTTGGATGAAAGTGCTCGTTTGGTAGAAAAAAGGGCAGCTAAATTGCTACCGGAGCCGGATGTTGACGTTCAAGCCTATAACGAAGATTTAGATTTAGTATTAATTAAAACGTCAGATGGAGAAGAGCTCTGGCTGGACACTTTCGAGATTCAACTAAATCAAGGAAAAGCCGTCAACCTGGATTGCTACAAACTTCTGCAGGCTGGCGTTAAAGATGAAAAGGAAGCCGCCACCTTTGGCTTTGGCGCCGACTGCAATAAATAGGAGGGATGAGCTATGAAATCAGTACATAAAATACTACTTATTATCGGTGCTTTGACCTTATCAGGCTGCAAGACCCTGGATGGTGCGGGTCGTGCCATTGGAAATCTTACCGGATCTAAACTACACAATCAGTTTGAAGGTACCTATATCTCCCAATCTGACCTGAAGCAATATAAAGAGCGTGAAGATCAGCTCAGTGGTAGCGGCGTATTACTCAGTTATTCGGGCTTGAATATTCCTGAACAACAAGTAAGAAAGTCACATATAGTCGAAGCACCAGAGTTAACGGACTATATGCAAAATATAGTAACTTCACTGATGACGCACTGGGGTGGAACTCCGGTTAAGACCAAAGTGCAAATTATTAACTCGCAAAATTTTGCCCCTTATGCTGATACATTCGGCACCATCAGTGTACCTTTGGGTACTTTAGAAAATGTGGAAAGTGAAGACGAAATAGCACTGCTGCTGGCACATGAACTGAGCCATATATTGCTAAGGCATCATGAACGTAATGATGTAATGAATGCACAAAAAGACAAAGTCACGATGCTAGCCAAGTCAGTGATTCTTGCAAATATGGTTAAAGATACCAAGGTGGTAAAAAGCAGTGGTGACTACAAGTTGCAATATAACGCCAGTAAGCAGGGGCAGAGCAACATCAGTAAAGCTGCACTATACAACTATCTGATTAATGGCTTTTCAGACAGTGTTTGGAATACTGCCTGGCAACGTGCACAGGAAGACGAAGCAGACCTGCTTGCAATGGATATGGCGACTGCCGCGGGTTATGCACCACGAGCCAGCTCTCACAACTTACAGCGTTTAAATGATTTTCAGGGTAAACAAGACAGTATTTTATCTAAATTTTGGGATCAAAAAACAACAGCGTTAAAAACATCGGTGCAAGAGCTTGATTTATCCGGTGTATCCCAGCAACTGGATAGCTTTTTAAACGAGGGTGTGGGCACCTTAGTATCTGCTACAACTGATTATTTTCAACGTAGCCACATGTCCCCCGAAAAAAGGGATGTCAATATCCGCGAGTATGTCTTGCGCGAATATCAACCGCAGTCCAGACAACGAGTGAATAAAAAAACATGGCAGCAGCTGCGTGACAAAAAACAGAATCAGGACATATTCAAAGGTTACCGTTATGCGTTTGCTGCATCCTCCGCAATTTCATCTGGCAACCTGGACGAAGCAGAAAAACTCGCTTCACAAGCCATCAACTTTTCAGTGCGGAACCAGCCAGGTATCCGAGAAGTAATGTATGACTTGCGCATGGCACAAAATCAGAGTAACAAAGCAAAACAAAACTTAGCTCTGGTCAATAATTGGACACATGCATCCCCGGACTTCTTTGAAAAGAAAGTAGATTTTGAAATGCAGCAACATAATTATCAGCAGGTACTGCAGTTCATAGAGTTGGCGGAATCCACCTTTGGTAATAAAAGTATGTTTATTGTTCAAAAATCAGTAGCACTGGCGAATCTACAGCATACAGATCAAGCCATTAGCGCTTTAAAAGAATGCCAAAGCTATGAAGCAGAAAAACCTACCTGCGAAATACTGCTGAAACAGCTTGAACAAAGCTAGGATGATTCAATTTGACTAATTAAAAAAGGCCGCAGCAGCGGCTTTTTTTGTTTAACCAGTTCGGCCTCTACTCCTGCTTTTAGCCGTGGAGTAACTACGTACTAAACTTTTTCTGGCTTTACATCATACTAACAATACTGTGCCAACAGAAGTCAGCCAGATGAAAGCTTTATATCTTGCATTAATGTTATTACTGCCAGGTATCAGTTATGCCGACAGCACCGCCTGGCAGGCCTGGCGAGGGGGCAAAGCCCTGCTGCTGATGCGCCATACACTGGCGCCGGGTACAGGCGATCCGGCCGGTTTTGTGCTGGAAGATTGCAGTACCCAGCGAAACCTGAATAACGAGGGCCGTCAGCAGGCGAAGCGCTGGGGTCAGTTGCTACGCGAAAAATACAGCTCTGACATTACCGTGTACAGCAGCCAATGGTGTCGTTGTCTGGAAACCGCGCAGTTACTGCAGTTATCGCAACCGCTAGCGCTACCTGCGCTAAACTCATTCTTCGCCGGCCGTGGGGATGCAGCTAAACAAACCAAAGCATTGTTGCAGCAGTTTTCTATCATTCAAACAGCACAACCAACGGTGCTGGTGACCCATCAGGTTAACTTCACCGCCTTAACTGGTATCTTCCCGCACTCAGGCGAAGCTGCCATCGTCGCCTTGCCGTTGACACAACCTGCCAGCGTGCTGGCGCGGCTAAACACACCCTGATACAAATCGACATACCCGATACATAGGCTACACGTTATGCTATAGGCAATTGTTAATACCGCAGATGCAGCTGATGGCACACCAAATATCAAACAACACCACACTTTTACGCTCTGGAGGCCTTGCTGCTATTGGTATGGCACTTTGCTATATAGCCATGGCAGTTATTTTCTTTGGTATGTTATCGATACCGGCAGGGTTGGATAGTGCTGGCAAAATTCAATACTTGCAGCAGCACCATCTGCTGGTCGCCAGCGGTTATGGCATAGGCTATCTGCTGTTTGGTGTGCTGCTCGCGATAGTGTTGCAAGCTTTGCATCAGGTTTTTGCAAGCAGCCCAACAGCGCTTTTCCGGCTGGCCGAGCGTTTTGGTAATGTCTGGCTGGTGCTGATGCTGGCATCGGGCATGGTGGCGCTAATTGGCCTGCAAATGGTATTTCGCTTAATGGAGAGCGATCCGCAGCAAGCATTGGCGCTCTATAATACTCGCAACCTACTGACCGAAGCCTTAGGCGGTGGCATAGAATTAGTCGGCGGGCTGTGGGTATTGCTGCTTAGCATCAGCGGTTTACAGCAACAACGTTTAGGCAAAGCGTTGCACGTGCTGGGGCTGGTAGTGGGTGCACTAGGTATACTCACCGTGCTGCATACCCTGCCTTATCTGAAAGATGCGTTTGGTATCACCCAGCTAATCTGGTTTATCTGGCTGGGCATTAGCCTACTGCGCGCCACAAAAGCCTGATACATCACATGTAAAG
>NZ_DATCSY010000332.1:0-3725 GCF_036568245.1 Rheinheimera sp. | reverse complement strand
AATGCTATCGCCACAGTGCAATCTGCCGATGCCATTAAAGTGTTAACGGTTCGTCCGGCGGCATTTCGCGCGGCCGAAACAGGTAATAGCGCACCGGTAGAAACCATTAACACCACTGCGCATGATGTTGGCGTGTCCCACTATGTTTCCGAGGAGCTGACGAAATCTGAGCGTCCAGAGTTAACCGCCGCCCGGGTGGTTATTTCAGGTGGTCGTGGTATGCAAAATGGCGAGAACTTCGCGTTGCTCAATGGTATTGCCGACAAACTCGGTGCAGCTATTGGTGCGTCGCGTGCTGCAGTTGATGCGGGCTTTGTGCCAAATGATATGCAGGTTGGCCAAACCGGTAAAATCGTTGCGCCAGAACTCTACATTGCCGTCGGTATATCAGGCGCTATTCAACACCTGGCTGGGATGAAAGACTCCAAAATCATCGTGGCGATAAACAAAGATGCTGAAGCCCCAATTTTTCAGGTGGCTGATTATGGCCTGGTGGCGGACCTTTTCTCAGTGCTGCCTGAGCTGGAACAACAGCTGTAAATAGCGGTCATATTTCAAAAGCCAGCTTTTAGCTGGCTTTTTTATTTATGGAGCTTGTTGCAACGGTATTTTGCCAGTTAAGATAAAGCGTTATTGTTGACAAGGATGCTATTATGCCTGCTGTGATCCGCCATGCCGAACCTGCCGATATAGAGGCGATAAAAGCCATTTATGATCAACCAACGGTATATGCCAACACCTTGCAGTTGCCGTATCAACCGGTCGCTAACTGGCAACGACTATACAATGCAGGAGCCGGCTTTTATAACCTGATAGCGGAAGTTGAAGGCGTAGTAGTCGGGCAGCTTGGTATGCAGGTATGTCAGAATCCCAGGCGCCGTCATGTAGCCGAGATAGGTATGGGGGTGTCTGAAGAATTTCAGGGGCAGGGGATTGGTTCAGCCTTGCTGCGTGCGGCCCTTGAGATGGCTGATAACTGGTTGAATATCAGACGGGTAGAATTGACGGTGTACAGCAGCAATGAAGCTGCTATAGCACTGTATGAGCGTTTTGGTTTTGAAGTCGAGGCTGAGCTGGCAGATTATGCTTTTCAATACGGGAAATATGTTACTGCTCTGGCGATGGCCCGTATTAACACTGTCACCAGCTAACAAAAAGGCACCAAAGGTGCCTTTTTGTAACTAGTTCATTTCGCTGTTTTTCTTACACTGTTCAGTGTCTTTACACTCACCGTACAAATACAGGCTGTGGTGGGTCAGCTTGATACCGTTCTTTTCTGCGATTTCCAGCTGCTTTGCTTCAATCACGTCATCTTCGAACTCAATGACCTTACCGCATTTCAGACAAACCAGGTGGTCGTGGTGGCTGCCACCGGTAAGTTCAAATACTGATTTACCACCTTCAAAGTGGTGGCGGGTTAAGATGCCGGCATCATCAAACTGGTTAAGCACCCGGTATACTGTCGCCAGGCCAATATCCTCGCCAATTTCCAACAGCAACTTGTATACGTCTTCAGCGCTGATGTGCTGGTGCTTAGGGTCCTGTAGGATCTCTAAAATTTTGACTCTTGGCAGAGTAACTTTCAGGCCGGCTTTACGTAACTCATTGTTGTGATCTGGCATATTAATTCTGACTTTGGCTTATATATGCAGAAGATTATAAAGACATTGTTGGCAGATTGAAATGGCAAAATAGTGCTATAGGGACAAAGCTGCTCTTGTGCTGTGATTTTACTGACGTACAATGACGGTACACAGGTCATACCAGAGATAAAGAATGAAATGGGCATTTAACCCTGCAGTGATGCGTAGATTACTAAACTTCTGGCCGCCGTTTTTGTTTCCGGGCATAAAAGTGGAAGAGTTGAGTACGGATTATCGTTACTGCAGAGTGATACTGAAAGGGCGGCGCTGGACGCGTAATATTAATAGCAGCCAGTTTGGCGGCTCTATGTTTGCAATGACGGATCCCATTTATCCACTAATGCTGATGGGCGCGTTGGGTAAAGAGTATCTGGTCTGGGACAAACAGGCTGATATCGACTTCATTACACCTGGTATTGGCAAGCTGACGGCTGAGTTTTGGTTGTCTGATGATGCGATAGACAGTATTAAAGCCGCAACAGACAGCGGTGAGAAACACTTTCCGCAGTTTGTTGTACATATCAAAGACAGTAAAAACCAGATAGTCGCAGAAGTGAACAGAACAGTGTATATCAGGAAAAAAGCTAAGTACCGGCCGGTTTGACTGATGCAGTAAAAAGCCGGCGGATCAGCCGGCTTTGTTGTGTTTATAGCGCTTCAAACTCTTTAAGGCTCATTTCATCATAAATTTGCTTACACCACTGCTTGACACGTTGCTCCGTCAACTCTGGCTGGCGGTCTTCGTCTATGCCTAAACCTACAAAGTGACTGTCATCGGCTAGTGCCTTAGACGCAACGAAGTTATAGCCAGCCGTTGGCCAATGCCCGACAATGATGGCACCTTTAGGCTCGATAATGTCGCGCAGGGTGCCCATTGCATCAAGGAAGTATTCGGCATAGTCTTCCTGATCGCCACAACCAAAAATAGTCACCAGTTTATTGCTGAAGTCGATATTTTCCAGCTCAGGGAAAAAATCATCCCAGTCACACTGTGCTTCGCCGTAATACCAGGTTGGAATGCCTAATAACAGTAAATCAAAACCAGCGATGTCTTCTTTGCTGCTTTTGGCGATATCGCGCACGTCGAACAAATGTTTACCCAGCTCTTTCTGGATCATTTTGGCGATGTGCTCTGTGTTACCGGTATCGCTACCGAAAAAAATGCCTACAGTTGCCATTAATCTAACCTTCTTACCTGGTTAAAACCTGTGTCAAAATATGTTCTATATACGCACTGCGTGTCATATCCGCCTTGTCTGCTTCTTTACTCAGTGCGGTATACAGCTCGTCGGATACTTTGAATTCAATGCGTTTTAAGCCTTTGCTGCGATCGCGCCTGATTTGATTACGCTTGTTAAGCTTAAGCTGTTCTTCCCGCGGCAGTGGATTCGTTTTGGGCCTGCCGGGGCGCTTTTCCTGCGCAAACAAATCAATGGTGGTGCGATCAGTGGCAATCTTCGCCATCGATCTAAACCTTACTACTCAAAAAAATAGGGCACGATACTTTTTATAATGAACACCGCGGGTGACAGAAAAAGCACCAGCCACACAAAAAACTGACCTATTTTAGGTGCATTACTTTTCTTTAAAACGTCGCGGATTGCCATGATTATAAAGAGGTATAAGACACCCAGGCCCAACCACAAACCCAGCGATTCAAACTGCTCTATAGACATAGTGCTACCACCACCCCCTCAAAAGTGCGCGCACTATAGCATAATTTGAATAAAAATTTAGTGCGCTAGCGCAATAAAAACTCCTGCACCAGCCTGGTAAAGGCTGCAGGCTTCTCCGCATGTAACCAGTGCCCGGTACCCTGAATGATTTTTGCCTGTGCGTTGGGAAACAGCCGGTTAATGACTTCTTTGTGTTCGGGCAGGATGTAATCTGACTCACTGCCCTTTATAAAGAGTACCGGGCCGTCGTATTGTCCTTCAGCCATAGGGGCATCGGTAAGTGCACTATAGTTTGCTTTCAACGCGTTGAGGTTAAAGCGCCAGTGAAACTTGTCGTCTTCTTTTATCAGGCTTTTCAGCAGGAATTGCCTTACACCTGCTTCGTGAACAAAGGCAGATAACTGCT
>NZ_DATCSY010000331.1:0-7655 GCF_036568245.1 Rheinheimera sp. | reverse complement strand
GTACAATGCCGATAAACGCTCTTTCGTATTAACTAAGCCTACCCCGCTATCGCTGCTTTTGGGCAGACCATTTGTAATAGTCATTCCGGGGCCATTATCCGCCACTTCAAGCAGTAAATCATGGCCAAACTTCTTCGCCGTGATAGCAATTTCACCGCCGTTAATTTGGCTGGCGACCGCATATTTAATAGCATTCTCTATAAGCGGTTGCAGGATAAGGCTCGGCACTAAAGCTTTTTCCGTGCCACTTTCCAAATCAAAGGCAACAGATAAACGCTCGGAAAAACGCACTTTCTCTATCTCAAGGTAGAGCCTCGCGGCATATACTTCCTGTTCAAGCGCGACTTTGTTAATAGGGTCTTTGTACAACGAATAGCGCAAAAAGTCACTAAGCCTGGTAACCATTTTATTGGCGGTGTCAGTTTCATTGATTAAAACCAGCGTTGAGATAGCGTTTAAGGTATTAAACAAAAAGTGTGGATTCAACTGATAGCGCAGCATTTTAAGCTGAGCTTCATGCGCTTTGTTGGTTGCAGTTAACGATTTCTGCTTTTCCTGCTGCAATGTCTGATAATACTTGATACCAAAATACAAACCGCTCCAGCTCAATATGACATAAAACGCTACCGGCGTATCACGGATGTACTTCAACCAATCGTCAGGCCTTGCTCCGTGGCGATAGATTTCCCAGTAGTTGAAATTACGCACCGCAGTCCATACTGCCGCAACCAGAAATGCCAGCAATAACACCGTCAGTATCATCTTCCACGGTGTCCAGTGCCAGGCTTTCTGATAGGCGTACCGCAGCGGTATAGTAATCAGCCAGCCTATGTAGGAGTCCAGCATGACAACAATCAGATAGGCATCGCGGGTTTCCTGCACCAAAGAGCCAAGATAGTTGACGATAGCGAAGCCCAACCAGCCCAGTGTATGCAGGATCCAGAACTGACGTGTACGATCTTCAAATAATTTATACAAAATGACAATCCGCAGAGCACCGGAGTAATTTTCCGATTATAACCAAACTGCCATCAAAACCATTGTTAACTGAGCTTATTTGCCTAAGCATTAATCGCATAATGTCAGCCACAGTGCAGTGAACAGTTTCAATACCTTAGCCCAATACCGGCGTCGGTTTACGATCGGGTCCTAATGCCACGAAAGTAAAACTGCCTGATATCGCTTTATGCTGGTCGTCATTAAACATATTTTCGACAAAAATGTCGACGACAACCCGGATACTGGTGCGCCCGACATGATCTATTTTGGCAACCAGTTCAATAATACTGCCTGCCGGAATAGACTCTTTAAAATCTACCCTATCTGAACTGACTGTCACTAACGGCTTACGGCAAAAACGGGTCGCAGCGATGAAGGCTGCTTCATCCATCCAGGCCAGTGCTTCACCGCCGAATAACGTATTGTGGTGGTTGGTTCTGCCCGGAAATACTGTTTTGGTAACACGGGTAATCGCATGCGCCATGCGCTTGGCTATCTGGCTTTCATCATTCATTGCTATTTCTTCCTGTAAGGCTTTGGCCGCGGATTCTATAAGAGCTGACTGCAAATGCAACACTCAGCAGCAAATAACTGCCCGTCAGCGCATATCCTTTAGCGGCAAAGCATAGGGCCTAAAGAACGGCCTCCGACTAAATGCAGGTGAATATGATAAACCTCCTGCCCGCCGTGCGCGTTACAATTCATAATAAGTCGGTAGCCTTTATCCGCAATACCGTGTTCCGCTGCAAGTTTACGGGCAACGGTAAATAGCCTGCCAAGCGCGGCCTCATGTCGCGGTTCAACATCATTTACAGTCGGAATAAGCTGATTAGGTACCAATAAAATATGTACAGGCGCTCTGGGTCTGATATCACGAAACGCTGTTACCAGTTCATCCTGAAACAGAATATCGGCTTTAGCTTCCCGGCGGATTATTTGACTGAATACCGTTTCAACAGCCATATCGTTTTCCTTCGCATGATTTAGCGGCATAATAGCCAGCTTAATACGCGCCAAAGAGTATTGCTATGAATTCCGTCAGATATCAGCTGGATATTATCGATGTTGCCGCACACCTTGTCTCAGTGACCTTAAGTTTTCAACCCACGCAAAAAGCTCATCAACTCACATTGCCAGCCTGGATCCCTGGCAGTTACATGATACGGGAATTCGCCCGCAATATTATTGCGATTGAAGCGTCAGACAAATCTGGCGCATTACCGCTAACCCAACTGGATAAACAAAGTTGGCAACTGAACTGCAATAACGACTGCGTAACGGTAATTTACCGGATTTATGCTTATGACTTGTCCGTCAGGGCCGCTTACATTGACGATGAGGTTGCCGTACTTAATCCGGCATGTTTGTGCCTTGCTGTAAGCGGACAGCATGAATTACCTCATCAGCTGAATGTAAACAAACCGCAGGCCGCTGCTGCAGAAAATTGGCGGCTTGCGACCGGACTTGACCGCAGCGCTGATACCGGTTTTCTCGGCTTTGGCCTTTACACTGCCAAACACTATCAGCAACTGATCGACGGCCCGGTATTACTCGGTCGTTTTGACTGGCGCGAGTTTACTATCAACGGCATTACGCATTATCTGGTCGTCACCGGTGATAATCAGACCGATCTGACGCGCTTTGCAGCTGACTTAGCGCTGATATGTCAGCAACAGGTAGCAGTGTTTGGTGCTTTGCCAGCAGATCTGAGCAGTTATTGGTTTTTGCTCTGGGTTACAGAAGACGGCTATGGTGGTTTAGAACACCTGAACTCAACGTTGCTGTTATGCAGCCGGTTTGACTTACCCACGCCAAACCTGCCAACCATTAATGACAGCTATCAAAACCTGTTGGCACTTTGCAGCCACGAGTATTTCCATACCTGGTGGGTTAAGCGCTTAAAACCCGCAGCTTTTCAGCAGTATGCCCTGGCTAACGAACAATATACACCACAGCTATGGCTATATGAGGGCTTTACCTCATACTTTGATGATATCGCCCTTATCAGAGCCGGTTTGATTGAGCAGGCAACCTATATTAAGACGCTGGAAAAGGTAATTTCCAGGGTTACACGTAACCCAAGTAACAGTGTTCAAAGCCTTACTGACAGTAGCTTCAATGCCTGGACCAAGTTTTATAAGCAAGACGAAAACGCCGTCAATGCTATTGCCAGTTACTACGCGAAAGGCTCACTACTGGCGCTCTGTCTCGACGCGGCTTTGCGCCAAAGAGGCAGTACATTACAGCAAATCGTGTCTGGGTTATGGCAGCGTTACTTAACCACTGGTACGCCTGATGACGCGCTGCTGCAACTGCTGACTGAATTAGGCTTTTCAGATCTTGCAGCCATTTGTCAGCAATGGCTTAACGATGCCGCGCCGTTACCTCTGACCGAGTATTTACCGGCTCTGGGCCTTCAACTGACATTAAGACCGATGCAGCATGCCGATGACTTGGGTGGAGAAACAGACAACGCCAATCAGCAGTTTATTGGCGCACTGAGCAAACCACAGCAGGGTTTGCTGCAATTAACCCATATTTATCACAATGATGCCGCACACCAGGCAGGGTTAATGGTCGGGGATATATTGTTGGCAGTGGACGGCCGCAGGATAACCAGTGCCAACTTCACACAACTGCTGCAGCGTCATGGCAGTAACAGCAAAGTGAAGATTGATTTTTTCCGTAAAGACCGTTTGCTGCAATGCATCCTGACGCTACAACGTTCAAACCGTGAAGTGGCCATGCTTAGTGTCAGCGATCAATCCTTATGCCATGGTTGGCTGGCTAGTCCGTAATAGCGAGCCCTGGCAGTAATGCCGGGTCTAGCCGCTCCTGATGCCAGTTAATGCGCCAGTCCAGATGAGCACCTGTTACCCTGCCACTGGCGCCAACCTCAGCAATCCGTTGCCCTTGTTGTACCGAATCACCAACCGCAACATTAAACTTGCTAAGATGCATAAAGGTAGAGCTGATGCCAAAGCCATGATCGATGATAAGTGTCAGGCCTGAATAATACAGATCGTCCGCCAGCAGCACCTTGCCGCTTAATGGCGCTATTACCGGTGCGCCAACCGGCGCGGCGATATCCAAGCCATAATGTGGATTACGCGGCTCACCGTTAAATACCCTCTGACTACCATAAACGCCGGATATACGGCCCTCAGCGGGCATTTGAGGCGCATCAAAGATAAAGGGCAGCTCAGACTGCGTTTCTCTTACCTTGCGTACTCTCATATTATCCTGCCTGATACGCTCGGTTACTGCGTCAGGTGGCGTGACGTATTTTTGTGCTACGCCGTTAACATGCTGGATATCGTACTGACGTTTTTTAAAGTGTAATGTTTTTACCTGCTGCTCTGCGCCAGCCCGCAACGTCAGCCTGTGCTCTTCTGCTGCGTCGCGGCCAACACCAAACACAAACTGACCATCAGGGCTTACAGGCAACGGTTTATCGTTAAAGAAAACCTCAGTACCAGGAGCAGTCTGCCCCTTTATCAGGCTGCCCTGTGTAAATGAGCCCTGCAACTTCGCATCCGGCTGTGCAAGCAACGGACTACTGATACTAACTAACAGCGATAGCGCCTTTACCCACACCCTCATAAGCAACAACCTTATAGTGTTTTGTATTATCAAGCTGTTTCAGCTCTGCAGCGATATAATCAGCCAGGCACTCGACCGTTGTGTCACAGTTGACGATTTCGCAGTGCTGCTTAGGCATCGTCAGCTCAAACCAGCCTTGCGCCGCCTGATAACGAAAGTTGTATCCGTCACTATCCGCTGGCAGATAGTGAAGATCCTCTGCCTGACATAAATCTTCGGCAGTACCCAGATAAATATCCTGCCAGCGCTCACACCAGTATTTGTTCAACCGGGGCGACAGCATGTTGTCGCTGTATATCTGAATAGTTGAACGATGGCCATGCGCGATGCGCTGGCAGTTACCATCGTGTTTTTTCAGACCATGACTGTAGTGATAATAAAAACCCGAGCTGTGCTCTGGTCTTAGCGACAAAACCAGTTTTTCAACATTTGCCGGCAGCAAAGGTTTAATACATTTCTGCAGGTAGTCGCTGACAGTTTGCTCATCTATTTTTGCTGCTGGAATGGCCACCACGGCTTGCGCTGGCGCCGCCATCTGAATAACGCCGCGCTGACTGTTGAAACGCAGAACATGAATTGAATCAGATAATTCAGATAACAAGGCTGCTGACTGCGCCGGTAACGCCAATTTGTGATCAACCAACTGGTCTATAGCTTTCTTAATGACCTTTTTAACATTGCTAAAATCCAGCACCATAGACACATCATCAAGGTCACCATGTAACTCAACGTCAACGATATAGCTTTCGCCAAGCATGCCACGCATTTCGCACAAATATGAAAAATCGATAACGGTTAAATCCCGAACAAACAAAATCATCAGCTGAACTCTTTTACCAGAACTGGCGCTATTATACCGGTGATTAGCGCATCAAAACAGTAAACAGCACCGGGTTTCACCGTTTATGTTCAGTCAGCCAACTGTTTAAAATACCTACCTGTCCGCATTTGTGTGCGGCATACATCAGCCGGATAGCATTACTGAGTAAGGTGCTGTCGTTCCAGTCTGTCTTCTGCTGAATTTCTTCATAACAGCTAAGCGCTTCCGGTGTCAGATAACCTCGGAGTTCTTTTTTGCCGGATTGCTTTTGTTTATCTCGATAACGCTGCTGTTTCTCTGCGTTTGTCAGGGCTTTTCCAGTTGAATTCGTCATGCTGTCACTCTTTAGCAATAACCTTGTCATACCCTTCAGCCTGAAACAGGCCAGAAAGTAATTTAGCGCTTCTCACAAATCGGACTTGTTTAGCGTACAAGTGTTCGCTAAAGTGGCCCGGCATTTTCACTGGATTAAACATACATGACTAAGAATAGCTTTACAAAAGAAGATTTGATTGCCTGCGGCGAAGGTAAACTGTTCGGCGAAGGAAATAGCCAGCTGCCGTCCGATAACATGTTGATGATGGACCGCGTGATTCATATTTCTGAAGAAGGTGGTCTGTACGGCAAAGGCCAAATCATCGCTGAACTGGATATCACACCGGATTTATGGTTTTTTGCCTGTCACTTTAAAGGCGATCCTGTGATGCCTGGCTGTCTTGGTCTGGATGCGATGTGGCAGATTGTTGGCTTTTTCTTAGGCTGGTCAGGTGGTCCTGGCAAAGGCCGGGCTTTAGGTGTCGGTGAAGTCAAGTTTACCGGACAGATCCTGCCGACAGCTAAAAAAGTCACTTACACTATCAATATGAAAAGAGTGATTAAACGCAAATTGTTTATGGGTATTGCAGATGGTGTGGTCAGTGTGGATGGCCGGGATATTTATGCGGCAACCGATTTGAAAGTTGGCCTGTTTCAGGATACCTCAAGTTTTTAAAAACACTGCTTTACAGAATGACAAAAGCCCCGCTGACTTATCATGCCGGGGCTTTTTCAATCCTATCAAAAATAATGTTGATTACTGGCCTTTATTAAATAAACCTACACTGCGATCTTCAATCGCTTCGCGCCACCCTCCCAGCCATTGCGAGCGCGTATCTAAACTTTGATAAGGGCAGATTTCTTTTGACCGTCCGGTTACACCGGCACGATAACCTTGAGCATGAGCACGTTCCAGACGATCACGTTTTTGTCTTTTCATACGGCAGTCTTCCTCAACTTTATGTGATAAAAATAACCGCAATATCGTTCGCGGTTACCTTTTTATTGATAGCTGACAGAGGATAAAGGTTCAATCTAAAGCAAACAGATTAATCACTTGACAAAACATAACAAACTGAAGTTGTTTAAGATTTGATGACAAATTTATTTATATCTAATTACGCTAACAAGTTGGCTTTTTATAGCTTGTACCCGCAACAAACTGACAGATAAAAATAAAGCTGCCGAAGCAGCTTCATTTTTTTCGTTTAGCGCCAGGCTGTGCGCCTTCTGCGCCACCATAATAACGCCGCGCCGATTACCAGAGAACCCAAGCCTGTACTACCGCCGTTACGTTCATACTCTTGCTCGTTACCTGCACAGTCGTCAGGCTCTCCATTGGCAACTGGCTGCAGCTTAATGGTCGTCGTGACTTCTTCCATCACAGGATTACCCTGCGCATCAACCACGACATCACCCATTACATCCCGCGCTTCTCTGCTGACGATGGCAGTGGCGAGAACGACACCGTTGTTGTTAATGTCATTGGCATCGACGACAGTATATGGTGAGTCACAGGTTATTAGTGTATTCAAATCCCTGAAGCTGTCGCTTTCAATATCATAGATAAAGCCGTGGCGACGACGTGTGGTTGTTCCGGCAATAATTACCTCTGCACTACCAACGACCTGGTTACTGTCATTAATAGCTTGAGGAACTGTCGTGGAACTAGAGAAAAAACCGGTCACAAAGGTCGTTTTATCTGTTGGATAATCGTAATAAAACAACTTACTGCGATTCGCACTGTTGATAGTCTTTATCGCATAGCCAACAGCAATATCATTATTATTTATTGCCACTGCCCTGCTGCTTTGCCATTCGGTAGCGTCAACCATTGGCAGCGCTTCATTCTCAACAAACAAGGTTGCATGTTCGGCCCGATAGATCTGATCAGATGTGTAAACAACTCTGTCTGAAT
>NZ_DATCSY010000330.1:0-2509 GCF_036568245.1 Rheinheimera sp. | reverse complement strand
AGTCATCCAGCAGCAGCACTTTGCCGTTGCCGGTATCAAACTCGCCATACTGCTGGAACCGCCGGCCAATACCTTCAAATTTGCTGAAAGCAGTGAGGATCGCCTGTTCACTGATACCTTCATCGCGCGCCAGAGCAAAAGCTGCCGTCGCGTTAAGTGCATTATGTTTTCCCGGCAGATTCAGTACCACTTCGCGCTGATTGCCACTGCTGTCGCCTGCCATATTGTCGGTAATAACAAACCGGCTTTGCGTGCCACTCTGGCTAAAGTCACTGACGATAAAATCAGCATCGCTGCTAAAACCGTAAGTCAGCACAGTGCGGCCAATTTTGGGGATCAGTGCACGTAATACAGGGTCATCAATGCACACCACTGCCACGCCATAAAACGGCAGGTTGTGGCAGAACTCCAGATAGGTCGATTTGAGCTTTTCAAAGTCGCCCTGATAGGTGTCCATATGATCCGCTTCTATATTGGTGATCACGGTGGCCAGTGGCTGCAAATGCAAAAATGAAGCGTCGCTTTCATCGGCCTCAGCAATTAAATAGCGCCCCGCACCCAGACGGGCGTTAGAGCCTGCTGAGTTAAGTAAGCCGCCGATGACAAAAGTTGGATCAGTGCCAGCTTCGGCAAAAATAGATGCCAGCAAACTGGTGGTTGTCGTTTTACCATGAGTCCCGGCGACCGCTATACCATGGCGAAACCGCATCAGCTCACCCAGCATCTCGGCCCGGCGTACCACCGGAATACGCATCTCGCGCGCTGCTGCAACTTCCGGGTTAGCACTGTTTATCGCGCTGGACACCACCACTACGCTGGCCGCTTCTACATGCGCGGCGCTGTGGCCGATATAGATATGGGCTCCCAGACCGGCTAAGCGCTCAGTAACTGCATTAGGAGCAATGTCCGAGCCGGTGACGTTGTAGCCTTCATTGACCAGCACCTCAGCGATACCGCCCATACCAGCACCGCCGATACCGACAAAGTGAATACGTTCTACGCGGCGCATGGCCAGTTTTTTCTGTTGCGGTGTACTAATCATAAATGCTGTCCTACTACCTGTTGACCGGCAAAATGCTGACACTGCGCTACTACCTGTGCTGTGGCATTATCCAGTGCACAGGCACGCGCTTTGGCGGCCATCTGTTGTAACGGTGTTTTGTCTGTCAACCACTGGCTAAGCAGCGGTAACAAGCGTTGTTCTGTTAAATCCTGCTGCGCAACTAACAGCGCAGCACCCTGCTCAGTCAGCCAGCGCGCATTGGCACTCTGGTGGTCATCAATAGCGGTTGGCAGCGGCACAAATACTGCTGCCACCCCGGCAGCTGCCAACTCACTTACCGTCAGAGCACCAGCGCGGCAAATCACTACATCGGCCCAGGCATAGGCCTGTGCCATGTCGTCAATAAACGCACTCACGTTTGCTGTTAGCTGCGTGGCGTTTTGCTGCTGATAAGTCTGCTCTGTTTGCTGTTGCAATGCTTTACCGGTTTGGTGGCGAACCGCAATAGCACCTGCAGCCGCTGCTTTGGCAAAAATAGCCGGTAAAGTGTCGTTTAAGACTCTGGCGCCCAGGCTGCCACCAACCACCAATACTTTTAACTCGCCACTGTAATCATGCGCAGCTGCCACATTAATCAGCTCAGAGCGCACAGGGTTACCCACCACCAGCTGTTTTGGCTCAGCTGAAAATGCAGCCGGAAAAGCCACCATCACTTTATTAGCAAGCTTTGCCAGCAAACGGTTGGTGCTGCCGGCAACGGCATTTTGTTCATGAATTAACAGCGGCAAGCGCTTTAACCAGGCAGCAACGCCACCGGGGCCACTGGCATAACCACCAAAGCCCAGCACGACATCAGGCTGCACGGTGTTTAACACCTGTCTGGCCTGCCAAACAGATTTCAGCAGCATCCAGGGCGCTTTTAGTAATGACAACACGCCTTTGCCCCTAAGCCCGGCAACATCAATAGTATGAAATGGCCAGCCAAACTGCGGCACCAGTGTTGCCTCCATCCTTGTTGCAGTGCCCAGCCAGTGAATTTGCCAGCCAGCTGCATTTAGGGCAGTTGCTACCGCCTGAGCCGGGAAAATATGCCCACCTGTACCACCGGCCATAATCATAATGCGCGGCTTAGTCATTACGGCCTCCACTGATAGCGTGTTTGCCGTTAAGCCTGACTTCAAAGTCAATACGCAGCAGCAGCGCTGCCGCCGCCAGCATGATAATTAAGCTACTGCCACCTGAGCTGACAAAAGGCAATGTCAGACCTTTGGTAGGCAAGGCGCCGGTTGCAACACCAATGTTGACGGCCGACTGAAAACCAATCCATATAGCCAGCGCATAGGCCAGAAAACCGTGGAAACTCATTTGTTTTGCCAGCGCCCGCTGCCCAATCCACAAGGCGCGGTAAACCAGCATAAAAATCAGCGCCAGCAAGATACTGACGCCGATGAAACCTGTCTCTTCAGCAATAACGGCCAAAATGAAGTCGGTATGGGCTTCATTTTG
>NZ_DATCSY010000329.1:0-3886 GCF_036568245.1 Rheinheimera sp. | reverse complement strand
AAGTGTTTCAGCGCCGCTATCATGCCACGCTGCTGCATAGCGGCGGTCATGGCGCCACCTAAATCAGCGACCATGGCAGCATCTTCACCGAAAGCACGCACATTAATCACCGGGTTCTGCGGGTTAACATTGACATCAATGGTTGGGGCAAAATTCAGGTTGATACCCAGTGGCAGCAGTTCATCGGCCAGTACCCGGCCCACTTCGCTGGCAAAAGCAGTACCATGGGCTTTATAGGTTGCACCAATGGCCATATTACCGGCAAAAGACGTTGCCAGACTGCGTGGCAACCGGGCAACCCGGCCGCCTTCCTGATCGATGCTGATAAACAACGGTAATTTCAAATCCGACGCCGCTGCTGCGGTTTGCATGTCTCGGTTTAACTGCACAATTTGTGCTACATCCTGCAAGTTCTCTGCGAACAGAATAACGCCGCCGATATCATAGTCACGGATAAGGTTCGCCAGTTCTGCAGGCAATTTGGTCATCGCCGTGCGGCACTGACCGTTAACCGGCGCATCTTCACAGTAGTAACGCAGGTCAAGCATCAGCTTTTGCCCCAGCATTTGTTTAACACTGGCTTTAGGCGGGTGAGTATCAGCAGCCATAGCAAACGCCGGTAAGGTGAAACTGCAGATACTGAGCAACAGCAGTGAAGCGCGGTTTAAGCATGACATAGCATTCCTGAAAGAGTGAACCATCACAGCGGTATCCTGTTATTGTGTCGAAAGCAGGATGCAGTACAACAAAAATAATTTATTCATTCAAGTAAAATCTAAATGAATACTTTACTCATGCACTATACATTATGGTATGGTTAAGCACTTTTTCACGCTAACGGGTATGACATGCAACTGACAGTACTGGACTGGACGGTATTTTTTGGCTACTTCGCCATACTGGCGCTGGTGGGCTGGTCGGTTAACCGGCGTAAAGCCGGCAGCAGCAATGATTATTTCCTGGCAGCAAACAGTATGCCGGTATGGGTGGTAGCCGTGTCAGTGCTGGCTACCTCACAATCCGCCGCCACCTTCCTCGGTGGCCCGGATATGGGCTTTCGCGGTAACCTCAGCTATATCGCCACTAATATAGGCGCACTGATTGCAACGTTCATTGTTATCCGCTTTTTGCTGCCACGCTACTATCAGCTTAAAGTCACCACTGTCTATGAGCTACTGGAACAACGCTTTGGCGCCAGTGCGAAAGATCATGCCGGTAAGATGTACCTGTTTGGCCGCGTTTTTGCCAGTGGTGCCAGGCTGTATATGGCCGCCATCGCCGTTGCCATGCTGCTGTTTAACAACATTCAGGCCACTAGCGTACTGGCTGCAATTGCATTGCTGGCGGTAATCGGCCTGGCCTGCACTGTGGCAGGCGGCATTCGCTCTGTTATCTATACCGACGCGCTGCAGTGCGCGGTATATGTGCTGGCAGCTCTGCTGGTGCTGGGATACCTGTATTACAGCCTTAACGTTGACTTTGCGACCTTAGTGCAGGCGCTGCAGCACCCTGTAGAAGGGGGTAGCTCAAAACTGCTGCTGTTCGACTGGCGTTTTGATGTCAGCTCCGGCGGCGTGTTTAATATGTGGTCAGCACTGACAGGGTTTATTCTGCTGAATATTGCTGCTTTTGGCCTGGACCAGGACATGACGCAACGGGTACTGACCTGTAAAGACAGCAAAGCCGGTGCGCGGGCGCTGTTAAGCTCGGCGCTGATGGTCATTCCTACCATGCTGGTGTTTATTCTGATCGGTTTTTTGCTGTACATTTTTTATCAACGGCCTGATCTTTATCAGCCGACGCAAAGCTTTGCCGACAGTTTTGCCGGTGAGAAAGTGACGGTATTTATGTATTACGTGCTCAATGAAATGCCATCAGGCCTGCGCGGACTGGTGGTCGTTGGTGTGATTGCCGCAGCCTTATCTACTATTACATCAGGTCTGAATTCTATGTCTTCAGTACTGGTAGCCGATATGTACAAACCGTGGAAATTAAAGCGCGATGCCGCTACCGCCGAGCGACACTTCGTCCGAGCCGGTCAGCTTGGTATGCTTGGCACGGCTGTTATGTTATCCCTGATGGCTATCTTGTGTTTTTACTGGCAGCAGTATTCTGATATGCCATTACTGGCATTTGCGCTGAGCGTGATGGTGTTTTCTTACAGTGGCTTACTGGGAGTATTTTTTACAGCCCTGTTCAGTAAGCGTGGTAACCGTTATTCGGTTACTGCAGCGCTTTTGAGTGGCTTCTTTGTCACGTTAGTATTACAACCTTATATATTGCAGCATCTTAGCCCGGCGCTGGCCGCGCTGGATCTGGGTTTCACCTGGCAGCTGTGTATTGGCACTGTTATCGCAACACTGGTGTGCTTAACAGGTAAAGCAAGCAGCACAGCGGCTGCCAAAGAGGAATAACAACATGTGGATCCTGACTGTCGATGGCGGTGGCAGCAAAACGCTGGCCCGGCTGACCAACCAGGCAACAGGCCAAAACTGGCAGCAACAGGCTGGCCCGGCCTCGCTGACCAATGATTTTTCGCTGGCGCTGAGTAACATCAACCTGCTGAGCAACAGCTTATGTCAGCAGGCCGGTATCAGCAGCAAGCAGGCTATTGCGGTCATGGGTTTGGCCGGAGCCGGCAACCCACAGCAGCATTTACAGGCCAGCCAGCAACTGGCAAAACATTATGCCGGCTTTTTATTAACCACTGACGCCAAAACCTCGCTTTACGGCGCTAACCTCGGCCAGCCGGTGCTGGTGGTAGCGCTCGGCACCGGTTCTGTTGCCATGCGTTTACTGGCCGATGGCACCGAGCGTCAGGTGGGCGGCTGGGGCTTTAATATTGGCGATGAAGGCGGCGGTGCCTGGCTCGGTAAACAAGCGGTACGTGAGTTGCTGTGGCAGGTCGATAGTCTGACAGGCATTACCAGCCCGTTACTGAGCGCCGTCGCGTTGCAAATCGGCGAAGATGACACCACTTTGCTGCCCTGGTTAAAAACGGCCAGTCCGAACGATTATGCCGCACTGGCACCTTTGGTATTCAGCCATGCCGGGCGCTGTGGCATTGCCGATATGC
This sequence comes from Rheinheimera sp., assembly GCF_036568245.1. Lineage (GTDB taxonomy): Bacteria > Pseudomonadota > Gammaproteobacteria > Enterobacterales > Alteromonadaceae > Alishewanella. The sequence continues at coordinate 810 of NZ_DATCSY010000329.1, read as the reverse complement.
TGCTCGAGCGCCATGTAGAGGCAGTACAGCAATTGCTCTGGCGCGCGCGGGAACAGTTTGACCTGCCGGTCGTATTACTCGGCGGCCTGGCTGAAGTTACTGCGCCACTATTAAACAACCAATGCCGCGCTTTGCTGCAAAACGCCCGTGGCAGTGCCCTGGATGGCGCATTAATTCTTGCTTCAACTCTGACGACACCATTACAGAACAACACCATTTCAGGACAACATCATGATGAATAACCCACAGGACGCTTTACTACAACAGCTTGACGCCATGAGCTCTGAAGCGCGTAACCCCGACAGCTGGGATATTGACCTGTTATCAAGCCTGGAAATCGTACAGCGCATTAACGCCGAAGACCAAACCGTTGCCCACAGCCTGCAAAGCTGTCTGAGCGATGTCGCGGCAGTTGCCGACCGCATCGTCACAGCCTTTGCTGCCGGCGGCCGTCTGGTGTACCTCGGTGCCGGCACCAGTGGCCGCCTGGGTATCCTCGATGCGGTAGAATGCCCGCCAACCTACAGCGTTCCCTCTTCACAAGTGGTAGCTCTGATTGCCGGTGGCAACGGAGCTGTGTATAAAGCCGTCGAAGGCGCCGAAGATAACCCGCAGCTGGCGGTAGATGATTTAAAGCAAATTAATCTGTGCAAGAATGACATTCTGATTGGCATTGCTGCCAGTGGCCGCACCCCTTATGTGCTGGGCGGGCTGGCGTATGCCCGCAGCCTGGGCTGTTTTACTGCCGCTATCAGCTGCAACGCGAATGCACCGGTGTTGACAGCCGCTGACGCCGGCATCTGTGCTGTT
>NZ_DATCSY010000328.1:0-5444 GCF_036568245.1 Rheinheimera sp. | reverse complement strand
ACAGGCGCTTTTTAGTATGCTGGCAATGCTAAAAGCTGGCCCACTGCCACAGCCACTATTTGCAGAGCGGCAAAAATTACTGCACTGGGCATATCTTTATCAGGAACCGGCTACCGCGCTGCAAACAGCAACTCATCTGTCAGTCAGCATGCAACATTATCCTGTACACGACATTATTTTTGGCGACTACCGGATGGAGCAGCCAGACGAGGTTTTGTATCAACAGGTACTCGGCTACTTTACCAGTGAAAATATGCGCCTGATGCTGATTGCACCTGGCGTACCGGTACACCAGCAAGCACGTTGGTACCACACGCCTTACAGCATTGACAAGCTGCCCCCTGAGTTATTAACACAGCTCAACAACGTTAAACCCGATCCTAAGCTACGTTTACCTGCTACCAACCCGTATCTTGATGGTGACATCATGCTGCTGGCACCGGACGAACATATGGACAGTCCGGTGTGTATTCACGATGAAAATGCATTATGTGTCTGGTATAAAGCCGATACCGAATTCGCCAGCCCCAAAGGCCACCTGTTTGTCCAGCTCAGTTTGCCACAAAGTTTGGGGAATTGCCGGCAACTGGCCGCGACACGGCTTTGGGTGGAGCTTTTTTTGGACAACATTAACCAGCAATTCTATGCCGCAACGACTATCGGCCTGGTGTACAACCTCCATGTCCAGCGTCAGGGTATCAGTATTCATACCAGCGGTCTGAGTGCTAACCAACTCAGGCTGTTACAGGATTTACTGCAACAGATGCTGCAGCAGGATTTCAGTGCGCACCGCTTTAGTGAACTTAAACGTCAACTCAGCCGGCACTGGCGTAACAGCAGCAAAAATAAGCCGGTAGCACGCTTGTTTAGTCAGCTTTCGGCTTTATTACAGCCACAAAACCCAGAAATAGATATACTGGCCGACGCACTGGAAGAGCTGGATTTCCAGAGCTTCATACAATTTCATCAGCAATTACTGCAGCAGGTACATATTGAAAGTCTGATGCTTGGTAATTGGACATCAGATCAGGCCCAGCAACTAACTACGATCCTGAAACAGTGGCAAACAAAGCTGCCTGATACAGGAAACAGATTACCGAATCCCCAATTTAACATACAGGGGCTGGGGCCCGTGTGGCTGCAATTGGACGTAGAGCACAGCGATCATGCGTTGGTAATATACCTGCCTGCACAACACGCCACGCCTGAGCAAATGGCGCTGTTTATGCTTGCTAACCATGTTATGTCGCCGGAGTACTTTCACCAGCTTCGCACTGAGCAGCAGCTCGGTTATCTGGTAGGAACCGGCTATGTGCCTATTAATATGCTACCCGGCATAGCTTTTTATGTGCAATCACCAACAACCCGTTGTGATACCTTGTATGAAGCAACAGTGATGTTTTTCCGCGCTTTTTTATCTGACACTGAAACATTATCTGCCGAGGAATTCGCCGAAATTAAGCACGGAATATTAGCGCAGCTCAACGAACGTGATAACAGCCTGGGCGCCAGGGCAAAACGTTATTGGCTGGCATTAGGCCAACAGGATTACAGCTTTGCGCTAAATGAACGTATTGTGCAAAGCATGCAACAACTCACGCTGGAGCAGTTTACCGGGTTTTTACAGCAACTACTGTTACCCGATTATGACGCAATCTTTCTGGCTACAGATAGCAAGCCAGAACATAGCCACTTGCGCTTCAGTGACCCACAAAGCCTGAAGCAGCAGCTGAAACAAACACAAATTGATTTTGACACTACAGATAAAGTTATATAACGTGGAAACTCTTATTATACGGTAGCTGCTATAAGTGTCACTAAAGCAAAAAATTATTATAATAATCAGCGCTATTTTGTTCAGCAGCCTACCTTTTAGCTTATATGCAACGGGTTGGGATTACCTGCAACCTTATACGCTAAGCCTGGTGCTATTGGGCTCTTTCGGTGCCTTGGTTCTGGCGCATCTTAGCATTGTGAAAATGCGGCGTTATCAAACCAAACTCGAACAAAGTGAAGAACGGCTGCGCCTGTCCTTGTGGGGTAGCGGCGACGAGTTATGGGACTGGAAAATCGGTAGCAGCGAATTATACCGTTCAAGTTCCTGGTTACATCCGGTCGAACTGACACCTGAATCACAGGATTTCCCACCAAATAAAGCCCAAATTCACCCGCAGGATCTGGAGCGGGTCAGCCAGTTATTACAAGACCATCTGGACGGTAAAACCGCACATTTTGAAGCGACGTACCGCTTAAAGGGCGCTGACAACAACTGGATCTGGGTATTAGACCGCGGTAAGACGGTTGTTTTTTCTGCTAACGGCAAACCAGCCAGGATGACAGGCACCCTGAAAAATATTAATCAGTTGAAACAGACTGAAGAGCAATTGCAGCTATTTGCGCGCTGCCTGAAAACAATATCCGACGCTGTCGTTATCTGTGACACCAATTTTACCATTCTCGAAGTAAACCCCTCTTTTAGTAAAATCACCGGCAAAAACCGCGAACAAATACTGCAACAGCGCTTTGAGCTTTCCCTGTATCCCAGCGCCTTTATGCACGACGTGCATAAACAATTGGCTAAAACCGGTACCTGGAGTGGCGAAATTCAGGAGCAGCATCAGAACGGCAACATCTATCAGGCGGAACTGACCTTTGATCAGATAAAAGACGACCAGGGCAATGTTACTCAGTATGTTGCTGTGTTTTCAGATATTACCGAACGTAAACAACGTGAAGCCGAGCTGCACCGCCTTGCCAACAGCGACACCCTAACCGGCTTACCCAACCGGGCCCAGTTTATGCAAAAGCTGGCAGAGCTCGTCAGCAGCAAAACTGAGCACGCTTTGCTGGTGTTTGATTTAGACAACTTTAAAAAAATCAATGACTCACTTGGGCATGAACTGGGCGACAGCCTGCTGTGTAAACTGGCTGATCGGTTAAGCAGTTACAGTAAATACCGCAGTAAACTATACCGTCTTGGTGGTGATGAATTCGCTATTATGTTGGATCAGACCAATGATCTGCATCATATCACCTCGTTGGCAAAAGAGCTGCTGGCATTAATCAACCAGCCGCTGTTGGTCAACCAGCATGAACTGGTGATAACCAGCAGTGTTGGTATAGTGCTGTTCCCGGATGACGGCATGGACCCGCAGGCATTGCTGCGAAATGCGGACACGGCGATGTACCACGCTAAAAGCCAGGGTGCAAACCGGTATCTGTTCTTTAATGATTCAATGAATAAATTAGCGGTCAAAAGACTGCAGCTGGAAAACCTGATACGGCATGGTTTAAAAGAAGATTACTTTGCCGTGTACTACCAGCCGAAAATGGACATTGTTAGCGGCCAGCTGGTCGGTATGGAAGCGCTGGTGCGCTTTATTACCCCTAAAGGCGGTATCGTAAGCCCTGCCAGCTTCATTCCGGTAGCAGAAGAAACCGGTCAGATAATTGAAATTGGTGAAGTCGTATTGCGTAAGGCGTGTCTGGCCGTTAAAGGCTGGATAGATCAAGGGCTGTTTCAGGGCCGGGTTGCAGTAAATTTATCGTCACGTCAGTTTAGTCTGCCGTATTTATGTGAATTAATTGACGACACTTTGCAGCAAGCTGAGCTGCCATCTTATCATCTTGAGCTTGAGATCACCGAAGGCACTGTTATGCAATCCCCACCACAGGCGATTGAGACAATGAAAAAACTGCGTGCCCGCGGTATTCATCTGGCAATGGATGACTTTGGCACCGGTTATTCGTCATTGGCGTACTTGAAACAGTTTCCGCTTAACACGCTTAAAATCGATAAAGCCTTTATCGATGATATGAATACCGCCCGCGGCCGCAATATGGTTGATACCATTATGACGATAGCCCACAACCTGAGCCTGAGTGTGGTTGCTGAAGGTGTTGAGCAGGAAGAGCAATTGGCAATGCTACGCAAGCTTCGCTGTGATGTGATACAAGGCTACTACTACAGTAAGCCGCTTTCCGACAGCGAATTTACCCAGTTTCTGCAGGAGCAAAAAGCCCGTCGCATCAAACTCAGCGCCGTACCTGTTTAATTAGCCTGCAGCCACAAAAAAGCCCCTAAGTGCAGGGGCTTTTTTTGTTAATCAGCATCTGTCTCGACGTAAGAGAAGTCGTCACTGCCATCGGCAATACGCTTCTTACCAAACACCGTATGAAACTTGCGCTTTTCTGCAAGCCGTTGCCGGTACTTCAGCCAGGTCTTTTCAAACGCTGTGGTGGCAGGCTCTTCGCCTTTACACACTGCAATAAAGCGTTTCTCTTCATCATTCACTGGAGCACGACTGCCCTGCTCCAGTTCCTGCATTGCCACCCCATGTTTCTCCAGCATATTACCTTCTGCCAGAGTAAAGCGCCCGGACCGCGTAAATCCTTTTGGGAAATTACGGTCATCGAAAAAGCGACGGTTAGCGACAAAACTTTGCTGCATCACTTTTTTCCTCTAATCTCGTTGAATATCAAGCCAGCCTGTTTAAACTGTGCGGAGTATGGTTAACAATATTCCTGTCGTAAAACAAATATTTTTTATCGACACCATAAATATTTTAAAGGGTCAAATTTGGATACCGAACTGCTTAAAACCTTTATCGAAGTTCAGCGTACCAGACATTTTGGTAAAGCCGCCGAAAATCTCTATTTAACACAGTCAGCCGTCAGTTTTCGTATCCGTCAGCTTGAGCAACAATTAGGGGTAAACCTGTTCAGCCGCTATCGCAATAATATTCAGCTTACCGCGTCCGGTGAGCGCCTGTTACCGCATGCAGAAGCTATGCTGGCAGCACTGCAACGTGCCAAGCAGGATATGGCGGTCAGTGCAGAACAAGCAGTACCGCTGTCCATTGCAGCAACTGCGAATGTCTGGGATGCATTTTTACTGCAGGGCTTTATCAGATTGCAGCAAGCCCTACCTGATCTGTCCTGGCGGGCAGAATCATTGGGCAAAGATCAGATAGCACGTCAGGTATTGGAGCGGCACCTTGATTTAGCCATCTTGTTCGACGCGCCTAAAATGGACGAAATGCAAATAGATAAGCTGGGTGATGTCAAACTGGTACCAGTTACAACCTTTGCCGACAATAATGCTGCCAGCGCGATGCGGCACAGTTACATACATATTGATTGGGGTACCGCCTTTGATACACAGCACGCCCGCTTCTTTCCGGAACTGCCAGCACCTTACATCCGCACTGGCAGCGCACGCATCGCGCTGGAACTGATGCAGCAAAGTGGTGGTTCAGCTTATTTGCCGGAGACTATGGTGCAGAATCTGATGGCTGACAGCAGTTTGACGCTGATTAAAGACGCTCCGGTAATGACCAGAGAGCTGTTCGCAATATCGCTGCCTAAAGCGACGCCACGCAAGCAAATTGGTGAGATTGTTACGCAGTTACGAAACGCGCTGTTGCAACGCTGAAAAACTCAGG
>NZ_DATCSY010000327.1:0-8286 GCF_036568245.1 Rheinheimera sp. | reverse complement strand
TGGTCAAATATCCCGTTAACATTGCGCATAAGCGAATTGCGGGTTTTATTTACATGCTATAAATTAGGTACTTACGGTTGAAGGGTGCAGAAATATAATGCACAGCGTCAGAAATATAACGCACGCTCGTTTTGCCGGGTTGAAAGAACGAAAACCTGGAAAATGTCTTTATTTTACAACGGCATGCTAAGGTTTGTTTCCTCTATCGGAAATGAGAAAATGAGCATGCGCAATAATAAAATGTTAGCCACACAAGGAGAGTGGTCCTATATGAAAATTCGAGCAGCATTGGCAAGCGATGCTCAGAGTATCGCAGATATACATACCACGAGTTGGCGTAATACGTATCAAAATGCCTTAACTGCGCAATATCTTTCGGATGTCGTACCTCAAGAACGAAATGAGGTGTGGGCAAGCCGGCTTGATATGCCAAAGCCTAACCAGCATGTGGTCGTTGCTGAGCAGGGCGGAGAAATCCTGGGGTTCGCGTGTGTATATGCAGCTGAGAATTCCAAATGGGGCTCCTACTTGGATAATTTGCATGTACGCAAAGCCCATCAATCAAAAGGCATCGGAAAGTCGCTCTTGATCGAAGTTTTCCGTTGGTGTCACCAACAGGAGCCAATCGGAGGTTTGTGCTTGTTGGTGAACCAAGAGAATGTAAAAGCGCAAGCATTCTATAAATCGGCTGGGGCTCGTAACGCGCAAGAGAGTGTATGGAATGCTCCAGATGGTAGTGTTGTTCCAACATACTGGTTTGTATGGGATAAGATCGGCTCCTTGGTAGAAAATGGCTAACAAGGCCAGCCACGGTGACGGTTACTACATTGCGGCTGCGCCTTCATTCCGCAACCGCGCGTGCTGAGCGGCGTTAGGCTTCAAAATCAGGAGAGTAGAATGAGAGTAGGAAAAAATATTTTTGTCTTTGCCGTATTATCGGCCATAGGATTGTTTGCTTCGGGGGTAAATGCTGGCGTTCAACCTTGCGGCGGAGAATCTAGCAAAACGGGAAAATCATATAAAGTTAACGGAACAGGAATAAGCGTAAGAAGTGGGCCGGGAACAAGTTACGATAAACTTGTCAACGAAAAGGCAACCCGCATACTGAAGACAACACAATATATTACAATCGACAATTCAGTGACCGTATACGAAGAATGTTCACAAGGCGGTTGGTCTAAAATCCACGTTACAGACCCAGATTACCTAAGTCAGTCTCATCGTGGTTGGGTATCCAGTAAATTTTTGCGAGGAAAAAAATTGGATTCCTCAGGTTCTGAGGTATTTACAGAGGCGGATTTCTACTTCGACAAAAAGACTCAGCCCTACAAAAGCATAATTATTGCCGGAGTTAATAAGGTTCACCGAGAAAATTCTCGCTGTAAAAAAATAGACCCGTCCTCTGCATATATTTCATCTAGCAAAGGAACGGCCTCGAATCCTGTTTTTTATGTGACTTGTGGTTCTGGCTCAAATGTATTTAACGCATTTTTTTCCAAATCGGACGTCGAAGCAGGCTCCAAATTGACTGCTACAAAACATATTGATAAATCTGTCGCTATAAAGCAGTGCGAGAACTACGCGAAGAGCAATGCCACCCATCCGAGCACAGTAGATTTTTCTAAGTTCATGGATTTGGCAGTTACAGAACATCCAAATGGAAACACTACTGTAATGTCATCATTTACTGCTAAAAATAGCTTCAACCTTCAGCTTAAATACAATATTCGCTGCTTATCAAACGCAAGTGGTCTATTTGAAGCGAATATTACCGAGTCGAAATAAGCCTAACAAAGTGCTGCTAGGGACAAACCTACGCTGCGCTTCGGTTTGCCCCAGAGCACGGCGTTGGTGAAAAAGGAATTTAGATGGTATTTCCATCACTAGAAACTGAACGTCTATTACTTACAGAACTTCGTGTTGATGATGAAGCTGGGCTGTTTAATTTGTTTTCCAATCCATCTGTGGTCGAATACTACGATTTAGATGTGTTTCGCGAGTATAGCCAAGCGGCTAATTTGATTAGTCTTTTTAAATCCAGATATGAAGAGCTGCAGGGTATCAGGTGGGCCATTCGGTTAAGGTCATCTGGTCGATTGATAGGCACCTGCGGGTTTAACTCGTGGAACAGTAAAATGCGTAATGCCGTTATCGGTTATGACCTGCATCCTGAGTTTTGGCGACAAGGTTATTCCTCAGAAGCTGTGCGCGCCATTATTAGTGCTGGATTTGCAGGAAAGCTTCCGTGTGGTGAATTGCATCGGATTCAAGCAGATACAATTCCAGGTAATCGCGCCTCTGAATCATTGCTTCGTCAGCTTGGATTTAAAGAGGAAGGGCTTCGGCGTGAGTGTGGATATTGGAAGAACAAGTATCATGATCTCAAATGTTTCGGCTTGCTCCGTTCAGAGTTCAGTACAACATAACAATCCGCGACATTCGGGGCCTGCGGCCCCAGCGACGCTCACAAGTTCGCGCGCATGCGCGGGGCGTTAGGGCGCCAGAGCACTCAGTCATCAACCTTCCCGTAATTACCTCTTGACACATTAGGTCAGTTGTCCTAAATTTAAAAATAGGACGATTGTCCTATAGGTTTGAATATTTGTTGGGAGGCGCTTTGGTGGCCAATAAGCTAACAAGGGATCGCATTGTCGATAAGGCAGATCAGCTGTTCTATGAGCAGGGATTTGAGCACACCTCTTTCGCGCAGATTGCGGAAGCTCTAGGCATTTCCCGAGGAAATTTCTACTACCACTTCAAGACCAAGGACGAAATCCTAGATGCCGTAATCAGTCATCGTCTTGTTCGCACGAATTCAATGCTCGATAACTGGGAGCTAGAAGGCGACACGCCAGCTGATCGTATCCGCAGTTTCATCAATATTCTGGTAATGAATCGCGCCAAAATTAAGCGTTATGGCTGTCCGGTAGGGACGCTCTGTACGGAACTTGCCAAGCTGGATCACCCCGCAAGAAGCCACGCAAACGAGTTGTTTACGTTATTTAGAACTTGGTTGCGCCGACAATTCGAGCAACTTGGCTGTTCTGATGACGCCGATGAGTTGGCAATGCACCTACTCGCTTTCAGTCAAGGAGTAGCGACACTTTCTAGTGCATTCCAGGATGAGAAATTCATTCACAGTGAGGTAAACCGTCTGGACGACTGGTTATCCTCTTTTACAACTGCAACCAACAATCAATCGGAGGTGCTTTAATGTTTGTCGTTCTTTTGCGGTTCTCAGAAAATAAGGATCAGGCCAGTGATTTTATGGAAGGTCATAATCAGTGGATCAGGCGGGGGTTTGAGGATAAGGTTTTCTTGGTAGTTGGTAGTCTTCAACCCGGTCTTGGAGGTTCTGTTCTTGCTCATGGTGAGTCAAGAGAAGCTCTTGAGAGCCGAGTTAATCAAGACCCATTTGTGGCCGAGAATGTCGTTACGGCAGAAATACTTGAAATTGAGCCAAAAAAAGCAGATGAGCGTCTGGGCTTTCTTCTGGCCAAGTGAGGGAGTGAGCGATGAACTCTACTGTTCAAGGCCCTGACGGAGAATTGCGTTGCAGATGGTGTTCGGCTGCTCCTGAGTTCTTTGAATACCACGATAATGAGTGGGGCTATCCAGTTGATGACGATATCAGGCTGTTTGAAAAACTGTGCCTCGAAAGCTTTCAATCCGGCCTGAGTTGGCGAACAATTCTAGCCAAGCGAGAGAATTTCCGTGCTGCCTTTGCCAACTTCGATTTCAATAGAGTGGCGAACTACAATGATTTTGATATTGAGCAATTATTGAAGAATGAAGGCATTGTCAGGCATCGCGGAAAGATAGAAGCTGTGATCAACAATGCAAAAAAGGCGATAGAGCTTGTGGCGCAGGAAGGGTCGCTGGCCGCTTACTTCTGGCGATTCGAACCAGATGAGGATAGTTTGCCTGAGCCACAGACAGCATCAACTTCAGAGGAGTCCATTGCACTATCGAAGGCTCTGAAAAAGCAGGGTTGGAAATTCGTTGGCCCCACAACCGTCTATGCCTTTATGCAGGCAATGGGCCTTATAAATGATCATTCTGAGGGATGTGTGTTCAGGGCAAAAGTCAAACAGGCACGCAGTCACTTCAGGCGTCCAGGGCGCGTATAATGCCCTAACAAGTGGCTGCTGCCGGACGTGCCTACGCTGCGCTCCGGCACGCCGCAGAGCCAAGCGCTAACGTCCGCGGTTCGCTCATAGCAGCCGGTTATAAGCTGGCTTGCTCCAGCAACGTTGCCATATGCTGCAAGGCGCCAATGCCCTAAATATCGGTTGCCTGCAGCGCCACTTTGTATAGCGGCAGTCTGGCAAAATTCTGCTCTATTTGCTGTAAATGCACTTTTTCTAGGCTGAGCCTTTCGGCACTGCACCCGTTTATTTCAGGTACTTTTTTGTTGTCTGAAAATATCAGCTGACATCGACGTAACGTGAAGCGAATGCACGCCAATCGTTATCCGTCACTTCGACTATAGGCTAGTATTACCCTAAATATTTCCATGCTAAGCTGCGGCGCCCTACATAATATTGCATAACTCTGCGCTGATGCAGGTTGGCAAACTATAAAACAACGAGGAATCTGCGTAATGCTAATATTCTTTATCAGTATCGCCATACTCTTACTTGGCTATAAACTGTACAGCCCGTTTGTTGAAAAACAAGCAGCCATAGATCCTTGCGCTGTCACGCCTCAGGCGCGTCTGCATGACGGTGTTGATTATGTCGCCATCCATCCTGTAAAAGCATTCCTCATTCAGTTTCTGAATGTAGCGGGGGTAGGGCCAATTTTCGGTCCTATTTTAGGTGCTGTATATGGCCCTGTTGCACTAGTGTGGATTGTAATAGGTAACGTTGTCGGCGGAGCTGTTCACGATTACTTCTCTGGTGTAATGAGCTTAAAAGAAGACGGTAAGAGCTTACCCGAAATAGCCGGGCATTATTACAATGTGATTTTTAAAGGCTTTATGCTGATTTTTACTGCGATGTTGCTGTTCTTCGTTGGTGTTGTTTTTATTATGAGCCCGGCAGGCTTACTGAGTAACCTATCTTTCTTTGAAGGTACGATTCTGGCGGGTAATACCTTTTGGGTATTGGTGATTCTGGCCTATTACTTTTTAGCGACGTTATTACCCATTGATAAAATCATCACTAAGTTATACCCAATGTTTGGTGCGTTAATGATTGTGATGACCAGCCTTATTGCCATTTCAATACTGCTGGAAGCACCACATTTACCTCAGGTAAACGATATCTTTGCTTACTTTGACTCGCACGAACACCATGACTTTTTAACACCTAACCCGGATGGCGCGCCTATTTGGCCGTTGCTGTTCCTGACAATTACATGTGGTGCCATCAGTGGCTTTCATTCTACTCAGTCACCGATGATTGCCAGATGTCTTACTAATGAAAAGTATGCGCGCCCAGTGTTCTACGGCGCCATGATGTGTGAAGGTATTGTTGCCTGCGTTTGGGCATTAGCCGGTATTTCTGCTTTCCCAGGCGGCTATGTCGAGTTAAAAGCGATGTTGGCGCAGGGTGGACCGGGTTTAGTGGTTAACCATATTGCGAACAGTTACCTTGGTGTGTTTGGTGGTGTAATGGCAATATTGGCTGTTGCGATATTCCCAATCACATCAGGCGACACCGCATTTCGTTCATTACGGTTAACCATTATGGATGCCTTTAATATTTCGCAGACCACATTGCACCGCTTGCTGTTAGCCGTGCCGCTGCTGGGTATTGCTTATTTAATGACGTTCCTGGATTTCTCTCTTATCTGGCGTTATTTCGCGTTCTCTAACATGCTGTTGTCGACCAGCGTATTGTGGTTAGCAACTAAGTACCTGTTTGACCGTGGCACTTTCCACTGGATTGCTAGTATTCCTGCGGTAATTGGTACGGCAATTACAGTGGCGTATATTGCCACGGCGGGTATTGGTTTTAACCTGCCAGCTACTTACAGCAAGCCTATTGGTGTAGCGGTCGCCGTGTTGGTGCTTATCGGTTTATTTGTTGCGCACCAAAAACGTACACCAGCGCACGCCTAACGTTAACAGAATTAAAAAAGGCCGTTTTACGGCCTTTTTTATTGCGCACAAACTACTTTGTTTCTGCCTTCTGCTTTGGCCCGATACAGCGCTTTATCGGCGCGTGACAAACTGCTGTTCAGTGCTTCCGGCGCCTGATACTGGCTGATACCTATACTGCAGGTGACGGCTAAATTGTCATAGCCTGTAAAGGCAATCGCTGCTATCGCCTGACGCAGCCGTTCGGCAATGATTTCTGCCTGCTGCGCATTGGCATCAGGTAATACGATTAAAAACTCTTCACCGCCGGTGCGGCCAAATCTGTCTTGTTCACGCAACATGGCGCAGACGGTGATACACATTTGTTGCAGCACTATATCGCCGGCGTCATGGCCAAAGCAGTCATTGACCTGCTTAAAATGGTCCAAATCGAGGATCAGAAAACTGAGCTCAGCTTTGGTGTCAATGGCTTTAACCCGTTCCTGCTCGGCCTGCATCATAATGCGCCGCCGGTTAGCGACATTGGTCAGCTCATCGGTCATGGCGAGGCGGTGCAAACGCTGATTACGTTTTTTCAGTGATAGTGCAAACGCCAGCAGAATAACCAGCATCAGCACAATTAGGCCAAGAGCCGCGTATTGCCAGCGCTGTGCTGTTTCTAAGGCGGTAACGTGTTGCTCTATCAGTTGCTTTTCTGCTTTTAGCTGGTTGTTACGCTCTTGCTGGCGGACAGAATCAAACTGTACCCGCAATAAATTACTTTGCTGCTCGCGGGCTTTTTGCTGTTGTACTGCAGTTCTTTCCAGATATTGGCTTAATAACGTATAGGCTTCGCCATGCCTGCCAGCTGCCGCCAGGCCCGCTGCTTTGGCTTTATATAACATCAGCATATAACGTGGGTTGTCATCGTTACTGAGCTCCGTTTCGGCACGCGTAAACTGCGCCAGCGCTTCAGAGGTTTTTTGTAATGCCAGTAAGGTTTCGCCGTGATACATCGCCAGCAAGCCGCGGTAGGTGGCAACAGACGACATATCGTAGGTTTGCAGCGTGTCCAGCTCGCTTTGAGCCTCTTTTGCCAGTGTCATTGCAATGTCGTAACGCTTAAGCAAATTGTTAATCCACACCAGATTTACTTTAGTGAAGGTACGCCACATCGGCTCTTTTAACTGCTGGTACACGGCCATTGACTGTTCGAACAACTGTAGCGCTTGCTGATACTGGCCAAGTTCAGCATAGGAATACGCTTTCTCGTGCATGATCAGCGCATGGCGAAATTGCTCATCTGGCGAGGTGAATTCCTGCTCGGCCTGCTCAATGTAAGCCAGCGCATCCTGATACAGCCCCATCCGTCGGTAGGTGGCTGCTATGGATAACACTAAATCGCTGATGTAAGGTTTGTAGCCTAAACCGCGTTGCAATTGGTAAGCAGTAACATAGTGCTGCATGGCATCAGCGTAATTGCCCTGATAAGAGGCGATGCTGCCAAGCAGATTGAGGCTGATAGCAATGCTTAGGGGGTTTTCGCTGTCGCTGGCGGCCTGATATGCCGACTGTGCGTTTTGCTCTGCCTGCTGCGCTTGCCCAAGCTGGCTGAACAGGTAATAACGGCAAACATAGTAATCGGCTAACGCTGCGCTGTCTCCGCGAGCTTTGGCTGCAGCGAGTTGCGTATCGCTGTATTCAATGCCTTCTTGCGGCTGGTCAAAAAAGCCCAGCATACAGCGCATTCTGTCAAAGATATTACGCCGTACCGGGTCATTGGCAGGCAGTGTGGTTTCTAATTCCTGTAAGGTGGTTTGAAAGTCGATCAGGCTGAAAAAATAACGCTGACCGCTTTCAATCTGATGCACCAGTTCATCAAACTGCTCAGGCGTTGCATGCGCGCAACTACAGCAAAGTACAGTCAGTGCACAGAGAAACCGCTTAATTGCCATACATCGCCCTGATATTTGCAGCCTGTCAATAGCTTAGCAGCTGCTGGTTATTTGCCTACTACTGTAATACAAATTCAGCAATCAGGGTTTTTTTACCCAATTACCATCCAGCAGTATGTAGTGGCCTGAACTGGTGCGCTCCAGCGCCTTTTTACCGGCCATCGCTTCTACATCGGCCACGGCAATACTGTTTTGCTTGGCCAGCTTGGCGTATTCAGCTCGGCGCGCATCATTGATCAGCTTTACAATGTCGTTTGCTTCGCTGTTATTTTGCACCGCACCCAAATAACCATTAGCCTGCTCGCC
>NZ_DATCSY010000326.1:0-19504 GCF_036568245.1 Rheinheimera sp. | reverse complement strand
AGCTGATATTACCTGATACCCTTACAGCGCAATGCTACACCCGCCGTTCAGTTTTCAAACTGAATGATTTACCGCTGCTGGTCGCGGAAGCTTTCTTGCCGGCGATGGCTGAGCTTAAGGTGTTTGCCTGATGCTGGCACTGAAACAGGCGCACTGGCGTTACTATTTGCAACTTATGCGGCTGGAAAAGCCGATAGGCACCTATTTGCTGTTGTGGCCAACCTGGTGGGCGCTGTGGCTGGCGGCTGAGGGTGTACCACCACTGCACTTATTGTGGGTATTTACTGCCGGCGTTGTGCTGATGCGGGCGGCGGGTTGTGTGATTAATGACTACGCTGACAGACATTGGGATGGCGCTGTTGAACGCACCAAGCACAGGCCGCTGGCCAGTGGGGCTGTTAGTGGCACAGAAGCCCTGCAGTTGTTTGTGCTGTTGCTGTTGTTAAGTGCCAGTCTGCTGCTGTTCTTAAACTGGCAAACGGCGTTGCTGTCTTTAGTCGCGGTGGTGCTGGCGTCGGTTTACCCCTTTATGAAACGCTATACCCAGTTACCACAGGTGGTACTGGGCGCAGCGTTTAGCTGGGGCATGCCGATGGCCTTTATGGCCATTCAGCTGCAGCTGCCAGCCATACTTTGGCTGTTGTATTTTGCTAATTTGCTTTGGACGGTGGCTTACGATACCTATTATGCGCTGGTAGACCGGCCGGATGATGTGAAAGTAGGCATTAAATCGACCGCCATTTTATTTGGCCGTTTTGCCTTGCCTATTATTGCTTTGCTGCAATTGGCCTGCTTAGTGTTATTACTGTTGGTTGGCGTACTGGCAGAGCTGCACCCGGTATTTTATCTGAGTTTAGCCTTAAGTGCCGGCTGCTTCGTATATCAGCATAAGATTGCCAAACGCAGCCGCGAGGGCTGTTTTGCGGCATTTTTGCATAATCATTACGTTGGCATGCTGGTATTTGCCGGTATTGCCCTAAGTTACTTGCTCAAAGGATAAACGATGATCAACTTTAACCCGTTGCACAAACGTGGCTTACCACTGGTATTGAGCCTGCTGCTATTGTTCTCTGTCAGTCAGCCGGTGATGGCACAGCAGCAACCTGAGCAGTTTGAGCTGGAGCAGTTTGAACTGGTGCCGCTGCAGTTAGCACAGCAGACGGTACAGGTACAACTGGCTGACACACCACAGAAGCGGGCACAGGGCCTGATGTTTCAGCAAAATGCTGAGCCCGGCATGTTTTTGCTGTATCAAAAACCAACGGCTATTTCGCTGTGGATGGCCAATACCAGCATGGCGCTTGATGTCGCTTATATCACACCCGACTGGACTATAGCTCAGCTGGTACAGCTGGAGCCTTTTGACCAGACGCCGGTGCCGTCACCGGGGCCTATAATAGCAGCCCTGGAAATGCCACGTGGCTGGTTTGCCAGCCACGGCATAAAAGTTGGTGCTAAAGTGTCTATGCCGGATAAAAAAGCGACTGACAGTGCAAAATAAGCGTACTGACTAGTCAGTACGCTGACGTTTCGTGGTTAAGCTGGCAAACGGCGACGCAACAACAGAAAGTACAACACTGGCATCAGCAGCATAGATACCAAAGGTGCGGCAACCATACCGCCGAGCATTGGTGCGGCGATACGTTGCATCACTTCGTTACCGGCTCCGGCGCCGAGCATGATGGGCAACAGGCTGACAATGATGGTCAGCACCGTCATGGCTTTGGGGCGCACCCGCTGCACGGCGCCATGCATAATGGCCTGCCACAGCTGCTCGCGGTTCGCCGGTTGCAGCTCTTCAACCGCCCGCTTTAAGTACAATAACATCACCACCGCAAACTCAGCCGCCACACCACTGAGTGCGATTAACCCTACTGCAACCGCGACCGACAGCTGGTAGTCCAGCAGATACAATAACCATAGGCTGCCACTTAAGGCAAACGGCAATGATACCAGTACCAGGACCACATCACTGAAACGGCGGAACGTCAGATACAGCAACACGACAATCAGTAACAAGGTCACTGGCACCAGCTGCTGTAAGCGCGCACTGACGCGCTGCAGATATTCATACTGGCCGCCAATGCTGACAGTCACCTGGGGCGGGAACTGCTGCGTAGCAAGCAATTGTTGCAGATCGTTGAGGTAACGGCCGAGTTGGGTATCAGTCTGCAGGTCGATAAATACCCAACTGGTCAGGCGGGCATTTTCTGCCCGGATCATGACCGGACCATTATCTACGCTGATATCAGCAACCTGCTCCAGCAGTACAAAAGCCCCATCCCGGCTTTGCAGTGGCAGTTTGGCGATGTCATCCGGGTGACTGCGCAGTTCACGTGGGAAACGCAGGCTGATATCAAAGCGTTCACGGCCCTGAATGCTTTGCGCCACCGGCGCGCCGCCAATCGCATTGGCAACATACTGCTGCAGTTCAGTCAGTGTTATGCCATAGCGTGCTAACTGAGCGATATTGGGTGTAATGTTCAGATAAAGCCCGGATTCGGCGCGCTCGGCAAATACGGAACGGCTGCCGGGCAGCGCTTTTACTTTTTGCTCCAGCTGCGTTGCAACCTCGGACAAAACATCCAGATCCGGCCCGCTGACACGAATGCCCACCGGCGTTCTGATACCGGTAGACAACATATCTATGCGGGTTTTTATCGGTGGCAGCCAGGCATTGGTCAGGCCCGGTACCTGCACTACTGCATCAAGTTCAGCAATAATGTCAGCCAGAGTGAAACCATCGCGCCACTCGCTTTGCGGTTTTAACTTCACGCTGGTTTCGAACATTGTCAGCGGTGCCGGATCCGTTGCCGAATCTGCGCGGCCACTTTTACCCAGCACTGTGTCAACTTCAGGCACGGTTTTGATCAGCCGGTCAGTCTGCTGCAGCAGTTTGGCTGCCGTGGCCGGGCTTAGCCCCGGCACTGTGGTTGGCATATACAGCAAATCACCTTCAGCGAAAGCTGGCATAAACTCACTGGATAACCTTTGCCAGGGCAGGGTAGCAGAGGCCAGCGCCAGCAACGACAGCAACACCAGCGTTTTGGGAAAGCGTAAACACAGGCTAAGCACCGGCCGGTATAGTGCGACCAGCGTGCGGTTAAGCGGATTACTATGCTCTGATGGGATTTTTCCGCGCAGTAAGTACAGCATCAGCACTGGGATCAGCGTGACTGCCAGTACTGCCGCGGCGGCCATGGCGAAGGTTTTTGTGTAGGCCAGTGGCGCAAATAGCCTGCCTTCCTGCGCCTCGAGCAAAAACACCGGCATAAAGCTGACGGTGATCACCAGTAAAGAGAAAAATAACGCTGGCCCGACTTCAGTACAGGCATCAAGGATCACCTGACGAAACTCACTGCGGCTAAGCGTGATATTACCCGCGCGTGCCTGTTCCAGCTTTTTATGGCCATGTTCTACCATCACAATGGCAGCATCGACCAGAGCACCAATGGCGATAGCGATACCGCCCAGGCTCATGACGTTGGCACTGATATTCAACAGGTTCATCAGTAATATGCTGGCCAGCAGGGCCAGCGGTAGGCTGATGACAGCAACCAGAGCCGAACGCACGTGCAGCAAAAATGCCAGACACACCAGCGCGACGACGGCCATTTCTTCCAGTAACTTGTTGCTAAGATTGCTAACAGTGTTTTCAATCAGAGTGGCGCGGTCATAGACGGTAACCATAGCCACACCCGAAGGCAGGCCGCTTTGTAGCTGGGCCATTTTTTGTTTTACCGCCGCTATGGTGCTTAACGCATTTTCGCCCTGACGCATGACTATGATGCCGCCAACAACTTCGCCTTCACCGTTTAGCTCTGCTATGCCACGCCGGGCCGCCGGTACGGTTTGTACTGTACCAACATCTGCCAGTGTCAGTGGGTAATCTGCGCTGTTGCGCACCCCCAGCGGCACCGCCGCCAACTGCTGTAGTGATTGAATATAGCCAGAAGACTGTACCAGCAGCTCTGTTTCTGCGACTTCTACCACGCTGCCGCCCCGCTGCTGGTTGTGGCTGTTAATTGCAGTAATGACCTGTTGCAGCGTGACATTGAATGAGCGCATCAGTCGCGGATCCAGCTGTAACTGATAGGTTTTCTTCATACCGCCTATACTGGCAACTTCCGCCACCCCAGCCACGCTTTGTAGCTCTGGTGTCAGATAAAACTGCTGCAGACTGGTGAGCTGTTCCAATGACTGACTGCCGCTGCTGTCGGTCAGCGCATACTGGAATATCCAGCCAACACCGCTGGCGTCCGGGCCAAGCGTGGCGTTGGCACCTGCCGGCAGGGTCACGGTTTGCAGGTATTCCAGTACCCGCGAACGTGCCCAGTATGGATCTGTACCATCTTCGAAAATAACATACAGGTAGCTGTCATTAGGCATAGAAAAGCTGCGTACGGCTTTGGCTTTGGGCACCGCTAACAAGGCTGTCGATAGCGGATAGCTCACCTGTTCTTCTATGGTTTGTGGCGTCTGGCCGGGGAAACTGGTTTTGATAATAACCTGCACATCAGACAAATCTGGCAGCGCATCGAGTTTCAGCTGCTGACTGGCCTGATAGCCGAACAGTGCCAGTGCCAGCGTGCTTATCAGCACCAGCAATGGGTTTTGCACCGACCAGCGGATAATCGCTTTAATCATTGATGCTGCTCCTAATGCTGATGCGTAGCGGTGCTGACGGGGAGCTGGCTTAAGCCTGCTTCAGCATCCAGCAGGAACTGACCGGAAACCACTACTTGCTCACCCTCAGCCAGGCCGGATAATACCTGCACATAGCCCTGTGCACTGTTGCCTGTAGTGATCTTGCGTACGCTGAAGTTGTCGCCTTCTTGCACAATCACCCGGCTGCCAGTACCGGACAGCAACACTGCGTCACGCGGCACGGCCAGTACATCTTTCAATGCGCCGCCATACAGTCTTACCGGCAGCAACATATTCGGCTGCAGCTGTTGCTGCGGGTTGTCCAGCGTCATTCTGACTTTGCTGGTACGGCTTTGCGCATCCAATGCCGGGTAGATAAAATCGACCTGGGTCTCAATACCTGAGATATGCTGCGATGGAATATCCACTTCAGCTGCCATACCCTGCCTGAGCCAGCTTTGCTGTGCCTCCGGTACATCTGCCGTGAGCCAGACTTGCTGCAGGCTGGTGATTTCCATCAGGGTATCGCCCGGGCGGATATACATGCCGTCGCGCACATTTAACATGGTAACGACACCATCCTGATGTGCGTAAACGGTGATTTGGTACTGGCTCTGGCGGCTTTGCTGCAATTGTTTGATGTCCTTGTCGGTCAGGCCCAGCAAACGTAAGCGGGTTTCTGCCCGCTGCAGCAGGTTAGCGCTGCGGCTGCCATTTTGCTGGCTGACGGATAACGCTTGCAGGTAGTCATCCTGCGCTACCAGTAAGTCCGGCGCATAATAGCTAAACAGCTTTTCCCCGGCACGGACACGCTGCCCCAGGCTACGCACATACAGCTGTTCTATCCAGCCTTCAGCGCGTATATGGCTGTGGTGAATAGCATCTTCCGGGTACTGCACCTGAGCGAAGGTTTCAATAAAACGCCATAAGGTTCTTGGTTCGGCCGTTGCAGTGCGGATGGCCAGCGCCTGTTGCATGGCACCGTTCACCTGTACCTGTGCGTCCCTGGGGGCTGACTTGGCAACCAGTGTCATGCCGCATATCGGGCAGTTACCGGGTTCCGGCTGCTGAATGTGGGGATGCATTGGGCAGGCATATACCTGTGCCGGTTGTGCTAACACGCTGTTGGCAACGGCGGTGTGCTGCGGAGCAAGGCTTTTAGACTCAATGTCCTGTGCTGTATCGCCGTGTATATCATGTTGATGGGTGTCGTGCTGCTGTGCAGATAAGCTAAGCGCTGAGACTGACAACAGCCAGGCGAAATAATGTGCGCGCATAATGTTTCCTGAAACAAGTTAAACCGGCTGTGCCAGTAGCACAGCGAACCAGAATGTAACCGGATCAGGCGTTTATAGGCGGCGGAGACTCTTCGGCAAACAGCCACAGCGGTAAATCTGTGGTGTGGCGGGTGATGACATTGTCGGGGCGGATATAGCGGAACAGTTCTGCTGCAAGTAAAGCACCCGACGTCGCGCAGTGTTTGGCACAGCAGTCTGCACTGCACTGGTGTTGCATCTGCTTACAGCAGTTATCGCTACTGTCGTCAGCGATTTTTGCAGCGCTGGTATGGCATGGCATATCACTGTTGTCAGCGTTGGTATCGTGTTGATGCTGCATACTTTGCATGACAATCGCATCTGCCAGGCTATAAGCATGGGCTTGCTGCACCGATCCGGTCAGGCCGGAGAGTGCCAGAGCTAACAGTAATAAATAACACAGTACGCTACGCATGACGGCTATCATAAGCGTTTTAACTGGCCGGATCCAGCACGCCGTTGATACTGGCGTTTTTGCGAAACCAGCCGGCTATGCTATACCGGGTGTCAACGGCAGGTAGCACGGCATGCGGGAAGCGTTCGCTTTCGAAGATGATAAGGCTGCCGGCGGTTGGCAAAAACCGGTCTATCAGTTGGTCATGTTCACTGTACAGTTCCAGCTCACCGCCCTGATGAACACTGTTAAGGTAACTAACCGTCGTCAGCACCCGGTTGGAGCGGCCGCTGAATGCATCGACATGCTTTTGATAATAATCGCCACTGCGGTAGCGGGCAAAGTGACATTCAAAATCAAACAAGCCAAGAAAGCAGCGCCGGTTAAAGGCTTGCTGCAGCTGTGCCATTAATGCCAGATACTGCTGCTGGGCTGTGCTTTGGCCATCAAACCATTGTGTGGCATCGCGGCGGATCTGCTGATTAAGCTGAAAATCGTTCTGACGGCCGATACCTGCTGGTGTCAGCTCGGCTTCGTGTTGTGCCTCATGTAACAGAGCAGCATTAAGCTGTGGGCTGAGAAAGTCCGGCAGCCAAACCCAGCCATGCGAATAAAAGGCGTCGATAATAATATCGAAATTCAGCAGGTCAGAGCTTTGTACAGAAGCAGGCATAAAGGTGTTTACCCGGGTAGAGGTTGCGAACTGGCACAGCGCTATTGTCGCCGAAAAGTTTATAGCAACAAAGTAGAATTTTACTACGCGGCTGGTTAAACCCAACCGCGCAGCGTGACCTCAGCGATATCTCAGAACTGGTAGGTGCTGGCTTTGGTCAGCAGGTCTTTGGCTTTAATTTTGCCGGTCATGCACTGGTTAATATCCGACTTTTTCATCACCCAGTAATAACGGCCGTCGCTACCGCGGTTGTTAACCTGCAGGCTGACATATTCTGTGTCTGGCATGTCGCGCAGGCTGGCGCCGTAGTCACACAGGATCTGGCTGAACTTCTCGCCGACTGTTTTCACCATGGCAGCGGTTTGTTTTTGCTGCTCGGCAAGCTGTTTGTTGCGCTGCTCTTCCAGTTGCTGGCGACTGGTCGCAGCTTCTTTTTCCGCTTCGGCCAGCTTTTCTTTTAATAGCTTGGCCTTTTGTTGCAGCATTGCCAACTCCTGTTGCTGCTCTTTATCCAGTTTACTCATCGATTTGTTAAACTCGATATCGCGCAGGTCGCGCTCAACGTCGCGCAGCTCACGCTCAATAGCGCGTTGCTTTTCAGCAATACGATAAGTGTAACGGCTTTGCTGCTTGATCTGCTCGGCCATATCCTGCGCCGCTTCGGTCAAACGTTCAATTTCGTCTGTGTCGATTTCAAACTCAAAGTCACCTTCCGGCAATGGCGGTACCGGCGGAATTGGCGCCACCGGGGCAACGCCTGAACCGGTAAAATGAAACACATGGCGGCCGCTACGCACTGCATTAGCCTGAAACAGTAACCCCTGACCGGTCAGGTAGCTGTATTGCATGGATGACAAGCGGCTGTTTTCATCTTCTTTAAACGCTGTTTGCAATATTGTTTGCAGGATATCGGCATTCTTCTTTAATGCCGGGCTGATATCCGCTGCCAGTGCTGGTATGACTGCCAGTGTGGCCGCGAGGGCTGTCAGATAAATTGGGGTACGACGTAATGCTTTCATGGTTTTACCGCTCCGGTATTAGTTGGGCTTAAGTAATAGCTGTCAGTTGGGCGATAGCCCGCCTGCATCGGTTGATAGTTTTCCTGCCAGTATTGCCAGTCGGCCTGACGTTGCTGATTCAGATATTCCACCAGTTGCAGCATGTCGCTACGTTGGTCACGTTGCAGTTCATCCTGCAGATAGTCTTTAAGCAGGATCAACTGCGAGCTGGTGTTCTGTTGTTGAAAATCCAGCTGTTGTGCCAACCACTGCTGTTGTTCTTGCTGGTAATTGACCAGTGCTTTGTTGACTGCTGTGTCTATCTCTTGCTGGCTGTTGTGCCAACTCAGCGTCAGGCTGCCATCCTGAAGTTGCAGTTGTGCCGGTGACAGGCTGATCAGCATTGCTGCGCAGGACAGTGCCAGACTGATTTGCGGCCACCAGCTGCGCTGTGGCTTTGCTCTTTGCCACTGGTTGGCGAACATGTTAACGGTGTCTATCTGAGGTACTGCATCAAATTCCGGTTTGGCGGCATCTGAGCGCAGCGCGGCAGTATTTTGCATTCTGGCCAGCCAAACAGCATCGTGCTGCAAGCGTTCCTCACATGCGTCAGTGCTGATTTTGCCATCGAGCCAGTCTTCAAAAGTTTGCTGATTGTTCGACATGGTCGTCCTCCAACTGCAGGCGCATCTTATCCAGCGCGGCATAAAAACGGGATTTAACGGTATTGCTGGAAACAGCCAATTGGCTGGCAATCTCGTCAAACGTAAACTGTTGATAAAACTTCAGCTCAAGCACCAGCCTTTGCTCTGGTGGCAGGCTGCGTAACTGTTGCTGTACCTGGCGCTGCTGTTGCTGATTAGCCAGCTGCTCTGCCAGGGCCGGGGCATCGTCGGCTATGTCAGCCAGTGTCTCGTCACCGTCACTGTATTTTCTGCGGCGCAACATATCCATGGCGCGGTAATTAGCGATACCAAACAGCCAGCTTTTAAAACTACTGTCTCCACGGTACTGGCCGAGATTGCGACATAGCACCATCAGCACATCCTGCAGCAGATCATGTGCATCCTCTTTAGAACCCAGCAGCCGCAAACCAAAATAATACAGGCTGCTCTGATGGCGGCTTACCAGCTGTTGCCAGGCGTGCTGGTCGCCGTGCAGTGCTTTGGCTATCAGGTTTTCATCACTTCGTTTGAACACGATATTGTTTTTCTCTGTGGTATTTGTCTGTTAAGTCGTAGCGGCTTAAAAATTAGTTTGCCAGTTCTGAATATTTTTTATTTTATTTGAGCTGGTTGTTGGCAAAGCACGTAATGCTAGTGAAAAGTGGAGGATTTATGCAGAAAAGATACAGCGTAGTGGCTTTGCTGGCAGTGATGCTAAATGGCTGCAGCCAGTCAGTGACGGAGTACCAGAATGAAAGCCCCGAACTTCAGCTGAACCAGTTCTTTCAGGGCACAGCTAAAGCCTGGGGAGTATTGCATAACTGGCAAGGTAAACAAAGCGTCCGTTTCAGTGCTGAACTCTGCGGTGAGTGGCAGGGCGGGCAAGGCCATTTGTACGAGCTGTTTTATTTTAGCGACGGCCGGGTAGAGCAACGTCACTGGCAGCTCGAGCAGCATTCTGATGGTCGCGTCAGCGGTACTGCAGGCGATGTTGTCGGGCTGGCAGCAGGGCAGTTGGCTGGTAATGCACTGTATTGGGAATACACACTGCGCATTCCGTATGATGACGATACGCTGGATGTCACGGTAAAAGACTGGATGTATCTTGTCGATAACGAAAACCTGATTAACCGCAGTACGCTACACAAATTTGGTCTGCAGGTGGCTGAGCTGACGTTGTCGATACAGCAACAAAATAAAAACGCCGGCTGTGCGGCGTTAAAACAAAAAATTCAGCAAGAGGTGCCTCAGTCTGTTTGAGTACTGAGGGCACACCTTAACTGTCAGGGCTGAGCAGTTGCTTTGCGGGTGGGGTATTGCTGGAAAATTAACCCCACTACCTCTGAGATAGCCTGCTTGGGATTGTCCAGATCTGACTTTTTCAACGTACCTTCAGAGATCCCTTCCCAAACCAGTTGCTTTTTTGCTGCGTCTACTACGTCGATATTTACCGTGCCATATTTGTAGCGAATGGTGTCTACATCACTGGTATATAACGGGAAACCGGCATAGATACCGCGGCGGTAGCCATAATACCCATACTGGAAAGTGGCACTGGGGGTTGTACGGACATCCGTTCTTGTTTCAACGTTTGAATTAAAATTAATCAGTAAATCAGCATTGTTTTCGCTGTACTGGTACCCCAGTGCTATCATTTCGGCACTGATAGCATCTTTAAAATGCTGTGTCACCAGCGTAGCGTAGCCAGCTTTGTCTGTTGCCGGCTCAGCCATAAAAGAAAAGGTTTTATAGGCTGAGAAGTTGGTATTGGCGGCGGCGTCTGAACGTACCTTAGGCCCTGTGGCACAACCGGCTATCAGCAATGCCGCTGCTGCGGTACAGACCATCAGTAATTGTTTGATATTTTTGCGTAACATACACATCTTCCTGCGTTTAATCCGGATAGGCATCGCGTATTGCGAGAAACGCATCCAGATTGTTTAACAATATATCCGCCAGAGCCGGGTCAAACTGTTGACCACGTTCCTGGCGGATAAGTTCGATAATTTCTGGCAGCGGCCAGGCCTTCTTATAACAACGATCGCTGCCCAAAGCGTCAAATACGTCTGCCAGAGCGGTAATCCGTCCAGCAATATGGATGTCTTCTTTGGCTAAGCCTTGCGGGTAGCCTTTACCATTCCATTTCTCGTGATGCTGGTGGGCAATAATGGCACCCATCTGCAGGATCTCGTTAGTTGAATGTTGTAAAATCTGGTAACCCAGCTCGGCGTGTTGCTGCATAATGACCCATTCTGCAGCATCATGCTTACCTGGTTTGTTCAGAATATGATCCGGAATAGCAATTTTACCCAAATCATGTAGTGGCGAGGCTAACTTTATTTTCTCTGCCTCATATTCAGTTAAACCATAATGTATTGCCAGTAAGTAGCTGTAGTTTGCTACCCGTTTTACGTGGCTGCCGGTCTCTTTGGATCTTTTTTCTACGGCTTCACCGAGTATATACGCTAATTCGCGCTGAGACTCCCGCATCAGTTCACGCAGGCGGATGTTTTCATAAGCAATAGCGATGTTGTGCGAGAAGTAGCTCAATAGCTGATGATCGGTTTGCTCCAGTTTGCTGCCTTTGCTGACATAGAGAAAGTTTTCACTACCGTTCTGGGTACTGAAGTAGCCAATAAAACAATCATCGGCGTAGTAAGATTGTTTGTCCCGTTGCACCTGCTGCATTTTTGCCACGATGTCATCTGGCAAGCCGCCGCCTTTTAACGGGTTACTGCTGGCAATCACATCCAGCTCCAACTGGTTTTGTTGCGCGCTGTTAATAGCGGCACAGCAGTAAATTTGTTCCCGCTCCAAGCCGAGTAAAAAAGCTACTTGCCCGAGGATTAAGGATGCAAATTCCCGCAGGGTGCTGCAGCGTAAAAAACTGGTGGTGCAGCCGATAATTTTTTCCAGACCGACTCTGTGCTGCTCAATAAAACAGATATCCCGGTATGAGCGCAGCCCGGCATACAGCATGGTCTTAAGCTTAATGGCCGTAACTTCGGTTTTATTTTTGTAGTCATTGATATCATAGTCGCGGATAACATGTTCTTCCGGCGCTTCACCAGGTTGGCCGGTGCGCAGAATCAGCCGCATACGCTGGTTTTTAATGTGCTGGCGAATAGTTTTAACCAACTCCAGGCCGGCATGCTGGGTTTCCATCACGACGTCGATAATGGCCAGCGCAATATCAGGGTGTTGCTCAATAAGCTGCTGTGCTTCTCGGGCACTTTTGGCGTGTAACAATTGCAGCGGCCGCTGTTCAAACTCAAAGTTATTCAGCACCAGACTGGTGATCTGATGAATGCTCTCATCATCATCTACCACCAGGACCTGCCATGGCACAGCGTTACTGTCAGTGTGCGGACTAATGGTGTCAGCAGCATCATCATTGAATAAAAAGTCATTACTACTCATACATCTGCCCGCCGCTCTGTCAGCCGTTTTGTAGTGATTCAAGTTCTATATTTATCGCGTCACAGGATATCTGAATTTCATATAAAGAATAGAGCAGACTGACTAATAAGCTAATCAGGCTGATGACAAACAGTAACTGGCCGGCGGTCTGCCATAACATAAACAGGCAAAACATCGCGGCGGTGCACAATACAAAGCTAAACACACCAAAAGCCTGCATGGTTTTTATCAGTACGATACGTTTGCGCAGATTGGAGATCTGCCTTTTGGCCATCTCTCGTACGTTTTCGCCTTCGCGTTGATTTAATTCACGAATCAGCTGTGCCAACACCAGAAAGCGGTTGGTGTACGCCAGCAGAAGCAACGATATTGCCGGGAACAACAGTGCTGGGGTGGTCAGGTTCATCATGTTTAAGTTCCTGTTATGAGAAATTAAATTGCTAAAAGCTCAAAAGTATCAATAGCGTTAGCTATCGGTGACAACTCATATTACACTAAACATCGGCATAGTATGCTACAGCCTGAATAACTGCTAAGGTAGGGCTGTTGACGTACTTATCTGATCACGACGTAGCGCCTGTGTTTGGTTAACAGAGCCGCTGCCGCAGTATAGCGAGAGCTGATAATGAATGCAGTGAAGAAAAACAATAATAAAAACGAGCAGCAAGTTATTGCCGATTTAACACAGGCGGCGCAGCAGCAACTGGAAGCGAGTCTGGTTGATTTTTCAAGCCAATTATTAAACCTACAGCAGCAACAGTTGCAACAGTTTGCAACCAGTGTGCTCTCTGATTCACAGAAGCAGTGGCAGCAGCGTTTGATAGAGCAAGAGCAGGCCTACCAGAAGCTGTTTAAAGACTGGCAGCAGACGAAACAACAACTCGACTTAGCGATACCGGTAGCCAGTGCAGATAATCAGGAACTGTCGAAATTACGTCAGCAACACAGCGTGATAAATGCTGAGCTGGAAAATGCCAATGCAAAACTGAGTGCCGCGCAGCAGCATTACAGCGCGCAGACTGAGCAGCTCGAACAGCTACAGAAACAGCTGGCAGAGCTTCAGCAGACTGCGGGCGTTGATCCACAAGCTGAGGCAAAGCTTAAACAAGCCGAACAGAATATTGCTCAGTTGCAACAACAATTAGCTGCATCAGAAGCTGATGCAGAACAGGCTAAAGCCGCAGTGCATGAGATGAAACTGTCGCTGCAGCAAAGTAAAACAGAGCTAAAACTAGCGACAGAGCAACAGCAAAAGCAGTTGCAGCAAGTTAACGACATGCAGGCTGAGCACGAACAACAGTTAGCACAACTGCAGCAACAGCTGGATGCACAGACACAAGCGCTGGCAGAGGCCAAAGAGCGGACCGGAGCGGTTGAGTCTGCGCAGCAGGAAAAACTGCAAATTATTGCCCAACTGCAACAGGAAGTGCAGGACCGTAAAAAAACGCATGAGTTACAGCAGCAAAAAATTCAGCAACTGCAACAGGAAATCGCCACTCAGGCTGAACAGCAGCAACAGTGGCAGGAACAGCTCAACGAATCACAACAGCAACTTGCTGATGCCCAGCAACAGTTAGCAGCAATGCAGGATGAGACCGGTGGCTTGGGATCAGAGCTGACCAAGCTGCAGGCAGATTATGTCAATCTGAACGAGCAGTATCAGCAAAGTCAAAACAGACAGCAAAAGCTGGAAGCTCAGCTTGAGCATGCCCAGAACCGGCAGTTCGCTGCTGAACAAAAGCAGCAGCAGGAAGCTGATAGCAGCCGTGAGTTAATCCGTACGCTTCGCACCGAGCTGCAGCAACAGCAGGAAGCGCACCAACTGCAGTTGCAGAGCATGGAAGAGCGCATGATGG
The DNA here is from genome assembly GCF_036568245.1 of Rheinheimera sp. Taxonomy (GTDB): domain Bacteria; phylum Pseudomonadota; class Gammaproteobacteria; order Enterobacterales; family Alteromonadaceae; genus Alishewanella. The sequence continues at coordinate 5,535 of NZ_DATCSY010000326.1, read as the reverse complement.
AGTTCAAACTGAAGTTTGAATATGCGCAGAAGCAACTGAAGGTTACCAGCTAAATTGGAATTGCTGCACCCGTCTGACGTTCAACAATGGCAGCGGGTGTACCTTGCGGCTAACAGTTTTGAAGCCGGCTTGGTACGGGGGTTACTGCAAAGCGCCATAATTCAGGTTGATACGCGTGGTGAGTATCTGGCTGGCGCTGCTGGCGAATTACCGTTAAATGATATCGGCGTACAACTTTGGGTACCAGAGCAGCAATTTACTGCTGCACAGCGTATAATCGCGCAATATCTACAACAATTACAGCATGAACCTGCGCAGTGGCTTTGTCGGTGTGGCGAAGTGAACTACCAGAGTTTTGATATTTGCTGGTCATGCCTTCAGGAAAAAGATGAAATCAAAAGCGAATAACTTCCAGACGATGCGCGAGCTGAGCTTTTATCAACAGGCTGCTATTGCAGCAACGTTGCTGGAGCGCATGCTGCCCAATTATCAATTGTTTGCTGAGGTTACACAAACTGGTGATGCTGAATTGCCGCGGCATATTCTGACGTTAATTTGGGAATGGTTAACTGTAAAAAAGGCAAAGATAAACTTCGCCAAGTTGTCAGAAGAGCTTGAGGCTGTTACACCGGAAATAAGCCATTACGATATTTTCGGGGTTTACCCGGCAGTTGATTGTGCTACTGCGCTGGATATGATGTTAAGTGGTGTTTCCCAGCAGGATGCTGCTGAGTTTATTAATGTGGCAAAGATTTCCCAGGCCACTGTCGCGCGGCTTATCGAGCACGAAAGTATCGATGATGATATTACGACCGAGGCAGAGCTGAAGAAAATTGTGCGCGAGCACCCGTTAATGCAGTATGAAATGGATTGTCTGGCTGAGCTTATTGAACTGGTGACACCGCTGAAGCAATTTGGCCGTGAGGAGCGACAGCTACTGCAAGGCTGGGTAAAAGAGCAGGGGCTGACCAATCTTGGTATGGAGCTCGAACAGGATTAATCACACAGGCGCGGTAACTAACCGCGCTGATACAGCCTGTACGCCAGTTGGCCAGCGATTTTTTCTTTCAATAAACGCCAATTAGCAGGCAGTTGCGCGATTGTCAGTTCTTTTTCTGTTTCCAGATAAATCAGCGCTGTGTCTGTCAGCCAGTTATATTGCTCCAGTAACTGGCAGCAAGGCAGAGCCAGGTTTTTGCGAAACGGTGGATCAATAAACACGACGTCAAACTGTGTAGCTGTTGCATTGTTTAAGTAGCTTATACAGTCCTGCTGAACGACACTGGCATTGTTGCAATTGAGTTTACTGATGTTGTGTTGCAGTTGTCTGGCCTGAGCTGCTTCGCGCTCAATCAGGGTTGCACTTTTAGCATGGCGCGACAGCGCTTCAAATGCCAGGCTGCCACTGCCGGCAAAGCAGTCAAGCACAGTCGCGCCGTCGATATCATGCATCAACCAGTTAAACAGGGTTTCTTTTACCCGGTCAGTTGTGGGTCTTAGCCCTTCTGCGTCCAGCACAGCCAATTTTCGTCCACGCCATTGCCCGCTGATAATTCTGACTTCGCCGGGAGCACCCTGCTCGGCTGCCTGGCGTTTTGCCGGGTTGCCGGGGCGTTTTATTGCTGTTTTCACCTGTTTCATCTAATCCGTTTTGCCTTTAACACAAAGGTGTTAGTATAACGGCCAAGTTTACCTGAGTTTTTATCTGCATACACTTGGACTTATGAGCAAAAAAAATAAACTGTTTTCCTGGCTTGGTCTGGGTAAAGACGAGCCGCGGGAGCAAACGCCTGCGCCTGAGCAATCAGCACCGGTTACCGAGGTGGTTGACGAAACTGTGCAGCAAGATGCTGTAGAACCCGCAGACGTTGCCGTAGCTGAAAGCCAAACCGTTACTGCAACAGCTGCAGCGCAAACACCTGATTTGCCTGTTACTGAACCTGTTAAGCGAGCCGGTTTCTTTTCCCGCCTGAAGCAGGGCCTGGCAAAAACCAGCCAGAACCTGGGCGCCGGTTTGGCTGGCTTGTTTAGCGGCCGCAAAATAGATGATGAACTGTATGAAGAGCTGGAAACCCAGTTGCTGTTGGCTGACGTTGGCGTCGATACCACGCAGAAATTGATCCGTCAGTTGGAGCAGCATGCCGATCGTAAAGCATTGAAGGATTCTGCGCTGTTGTTTGATAAGTTGCAGCATGACATGGCTGCATTGCTGCAAGATGTTGAACAACCGCTTACTCCGGTAAACCCGGCTGGCCCCTTTGTTATTCTGATGGTTGGCGTGAATGGCGTCGGTAAAACGACCACGATCGGTAAGATGGCACAGCAGTTTAAGCAGCAGGGCAAGTCGGTCATGCTGGCCGCCGGGGACACCTTCCGCGCCGCAGCAGTCGAGCAACTGCAGGTATGGGGCGAGCGTAACCATATTCCGGTAATTGCCCAGCATACCGGGGCTGATAGTGCGTCGGTGATTTTTGATGCTTATCAGGCGGCCAAAGCGCGTAAGGTTGATGTGTTAATCGCTGATACGGCAGGCCGTTTGCAGAACAAAGCGCATTTGATGGAAGAGCTGAAGAAAATTGTCCGGGTACTGCAGAAAATCGATGCAGCAGCACCGCATGAGGTGATGCTGACATTAGATGCCGGGACCGGCCAGAATGCATTAAGTCAGGCTAAAGTGTTTAATGAAGCCGTACAACTGACCGGTATCAGTTTAACCAAGCTGGATGGTACGGCAAAAGGCGGGGTGATTTTCGCTATTGCAGATCAGTTTAAGCTGCCGCTGCGCTATATCGGTGTGGGCGAAGGTATTGATGATTTACGCGTATTTAACAGTCAGGACTTTATCCGCGCGTTGTTTAGCAGGGAAGTATAAAGATGCTTGAGTTCGATCAGGTCAGTAAAAGTTATCCGGGTGGCTTTGTCGCGCTAGATAGAGTGAGTTTCAAACTGGAGAAAGGCGAAATGGCTTTTCTGACCGGGCACTCTGGTGCCGGTAAAAGTACCTTGCTGAAGCTGATTAGCCTGATTGAACGCCCGAGCGTGGGCCGGGTATTGATTAACGATGTAGACCTTAGCCGTATCCGCCGTGCGCATATTCCTTATGTACGTCGTGATATCGGCATTATTTTCCAGAATCACCGTTTGTTAATGAATCATACGGTATTTGACAATGTTGCTCTGCCACTGGTGATTGAAGGTTTCAGTGGTAAGGACATGGTAAAAAGGGTGCATGCCGCGCTGGATAAGGTTGGACTGCTGGATAAAGTGCGCTGTCTGCCGCATACGTTATCGGGTGGTGAGCAACAACGGGTGGGTATCGCCCGCGCTGTGGTAAACAAGCCGCCTTTATTGCTGGCCGATGAGCCCACCGGTAACCTGGACCCTGACTTATCCAAAGATATTATGCAGGTATTTGAAGCCTTTAATCAGGTAGGGGTGTCGGTGCTGGTAGCGACACACGATCTGGGACTGGTCGCCCGGATGAAGTACCGCACGCTGACACTCAGGCAAGGCAAAATGATTAATGATGGCTTGCTGCAGTATGAGGAAGCCCCGCTATGAGTATTTTGTTTTCCGGCCGTGTCAGCAGTGGCGCGTCTGAGCATAAACTGGGGTTAGGCCGGCGTTTTGTGATGTTCTGGGTAAATCATGTGCGTCAGGCATTATTCAGTTTAGGCGAGCTTTGGCGCACGCCATCAGCGTCCATTCTGACGATAGGCGTATTAGGTGTAAGCCTGACACTGCCTGCAACCTTGCATTTGCTGGTCAAAAATGTGCAGCAGGTTAGTGACAGTTTTACTCAGGCAGCAGAGATCAGCCTATTTATCCGTGAGGACTCCAACGCTACTCAAATCAGCAGCCTGCAAAAAATTCTGCAGGCCGACAATGACATTGCCAGGGTAACCCACATCAGTAAGCAACAGGCGCTGGCAGAGTTTGGCGCTGTCAGTGGTTTTGGCCCGGCGCTGAATTATCTGACGGATAACCCTTTGCCTGATGTGTTATTGGTATTGCCGAAAAATACCAGTGCAGACAGCGCGCGCCAGTTGTTGGAGCGGTTATCAAAAGAGCGGATTGTAGAGTTTGGTAAGCTTGATATTGACTGGCTGACCCGGCTTGATGCAATTGTCAGTTTGTTACGCCAGGCTGTATTGGTCATAGCGGTGCTGCTGCTGGGTGCAGTGCTGTTAATCATCGGCAACACCATTCGCTTATCTATTATGAATAAGAAAGACGAAATAGAGGTGATGAAGCTGGTAGGCGCAACCGATGCCTTTATTCAGCGGCCATTTTTATACAGCGGTATCTGGTATGGCGTTTTTGGTGGTTTACTGGCATTTCTTATTGTTGAAGCCATGCTGTGGTGGTTGCAGGGCGCTATTGTCAGTGTCACATCGCTGTATGACAGTGAGTTTAACCTGATGTCACTGAGCATGAGCGAGTTTTTTAGTCTGATGCTACTGGCGGTACTGCTTGGCCTTAGCGGTTCTTACCTGTCAGTGCGGCGCCATATCAGTGCCATTGAACCTACCGGCCCTTAATAGCATTTAATTATTACATCTGAATTTTTAGAATAAGCAGATCTAAAAACTGCCGCAACTAAAATTAGCACTCTCTGTCAAAGAGTGCTAATATCGTTTCACTTAGTTTAGGACAGGACACAAAAATGAGCGATTCAGCAGAAATGATGTCGTTACCGGTAGCCGCCAGCAGTAGTCTGGAAGCTTACACTCATGCTGTCAGTTCCATTGCTATGCTCAGCGCAGAAGAAGAGCGTAGCCTGGCCGAGCGCCTGCATCAAAATGGTGATTTAGAAGCTGCCCGTCAATTGATTATGTCGCACCTGCGTTTTGTCGTACATATTGCCCGCAGTTATTCTGGTTATGGTTTGCCGGTGAGTGATTTGATTCAGGAAGGTAACATCGGTCTGATGAAAGCGGTTAAACGCTTCGACCCCAGCGTGGGTGTGCGCCTGGTATCGTTTGCTGTGCACTGGATTAAAGCCGAAATTCACGAGTATGTGTTGAAGAACTGGCGCATTGTTAAAATTGCCACGACCAAAGCTCAGCGCAAACTGTTCTTTAACCTGCGTAAAGCGAAAAAGCACTTAGGCTGGTTTAATCAGGAAGAAGTGAAAAACGTAGCTGAATCACTGGGTGTGGCAGAGCATGAAGTACGTGAGATGGAAGCACGTATGAGCAACTATGATATGCCGTTTGATGCGCCGGATGAAGATGACGAAGCCGCGTACACTGCACCGGTATATTATCTGGAAGATAAAGCCTCAGACCTGGCGCACCGGGTAGAGGAAGATCAGTGGGACAATGCTGCAACAGACAGGCTGCAGGCGGCTATGCGTACACTGGATGACCGTAGTCAGGATATTATCCGCGCCCGCTGGTTAGATCATAACAAGTTGACCCTGCAGGAGCTGGCAGATCGTTACAATGTATCTGCAGAACGTGTGCGTCAGCTTGAGAAAAACGCCATGAAGAAGTTACAGGCGGCGATGAGCTAACTTTAATTTATAAAATA
>NZ_DATCSY010000325.1:0-3791 GCF_036568245.1 Rheinheimera sp. | reverse complement strand
TGAAGCTATTGATCCGGTTCGTTATATTTCTAATCACAGCTCCGGGAAGATGGGCTTTGCGCTGGCAAAAGCCGCCGCGGCGATGGGTGCCGATGTGACACTGATAAGTGGCCCGGTGCAGCTTGCCACGCCAGCCGGCGTAAAACGGCTTGATGTGACAAGTGCACAGCAAATGTACGACGCGGCTATGGCACAGGCCGTAAACAGTGACATTTTCATCGGCTGTGCTGCCGTCGCCGATTATCGTGTTGCAGAAGTCGCCAGTGAAAAAATGAAAAAGCAGGCGGATAACAATTTGCAGCTTACGCTGGTACAAAACCCTGACATTATCGCCAGCGTCGCGGCACTGACCAAGCACAGGCCCTTTACTGTAGGTTTCGCTGCTGAAACCCAACATGTGCTGCAGTACGCCAAAGATAAACTGGCGCGCAAAAAGCTGGACATGATTTGTGCCAACGATGTGTCCGGCACTGAGCTGGGGTTTAATAGCGATCATAATGCCGTCACGCTGCTGTGGCAGCATGGCGAACAGGCATTAGCAGCCCAGCCCAAAGACCAGTTAGCTCATGCGATTGTGCAGCAGATCCTGGCCCGTTTTTCTTCAGAAAATTAATAAGTAATAAGAGTTTAGCCGTAAATGAAAAAAGCTATTGATTTAAAGATCCTTGACCCACGTATTGGCACTGAATTTCCATTACCGGCATATGCCACCCCCGGTTCCGCGGGTTTAGACCTGCGTGCCTGTCTGGATAACACGCTGGTGCTGGCGCCGGGTCAGACAGTACTGATCCCAACCGGCTTATCCATTTTTATCGGCGACGCTAACCTGTGCGCGACTATTTTGCCCCGTTCTGGCCTTGGCCATAAACACGGCATAGTGCTGGGTAATCTGGTGGGCTTAATTGACTCTGACTATCAGGGCCCGCTGATGGTATCGATGTGGAACCGCGGCTCGGACAGCTTTACCATTGAGCCGGGCGATCGTATTGCACAACTGGTATTTATGCCGGTGGTGCAGGCTGAATTTAATATCGTAGACAGTTTTGAGCAAACTGAGCGCGGTGAAGGTGGTTTTGGTTCATCAGGTAAAGCCTAAGATGCCGGCCCCACGCAGTACCAACCGCAAGGAAGATATCCTACAGGCGCTGGCCGCGATGCTGCAAAGCAATAACGGCCAACGTATCACCACTGCCGCGCTGGCGGAAAAAGTTGGCGTATCGGAAGCCGCGCTTTATCGCCACTTTCCCAGTAAAGCACGGATGTTCGAAGGCTTAATAGAGTTTATTGAGAATACGCTGTTATCGCGTATCAATGTGATACTGGACGAGCACAAAGCCACCGCCAGCCGCACTGAACTCATTCTGCAATTGCTGTTGGTGTTTGCCGAACGCAACCCGGGCATTTGCCGTATTTTAACCGGCGACGCCTTACAGGGCGAACAGGAGCGTTTGCAGGAGCGTGTTGCCCAGCTGTTTGAAAAGCTGGAAACCCAGCTGAAGCAGTGTCTGCGCGAACGTAAACTACGTGAGGGCAAAGGCTTTACCATCGACGAAGGCGAGCTGGCTAATATGCTGCTGGCCACGGTGGAAGGTAAACTGAGCCAGTTTGTTCGCTCCGGCTTTACCCGTCTGCCAACCCAGTACTGGGCACATCAGTGGGCTGCACTACAACAGGCACTGTTTGTCTGAACGGTATTGCAGGTTAGGAGATAACGTCAGGGATTAGGAAATGCTTTCTTCGCCGGCTTCAAGTATCACATCCCTGTGCCCTTTCAGCCTGCGCGGCATCCATGCCGCTGCTACGAAAGCACACCTAATCCCTTCCTTAATCAGAATCAGAAGATTCGGCTGGTCAACAACAGCTAAACAAAGCGCTCGTAAATCGCGGCACCCCATACCAGTGCCACTATCACTAAACTAACAAACACCGCAGCCGAGCCCATATCTTTAGCCCGGCCAGATAGCTCGTGCCGCTCAAGGCTGACCCTGTCGGTAAGTGATTCAATAGCCGAGTTCAGCAGTTCAACCACCAGTACCAAACACCAGACACTGACCAGCAAAGCAAACTGGCTGAAAGAAGTCGCCAGCCAGGCTGCAACCGGCACCGATAGCAGTGCCAGCACGGCTTCCTGACGAAACGCAGATTCAAACTTCCAGCTGGCAGCAAAGCCCTGCATCGAACACTTTGCCGCTTTAATAATACGACCAACTCCGGTGCCATTTGGCTTTAGCATACTGCTGTCCTGTTTTTATCTACTTCACACCATATTGCGCACGGTACGCTTTCACGGCGTCCAGATGCTGAGCCATTTCCGGCTTATCGGCCAGGTAGCTGATAAGATCCGGCAAACTGATAATCGAAATAACCTTCGTATTAAAATCGCGCTCGACTTCCTGAATGGCCGATAACTCGCCCTGACCGCGCTCTTGTCTGTCCAGCGCAATCAATACGCCGGTAAGCTCAGCGCCTTGCGCCTGGATCAGCGTCATCGACTCACGGATCGCCGTACCAGCGGTGATCACATCATCCACCAGCATAATGCGGCCCTTTAGTGGCGAGCCCACTAAATTACCGCCTTCGCCGTGGGTTTTGGCTTCTTTGCGGTTAAAGCAGTACGGCACATCGAGGTTATAATGATCCGCCAGTGCAACAGCTGTAGTCGTGGCGATAGGGATACCTTTATACGCCGGGCCAAACAGCACATCAAACTCGACGCCCGCATCGTTAAGCGCAGCGGCATAAAAGCGGCCTAATTTGGCCAGATCGCTACCGGTATTAAACAAGCCAGCATTGAAAAAATACGGGCTGGTACGGCCGGATTTTAGCGTAAAGCTGCCAAACTTCAGTACCTGGCGCGACAGCGCGAATTCAATAAAGTCACGTTGAAACTGTTTCATAGCCTTATCTTTACCTTCAAACCTTAAGTCAGTCTTAAGCCAGTACGCGCTTTTGCTCGTCAATGATCTCGCGGATAGCGTGCTTACCTAAATCCAGCATTTGCTGCATCTCTTCAAAGCTAAACGGCGCTTCTTCGGCGGTGCCCTGAATTTCAATGACTTTACCGGTTTCGGTCATCACGATATTCATATCGGTTTCAGCGTTTGAGTCTTCGGCGTAATCCAAATCAGCCACCGCCGTGCCTTTATAAATACCTACTGATACCGCTGCTACCATAAAATTCAACGGGTTGGTTTTGATCATGCCTTTAGCACGCATAAAGTTCAGCGCGTCGACTAAGGCAACACAAGCACCGGTAATGGATGCTGTACGGGTGCCGCCATCAGCCTGAATGACATCACAGTCGATAGTAATCGTATTCTCACCCAGCAGCTTTAAATCCACCGCTGTGCGCAGGGCACGGCCAATCAGGCGCTGAATTTCCATGGTGCGGCCACCTTGCTTGCCGCGGGCGGCTTCGCGGTCATTACGGGTATGCGTAGCGCGTGGCAACATGCCGTATTCTGCCGTCACCCAGCCTTTGCCCTGCCCTTTCATAAAACGCGGTACACCTTCAATCACACTGGCGGTACAAATCACTTTGGTATTACCAAACTCAACCAGCACAGAGCCTTCGGCATGAGCAGTAAACTGACGGGTAAACGTAAGGGGACGGATCTGACTGGCGGTTCTGCCACTTGGACGCATAGCTGCACTCCTGAAATTAACAATGTTCGCCATTATAAGTGTTATGGACAGTTAGGGCCATCAATTCGCCAAAATCGCTTAGCCTGCGGTATACTCGGTGTTTATTTACCGCCAGAGAGCATTTTATGATCCACAGTATGACAGCC
>NZ_DATCSY010000324.1:0-10307 GCF_036568245.1 Rheinheimera sp. | reverse complement strand
GCTGCCCCATGTTGGCATGCCACTGAGCCCGCCCCAGGCTGCGGTTAGCATCGTCAAAGCCAACCCAGACAGTTACTGCTAAATCAGGTGTAAAGCCAGAAAACCAGGTATCTTTCGAATCGTTAGTTGTGCCGGTTTTTGCAGACAGATCGCGTCGCTTAAGTTTTTGCAAACGCCATGCAGTGCCATTCCAGCCGGTACCGTGCTGCCAGCTACCACCGCCCCAAACACTGCTTTTAAGCGCATCAGCGATCAGAAAACTGTTCTGTTCAGAAATTACTCGTTCAGCCAGGCGGGGGGAAGTCTCCGCTGACGCTATGGCTTCGTCAGAGACGGTTTTATCCTGTGCCAATTCATTAAACAGCTGGTCCAACTGGGCTTCTGCGTCTGCTTCAACGGGTTCGGCAGCGGCAGGTTCCTTGTCAGCACAATCCTGACACACTGTCGCCGGGTTATGCTGGTAAAGGACATTTTGCTCGTCATCCACTACTTTATCTATTACGTAGGGGGTTACCAGATAGCCGCCGTTTGCAAACGCGGCATAGCCTGTAACCAACTCCAGCGGTGTGAGTGACGCCGAACCCAAGGCTAAGGTTTCATTACGTGGCAAGTCACTGGCAGCAAAACCGAAACGCTGCAGATGCCGGATGGTATTGTCGATACCGACACCCCGCAGCAATCTGACCGACACCACGTTTTTAGATTTAGCCAGTGCTTCTCTGATCCGAATCGGGCCATCGTAAACCGCGGGAGAGTTCTTTGGACGCCAGGCAATACCCGCGTTGTCGTCCCATTGATGGATGGGAGCATCATTCATGATTGAAGCCAGGGTGTAACCGTTTTCCAGTGCTGCCGAATAAACAAAAGGTTTTATGTTAGAGCCTACCTGACGTTTCGCCTGGGTAACCCTGTTAAACTGACTCTGACCGAAGCTGTAACCCCCGACCAGTGAGCGTAGCGCGCCGTTATGCGGATCGATAGCAACGATGGCACTGCTGGCTTCCGGTATCTGGGATAGACGCCAGTCAGCGTCTTGCTTACGGACCAGCACATGCATCCCCGGTGCCAGAATGGCAAATGCAGCTTTAGGCGCAGTACCCTGACGTTCATCATTAATAAAGCGCCGGGCCCATTTGAGGCCTTCCCAGTTCAGTGTTATTTCCTGGCCTCCAGCCATCAGCAAAGTAGCGCTTTGTGCCTGCACAGCAGTGACAACAGCGGGACGCAAGTCTTCCAGGCTGCTTTGAGTATCAAGGTAAGCGAGTATTTCTTCGCGTGACAGTGGTTCAGTTTCGCTAAACAAAGGCTCTGCACCCTCAGCTTCATTGAGCTGTGCCGGCCACAACTGAGCGACCGGGCCGCGGTAGCCATGACGTTCGTCATAGTCGTACAGGTTTTGCTGCAATGCCCGCTTAGCCGCCGCCTGCTGTTTACTGTTTATTGTGGTATAGACTTTCAGCCCGGCCGAATAGGCTGTTTCTTCGCCAAACTGGTTAATAACTTCCTGTCGCACCATTTCAGCAATGTAGGGGGCAGATGCTGTTATCTGAGCACCGTGTAGCCGGCTGGTGACAGGGGCTTCTATTGCCTGTTGATAAGTAGCTTTATCAATTACACCGATATCCAGCATGCGGCCAAGTACGATGTTCCGACGGGCACGGGCGTTACTGGCTGAGCGGACCGGGTTGAGCGTTGATGGTGCTTTAGGTAAACCGGCTATGATAGCTATTTCGTCGACTGTCAGATCGTGAACCGTTTTACCAAAGTAAACCTGAGCCGCAGCGCCGACACCGAAAGAGCGTTGACCCAGCTCTATCTTGTTCAGATAAAGCTCGAGGATCTGATCTTTCGTTAATAACTGTTCTATATGAATTGCTAGAAATATTTCCTTGATTTTCCGAACAATTTTTTTCTCTCGGCTTAAGAAGAAGTTGCGGGCCAGTTGCTGAGTAATGGTGCTGGCACCCTGGCTGAAATCGCCAGATGAGGCGACAACTGTCATTGCCCTGAAAATACCAATAATATCGATGCCGGGATGCTCATAAAATCTTGTATCTTCAACAGCTAAAAATGCCTGAACTAATAAAGGAGGCATTTCTTCCAATTTGAGAGGGATACGGCGCTTTTCACCAAATTGAGAAATAAGTTCGCCATCGGCTGTGAAAACCTGCATCGGCGTCTGTAATCTGACATCCAGCAAGGTTGTAACGTCCGGGAGATCATCTTTTAGGTAAAAATAGATCCCAGAGATCGTTACTACACCGAGAAGGATCATGGATAGACAGAGTATTAAAAGTTTTTTAACCCAAGACACTGAATAACCCCAATTTTTACTCCCAATTCTTTTACAACGCTGCTAGTATATATTTATTAGCTTTAGATTAAACGCTTTTTCTTGCCAAAAATTAGCGACTAAGCTATCAATGAGACAATAATCATAACTATAAAATGGCCGCAGGAAGCTATGATAAATCGCCTGTTCAGTAAACAAACACCGATGATGGTGGGGATCGATGTCGGTGCACACTCTGTGAAGGCTGTATTACTCAGTCAGCACAGCGGCGTATGTAAAGTAGAAGCATTCGCCGTAGAGCCTATGGTCAAAGGTGCAATGTCAGATCGCGAGATCCAGGACATTGAAGCAGTTGGTAATGTGCTCAGTAAGATCCGTAAGAAGATCCCCCGCTCAGTTAAATTCGCCGCCGCTGCTGTGTCCGGATCCACCGTGATCAGTAAAGTCATTTTCATGGATGTGTCCTTAACCGATGCTGAACTTGAAAGTCAGATTGAAGTTGAAGCTGACACGCTCATTCCCTATCCGTTAAATGAAGTCAGTCTTGATTTTGAAAAACTTGATGTTAACGATGCGGATCCGTCAAAAGTAAACGTACTGCTAAGCGCTGCACGAACTGAAAGTATAGAAGCGCGTGTTGCCGCACTTGATAATGGTGGTTTTACGGCTAAGGTCGTTGACATTGAGAGCTATGCGTTAAGCCGGGCTGCTGAGTTATGCCTTAAGCAGCTACCTGATGATGCGGCTAATAAAGTTGTGGCGATGGTTGATATCGGCGCTACGATGACTCTGCTCAGTATTATCGAAAATGGTAAAACCCTCTACACGCGTGACCAGGTGTTCGGTGGCGATCAATACACCCGCAGTATTCTGTCTTACTACAATAAAAGTTACGAAGAAGCAGAGTTAGCCAAAGTGAACGGTGATCTGCCGCCTAACTATACCTTTGAAGTACTGGCACCTTTTCAGACAATGCTGTTGCAACAGGTTCGCCGCGGTATACAGATGTATCTGACCAGCAGTGGCAGAGATGCGGTCGATTATCTGGTAATTTCCGGCGGTACTGCGCTGATTGAAGGTATAGACAAACTGCTGATAGACGAGCTGGGTATCCATACTGTCGTAGCCAATCCGTTTAAGTCGATGGAAGTGGCTACGTCGGTTGATCGTGAGCAACTCAACCGCCACGCGTCACAGTTGATGGTTGCCAGTGGTCTGGCGTTAAGGAGTTTTTCGTCATGGCATATATAAACCTACTGCCGTGGCGCGATGCAGCGCGTAAAGAACGGCAGAAACAGTACCTGACAATATTGACAGCAACAGCTGTGCTGAGCTTTTTACTGGTATTCCTGGTGAATATGGTTTATAGCGCCCGTATTGAAGGACAACTACAGCGCAATAACTTTCTGCAGAACGAGATAAAAATTCTCGATCAGCGTATTGCTGAGATCCGTACTCTGAATGATACCAAGAAGAGCTTGCAACAACGGATGGCACTGATTTCTCAGTTACAAGGTAGCCGAAACCTTGGCACCCAAATTATGGATGAAATTGCCAGTGCTGTCCCCGCAGGTGTGTACCTGACCCAACTTGAGAAAAAGGGTACTTCTTTGTTGTTGATCGGTAAGAGTGAATCGAATAACCGCTTGTCAAATATGCTTCGGGAAGCGGAAGAGTCGGAATTGTTATCAGAGCCTTATCTCGAGTTTATCGAGGCCGGTAAAGATTCTGTCAGTTTACTTAGCAATTTTAAAATGCACCTGACTGTTAAAGGCTATGAAGCTGTGCAGGGGGCTGAAACACCGGCTAGACCTGCAAACGGAGGTGCGAAATGAGCCTGAACATTAACTTGTCAGAGATCGATATCAATGATCTTGACCTGGAGAATATGGGATCATGGCCTGCGGGGGCAAAGATCATATTTGCCATTATTCTGGCTATTCTGGTGTCTGTTTTAAGCTACTTTCTACTTGTGGATAGCAAAATCGATGAGCTGACGGTGGCTGAGGGCAAAGAAACCGAGTTGCGGCAGGTCTATCGCACTAAGTATGCTCAGGCAGTAAATCTGGATTTGTATAAGCAGCAAATGGTAGAAATGGAGCAGACGTTTTCGTTTTTACTGAAGCAACTGCCGACAACACATGAAACCCCGGGGTTATTGGATGATATTACTTACGTTGGTACAACCAGCGGTTTAACTTTTATCCGTATTAACTGGGAGCCAGAGATCGAAAAGGAGTTTTATACCGAGCTGCCAATAAAAATTGAGGTAATCGGTGATTATCATCAGTTTGGTAATTTTGTTAGTGAGGTAGCCAAACTTCCGCGTATTGTCAGTTTGCACGATTTCTCTATTACAACTGAAAAAGATGAGCGTCTTCGTTTCAATGTCGTGGCCAAAACCTACCGCTACAAGGAGGTTCAGCCATGATTAGACGTTTATCTGTCATTACACTGACTTTAATGTTGACTGGTTGTTTTAACGATATGAGCGATGTACAGAATTACATCGCAGACGTCAAAGCGAATACAAGAGCCCGGGTAGAACCTTTGCCCGAAGTGCAGGAGTTTGAGCATATTCCTTATCGCTCTCAGGATGCTCGCAGCCCATTTTCAGCTCCGCGGCCTGAAGCAATTCAGGATAAATTTCTTCAGGTGCAGGATTGCTTACACCCTGATCCGCGTCGCAGAAAGGAGCCACTGGAAAAGTACGCTGTCGATAATTTAAAGATGCGGGGTACCTTGGGCGATATAGGTAATATCTGGGCATTGATTGAAGCATCAGATAAGACATTGCACAGAGTAACGCTGAATAATCACGTTGGGTTATTTCATGGCCGTGTTATTAACGTAGAGCCGACTCATATAGAGTTACTTGAGTTAATTCCGGACGGCGCGGGTTGCTGGAAAGAGCGGACGACAATGTTGCAGATGGCGGATGCGTCTTCTGCTGCAAGTAATTGATAGGTATGCGAGTAAATCATGGATAAAATAATCAAAATAATGTCTGGCACAATCCAGCGCACAGTACTGTGCTTTGCAGCCTTAATGCTATTTTCAATACCTGCATCAGCAGTGCCACTGCTTTACGACGTGCGGTACAACCCGTTACTGACCGGGGAAACAGAAATAGAGTTCATTTTCGACGAAGAGCTTTATGCTGACCCGAGTATTCAGGTGTTTAATGAGCCTGCGCGGATAGAACTGTTTTTTAACGAATCTGATTATGAAGAAAAGCTGAGCGAGGTTCTGATTGATAAATCCGGTGTAAAAAGAGTTACCTCCGAGTTTGAAGGCGACGGTTTTAAAACAGTGATTTATCTGGACTATTTAAAGATTTATCGAACCAGGGTTCGTGGCAACGTATTTTACATTCACATCTCAGATAACCCCACTTCTGATGCAGTAGGGCAAGCTGCAGACGTTAAACCCACTTATATCAACCGTGTAAACGCAATAGATTTCCGCCGCGGAGATAAAGGCGAAGGCCGTGTGCTGGTGTTTCTGCGCGACAATACCGCCGCGGTTGACGTGAGTGAGCGTTTGGGCAAGCTGGAAGTGGAGTTTCATAATACAGACATTTTAGATGAGCTGTTGTATCAGCTTGATGTTGTTGATTTCGGTACTGTGGTCAAAGGAATTGAAACCTTTAAAGAAGGTGCTTCTACCCGGCTTGTGATAGATACAACAGCCGAATTCACTTTTACTTACCAGCAAATTGATAATATTTTCACGCTGAACGTAGAGCGTGATACCACAAACCGCAGTATTCTCGGCGGCGGTAAAGAGTATAAAGGTCGTGCGATATCGCTGAACTTCCAGGATATCCCTGTCAGGACAGTATTGCAGATTATTGCTGACTATAATGGTTTCAATCTGGTTACCAGTGATTCAGTAACGGGTAATATCACTCTGCGGTTAGACGGCACGCCTTGGGATCAGGCGCTGGATATTGTTCTGCGGGTCAAGGGGCTGGATAAGCGGATGGAAGGTAACATCCTGATGATCGCGCCAACAGATGAACTGGCAGCCAGGGAAGCGCGGGAGTTAGAGGCAAAACAAACGGTTGCGGATCTTGAGCCGCTGTATTCAGACTTCCTGTCAGTCAACTATGCGAAAGCTGCCGATATTGCCAAGCTGCTTAGCAACAAAGATGCGACTCTGCTGTCAGCGCGTGGTTCAGTTAACGTTGATGACCGTACTAACACCATCCTGATAAAGGATACCGCAGTTAATATTGAGAACGTCCGTAAGTTGATTGAAAGGCTCGATATTCCGGTACGTCAGGTGTTGATAGAGTCACGTATGGTAACAGTACGTGATAACGTGACGGATGAGCTGGGTATTCGTTGGGGTTTTACCGATCAGCAAAGTAGCGGAAGTTCTAATCAGGGAACGTCTGGCTCTGCCGGCGGTGCTAACAATATTGCCAATGGCAACATTCCTTCATTAGATGACCGCTGGAACGTTAATTTACCCGCCAGTAATCCGGCTGGTAGTATCGCATTCCATATTGCCCGTTTGGCTGACGGTACCTTGCTGGATTTAGAGTTATCGGCGCTGGAACAGGAAAATAAAGGCGAGATTATTGCCAGCCCCCGCATCACGACGGCTAACCAGAAAGAAGCCCGTATCGAGCAGGGTGTCGAGATACCTTATGTGCAGGCGGCGTCAAGTGGTGCAACAACCGTTGAATTTAAAAAAGCGGTGCTGAGTCTGACGGTTACGCCGCAAATCACGCCTGATAATAAAATCATTCTGGATTTAGTTATCACACAGAACACCAGAGGTGAGACAGTACAAACGCCTACGGGACCTGCGACTGCTATTGATACTCAGCAGATCCAGACCCAGGTACTGGTCGATAACGGTGAAACTATTGTTCTGGGTGGAATTTACCAACAGCAAATTCTGTCGACTGTCAACAAAGTACCGCTGTTTGGTGATATTCCCTATGTAGGTAACTTATTTAGATCTACCCGCGAAGTTAATGAGAAGAACGAACTGCTGATTTTCGTCACACCGAAAATTATATCAGACGGGCTTTAATATCAAAGGCAGTGGTTGCTGCACTTGCTGCGGCAACCACTGGTTCAGAATTAGCTTGCCAACAAAAGGCTATTCCTGACATAATTCAGCGCTTCAAATTTTCGTGGGAGCCTTTTGGTCCTTGAATTTAACTTTTCACTGAGTTAGCTGATTAGTAATACAACTTATGGCAGAAAAACGTAATATCTTCCTCGTCGGCCCTATGGGCGCTGGTAAAAGCACAATAGGCCGGCACTTAGCAGACATGCTTCACCTTGAATTCTACGATTCAGATCAGGAAATTGAACGCCGCACTGGCGCAGATATTGCGTGGGTGTTTGATTTGGAAGGTGAAGAAGGCTTCCGCGTACGTGAAGAAAATGTCATTCAGGATCTGACAGAGTTGCAAGGCATAGTATTGGCAACGGGTGGTGGCTCTGTACTTAGCAAAGAAACCAGAAATCGGCTGTCGGCCAGAGGTATTGTTGTTTACCTTGAAACTCCGATAGAGAAACAGGTTGCACGTACTCAGCGCGATAAAAGACGGCCATTGCTGCAGACAGAAGAAGCACCGAAAGAAGTACTGGAAAGGTTAGCCGCAGAGCGTAACCCGCTCTATGCTGAAATAGCTGATTTTACTGTACGCACTGATGAACAGAGTGCACGGGCTGTAGCCAGCCAGATTATAGACCAACTGGGTTTTTGATTTCATTTCGATAGGGAGCTGCTGATGCAAAAAGTTGAAGTACAACTTGGCGAACGCAGCTACACCATCTCTATAGATGACAGCTTTCTTAACCTTGACCCTGCTTTGGCAGCAAAGAAGCAAGTTGTCATTATTTCTAACCCCACTGTTGCCCCTTTGTATTTGTCACAGGTTGAGGCATTGTTTCAGCCTGGGTCAGTACAACATTTTCTGTTGCCAGACGGCGAAGCATACAAAACGTTAAGCTCTTTTGAACAGGTTTTAGGTTTTCTACTCGAACAGCGGATGTCTCGGGATCTGCTGTTGGTTGCGCTTGGCGGCGGCGTAATTGGCGATTTGACCGGTTTCGTAGCAGCTTGTTATCAAAGAGGTGTCTCGTTTTTGCAGATTCCAACTACCTTACTGTCGCAGGTTGACTCGTCAGTAGGTGGCAAAACTGCAGTAAATCATCCGCTTGGCAAAAATATGATTGGCGCTTTCAAACAACCGGCACAGGTGCTGATTAATACCTCAGTTCTATCTACATTGCCACAACGAGAGTTTTCTGCGGGCATGGCAGAAGTCATTAAGTACGCGCTTATCAGCGATGCAGATTTTTTTGACTGGTTATCCCTGCATCATAAAGACATTGTTGGCTTAGAACCTGAGTTGCTGGCACAGATGATAAGGCATTGCTGTCAGATGAAAGCGGATATCGTCAGTCGTGATGAGACTGAACAGGGCGATAGAGCATTACTTAATCTCGGACACACATTTGGGCATGCTATAGAAGCGTGGTTAGGTTACGGTGAATGGCTGCATGGTGAGGCTGTATCGGCGGGTATGGTCATGGCGGCAAAGTTAGCCATGTCCCGCGGTTCGATAACCGCGCAGCAGTTGCAGCAGCTTTGTGCTTTGTTAACGGCGTTTGATTTACCTACAGCACCGCCAGCCAATATGAAGATCGAAGATTTTATGCCGTTTATGAAGACAGATAAAAAGGTGCGTAACGGCAATATGCGATTTGTGTTACCGACAGCTTTCGGTAGCACAGCGGTAGTAGATGACGTATCTGAAGCCGAATTGATAAGGGTGTTTGCTGATGGACATTACTGATTTACAGACTCGTTTGGCTCAATTGGATCATTTGCTACCGTCGCAACGCGAGTGGTTGGAAAGGCTTTTATTCCAATTGGCGTTTAATGATCATCAGCTGATTAGTATTCTGGGGTCTGCCGGCAGTGGAAAGTCAACCTTGGCGCTAGCCATTGCCGAGTTATTGTCTGATCAGTATAACATTGCGTTGCTCGATACGTCGGTTAGTAAAACTGCTGCCACGCAACAGCTGATGCAACAGTGGTTTGGGCAGCCCGGCGATCCGTCAATCTCTATCACAGAACAAATTGCAATTACAGAAGAGCAAGCGCCACTGGCTGTGGTCATCGATGATGCTGAGCGTTTCTCGTCTGAGTTTATCCGGCAGTTAAGTTCATTACCCAGCCTGGTGTTTTGTTTCTCTACAGAGAGCTCCGATGAAGCTGGACTGACTTTAACCCTGAATCGTGTCACAACAGATGATGCAGAACAATTGTTACGCCGCGATGCGTTAAACAGCATTGAAATAGCTGAGCGTCTGGCAAGTTCTAATGGCAATATGCACCGACTGCTACAACCTGTCGGGCCTGACAACAGGGCCGAAACTGCAGAGGTTGTAGCAGAAAAGTCTGCTGAGCTTAAAAAGCGAGGGATCTGGGCTGCGTTGGCTGCAGTGTTTCTGATAACGCTGTTGTATGTTTTCTGGCCATCGCAGAAGCAACCCGAGTTGTCGGTACGTATACCGGTGGAACCTGCACAAACACCGGTATTGCCAGTTGAAGTACCCGCTGCAGGAGCCGGTGTTGAAGATACTGCAATAGATAGCGCTATAAACCCAGGCTCAGATCAAATTGAAGCCGAAGTTTCTGCTGAAGCAGTAACAGATACTGAACCAGGCTCTGAGGCAGAAACGGTAGCATTGCCCGAGCCGGTGGCTGATTCCACAGAGAGCCAGACAGCAGGCACTGAGATAGCGTCAGAAGAAACTGTCTCGTCGCCAGCTGTACCCGACACAGCCGATTCTGACAGCACAGTTTTTGGATATGATGAAGTTAAGCTGCTGTCGTTGCAAAAGTCGCAAGTTGCAGTGCAATTGGCCGTATTATCGAGTGACGCTGCTTTAGCACGCTTTAAACGTGCATATCCGGCGCTTGACACATTAAGTTACCAGCGTAGCTGGCAAGGTAAGATGCAGCTTGTCTTGCT
>NZ_DATCSY010000323.1:0-18294 GCF_036568245.1 Rheinheimera sp. | reverse complement strand
ATGTGGTTGCTGTAATCTGGCATAAAGTTTTTTCCAACCCGCTTCTGCATTACCCTGATAGTTGGTATACCACAACTTTTGCTGCTGTTTGTCCAGGAGCAGCGCCCAGTTATATAAGCCTACGGCCATATCCGGCAGCGCAATGTCGGCTTGGGCGGTGGCTGGCAGTTTTTCCACATAGCGGCCAAGGTCATAGCCAAAGTAGCCCAGCGCGCCGCCGGTAAAGGGTAAGCCGTTATCGCTACCGTGTGGGAAATACCGCTTTAGCGCACAGTTAAGCACGGTAAACGGGTCTTGCTGGTAAACATGGGCGCCCTGATCGTCAGTTAAAATACAGCTGCCGTGTTTCGCTTCCAAAGTCGCTACAGGCTCTGCTACGAGTATGTCGTAGCGGCTGTTCACATGGTCTGGCGAGGCAGAGTCAAGCAACATGGCCCAGGGCTGGTCGGCAAAATGGCTGAACAGTGCAAGTAAGTTGGCCGGCGTTTCGCCGTAAATTTCTGGCGGAATAAGGTACTGCTGCATGAATGGGGCTAGCCGCTGTTTCTGATGCGCGCTATCATACCAGCACCCGCTAAAATAGTTAAACATGGCGCTGCCAGAGGCGTCAGAGGACAAGTAAAGATGACGGTTATTCGCCAGCAAGACTTTATCGACAGCATCGAAGATGCATTGCAGTACATCTCGTATTATCACCCGCTGGATTTTATCAAAGCGCTGGAAGTGGCCTACCACAAAGAGCAGAATCAGGCGGCAAAAGATGCCATCGCGCAAATTCTGATTAACTCGCGCATGTCAGCTGAAGGCCACCGGCCAATTTGCCAGGACACGGGTATCGTTACCTGCTTTGTTAAAATTGGTATGGATGTAAAGTGGGATAAAACCGATATGACAGTGCAGGAGATGGTAAACGAGGGCACACGCCGCGCTTACCTGAACCCGGATAACCCGCTGCGCGCTTCTATTGTGGCAGACCCTGCCGGAGCACGTAAAAACACCAAAGACAATACTCCAGCCGTGGTGCACATTGACTTGGTCGCCGGCCATCATGTTGAAGTGATGATTGCAGCCAAAGGTGGCGGTTCAGAAAACAAAACCAAAATGGTGATGCTTAACCCGTCAGATTCAATCGTTGACTGGGTACTGGAAACCTTACCTAAGATGGGCGCTGGCTGGTGTCCGCCGGGCATGTTAGGCATAGGCATCGGTGGTACTGCTGAAAAAGCGGCGGTACTGGCCAAAGAGGCGCTGATGGAGCCGGTCGATATTCAGGAGCTTATTGCCAAAGGTGCAGAAACTGCTGATGAGAAACTGCGCTTAGAGCTGTATGAAAAAGTGAACAAGCTGGGCATCGGTGCTCAGGGCCTGGGTGGTTTAACCACTGTTGTTGATGTGAAAATTAACAGCGTACCAACCCATGCCGCCAGTTTGCCGGTGGTGATGATCCCTAACTGTGCCGCCACGCGCCATGTGCACTTTCATTTAGATGGCACAGGCCCGGCCGATATTCAGCCACCAAAACTGGAAGACTGGCCGCAGGTAACCTGGGAGCTTGGCAGTAATGTGCGCCGGGTAAACCTGGATACCGTGACGCCACAAGACGTATTAGAGTGGAAAGCCGGTGAAACCGTGCTGCTAAGCGGCAAAATGCTGACCGGCCGTGATGCGGCGCATAAACGTATTGCAGACATGCTAAACCGCGGCGAATCACTGCCTGATGGCGTGGACTTTAAAAACCGCTTTATCTACTACGTTGGCCCGGTAGACGCGGTAGGCGATGAAGTGGTTGGCCCGGCCGGCCCGACAACGGCGACGCGGATGGATAAGTTCACCGATATGATGCTGTCGCAAACCGGTTTGCTGGGTATGATTGGTAAATCAGAGCGTGGTGATAAAACCATTGCCAGCATTAAACAACACAAAGCTGTGTACTTAATGGCAGTGGGCGGCGCGGCTTATCTGGTATCTAAAGCGATTAAAAAGTCACGCGTGGTCGCTTTCGCCGATTTAGGTATGGAAGCGATTTACGAGTTTGATGTACAGGACATGCCGGTAACGGTTGCGGTAGATTCAAACGGTAACAACGTGCACCAACAGGGGCCGGCTATCTGGAAAGTGAACATCCAGCAAATGGAAAAAGCGTAATTGCGATAAACTCAAAGGCTGTAGCTGTGCTGCAGCCTTATTTTTTTCAGCTTATAACAACAAAAATCCAAGGGATACGCATGAAAAAGACCTTACTGACACTCGCACTGCTGGCCGCTGCCAGCGCTCAGGCCAAAGCGCCGCTGACAGTAGAGCATTTAAACCAGTTTAATAAGTTACACGATGTTGTGTTATCGCCTGATGGCCGTTTTGTCGCTTATGGTCTGAGCAATGGTGGTTTTAACCCGGCGGATACCAGCAGCGACCTGTACCTGATGGATTTATCCAACTTAAACAAGGTTACCCGTTTAACCCAAAGCGCAGGCCGTGAAAGCCAGCTGCAGTGGGCGGCAGATGGGCGTAGCATTTATTTTATTGCCAGCCGCAGTGGCACTGCTCAGGTCTGGAACCTGCCGCTGTATGGTGGTGAGGCGCTGCAGCTAACTGATCTGCCTGTGCCGGTTGAAGGTTTTAAAGTGTCAGCAGATGGCAAGCAATTAGCATTGGCGCTGGCGGCTAAACCCGGCTGCCAGACATTGCAATGTACAGTAGATGCTAAAGCGGCTGATGCAACTAAAAAAGATACGGCGATGGCGTTTGACCAGTTGATGGTGCGGCACTGGGATAGCTGGCAAACGGCGTATCGCAGTCACCTACATGTTGCGACACTTAGCAACGGTGTAGTGAAAGATGCTACCAACCTGATGAGCGAGTGGAACACCGACATCGCCGGTATGAACGAGGTAGCTTTCACACCGGATAATCAGCGCCTGGTGTTTAGCGCGAAGATCCCGGCGGCCGATCAGGCCTGGCACACCAATTACGATATTTTTATGGTGCCGGTAACAGGTGGTGAAAAACAAAACCTGACAGCAGCGAACCCGGCCTGGGATGCACAGCCGTCATTTTCCAGCGATGGCCGTTTTATGGCATATAAAGCCATGAGTAAACCACAGGCCGAGGCGGATAAATTCAGCCTGATGTTGCTGGATATGGTGACCGGGCAGCGCAAAGAACTGGCACCGGAATTTGACCGCTCGGTCAGTGATTATAAATTTGGCCCGGATAACCGCACTGTGTATGTCACCACGCAGGATGTTGGCCAGTACAGCATTTATGCTATTAATACCGGCTTTGGTGATGTGCGCAAAGTCTTTGGCGACGGCACGGCTGGTGCGCTGAATATTGCCAGCGATAAAATCGTCTTTACCAACCATAAACTGGATATGCCGCCAGAGGTGTTTCAGCTTAATCTTGATGGCAGTGGTTTAACGCAGCTAACCGACATCAATGCCAGCTGGCGTGAACAAGTACAGTTTGGCGACTATGAGCAGTTTAG
Organism: Rheinheimera sp.; assembly: GCF_036568245.1. Taxonomy (GTDB): domain Bacteria; phylum Pseudomonadota; class Gammaproteobacteria; order Enterobacterales; family Alteromonadaceae; genus Alishewanella. The sequence continues at coordinate 14,810 of NZ_DATCSY010000323.1, read as the reverse complement.
CTTTAAAGGCGCTAATGACGATACTGTGTATGGATATCTGGTAAAGCCGTGGGACTTTGACGCCAAGAAAAAATATCCGATGGCGTTTTTAGTCCACGGCGGGCCGCAGGGCAGCTTTGGCAATATGTTTAATGAGCGCTGGAATGCGCAGATGTACGCCGCCAAAGGCTATGCGGTGGTGATGATCGATTTTCATGGTTCAACCGGCTATGGCCAGGATTTTACAGCCTCTATCAGCCGTGACTGGGGCGGTAAGCCGCTGGAAGACTTAAAGAAAGGTTTTGACTACATCGTGCAGGCGCAACCGTGGATTGATGGCAGCCGGGCTTGTGCGCTTGGTGCTTCTTACGGTGGTTATATGATGAACTGGATTGCCGGTAACTGGCCAACCGGATTTAAATGTCTGGTGAACCACGCTGGCTTGTACGATATGCCAAGCTTTTACGGCAGCACCGAAGAGTTATGGTTTCCGGAGTATGACTTAGGTGGGCCGGTATGGCAGGCCGGGTCTGACTATCAGAAATTTAACCCAGCAGCGCTGGCCGATAACTGGCAAACACCCATGCTGGTGATCCATGGCTTAAAAGACTACCGGGTGCCGTACGCGCAGGGGCTGGGCGCCTTTACCAATCTGCAACGTAAAGGCATTGACTCGCGGCTGGTGATTTTCCCGGATGAAAATCACTGGATCTTAAACAAGGACAACCGCGTACGCTGGTATAACGAAGTATTCCAGTGGCTGGATAAATACACCAAAGGCTAACGCAGGTTAACCTGGCGTAATAATTACCCGTAGTATGCAAATATTACCTCTGTACGCTACCGGCTGCTTTGTGGCCGGTAGCACAATCCGTTAATCCCGCATTTAAAAAATCACCTCATATCAGCGCACTATAGTGCTTCAAGCCGCCGTTGTGCCGTGTTGGTACAGCCGTTGCGATATAACATTGTGTTGTAACATCAGGCTGTATATTTACAGCGTCGTTTCGTAATCAGTAAGAGGAGATATGACATGAAAACGCAACTGAATTCTGCACTGATCCTTACTCTGGCTTTAGCAACTACTTCAGTGCTGGCTGGGGGAGTCGGCCACATGGATACCGTAGATACAGATAAAAACGGTACTGTATCGAAAATAGAATTTGAGCAATATGTCGGCGAGCAGTATTTTGGCAAAGCTGACCGTAACAATGACGGTATGATTGATGATACTGAATTTATGGCCAACCGCATGGGTGGCAGCCTGGAGGAGTTTGACCGTGACAGTGATGGCCGGTTAACCCGCACAGAGTGGCATACCAGTGTGTTTGATAAGTTCGATACCAACAGTGACAGGGTGCTGGATAAAAGCGAATGGCAGCGGGTTAAAAGCAGCGGCATTGGTATGTAGCTGTATGTAAGCTGGCATCAGGCTTTTGATTTCGGCATACCCGGGCAGTAAACTGCCCGGGTATTTTTATGTTGTTAACCCGCTCTGTATTCTTTAACCTGTCGTTGGCTTGACTGCATAAAATTACAGTCAGCCAATTACTCACCGGTTTTCTGCAAGGGTATTTGATGAATTTTCAAGACTGCCGCGAGCATTGCCTGATGCAACAGCAAAGTAGCGAAGATTTTCCGTTCGGTCCGGATATTTATGTATATAAAGTAGTGGGTAAGATTTTCGCGATTTTGTCGGAAACAGCCGGGGGGGCAAGAGTGAATCTGAAATGTGATCCGCAGGAGGCACTAATGCTGCGGGATATATTTCCGGCAATAACACCCGGCTATCATATGAATAAACAGCATTGGAACACGCTGCTACTTGATGGCAGCGTGCCTGAAAATGAAGTTAAACGCCAGATAGAGCATTCTTATCAGTTGGTGGTGAAAAGCCTGCCCAGAGCCAGACGACCGCAGTTGGCAGGCTAAACAGCGCGCTACGGTCATCTGTATGTCAGCTCTCAGGCGGCTGGTTCAGCGGCAATTTGTTGCAAGGCAGCCGCCAGTTGAGATGGCTCCTGTGCACCAGAAATCAGGTATTTATTATTGATGATAAAAGCCGGCACCGACGAAATACCAGCGTGCTGGTACCTGGCGATATCAGCATCAACTATGTCGGCGTACTCATCTGTTGCCAGAATCTTTGCTGCGGCGTCTTTATCCAGCCCGGCACTTTGTGCGCACTGCAGCAGCACCTCATGGTTTGAAACATCAGCAGCTTCACCAAAATACGCATTAAACAATGCCTGTTTCATGGCAGTGGCTTTATGCTGGCTGGCTGCCCATTTAACCAAACGGTGAGCGTCAAACGTATTGCAGGTATAACGCTGCTGCATATTGCTGAAGTTAAGCCCAAGCTCTGTTGCAATGCGGATCATATTCTCCTGTGCCGCACGCATTTCGGCTTCCGGCCGGCCATATTTGCGGCTCAGTGCCGGCAATATAGGCTCTTTGGCCATATTTTTATCCGGGTTCAGCTCAAATGCATGCCACTCTATGCTTGCAGTTATATCAGGCAGACTGCTTAGCGCCTGTTCTAATCGGGCATAACCTATCGCACACCAGGGGCAGGCAATATCAGATACCAAATCGATTTTAATCTGTTGCATTATCAGACTCCTGTGCGTCCAGGTTTAGCAAATAGCTGACCAGATCATTAAACTGCTGTTGTGATTTTAACGCGCCGATTTTAATCGCATACTTACCATTGACGACAAAAGTCGGCACTGAGGTGATGTTAAGTTTTTCGCGGATACTGTCGTAACCGGCAACATCGGCAAGTATCGGCATGCTGTCAATTCTGCTGTCGAAAACGTCTGGCGCAACGCCATGCTCAGCAAACAAGGCTTTGACTTCTGCACGGTTAGCCGGCGCTTTACGTTCTGTATGGATCCGTGCAAACAGTGCAGGTGTAATGCGGTGTTCCAGATCCAGTGCTACTGCCAGCGCATAGGCGCGTTGTAGCTCAGGTCCCATATCGCGGCCGAGAAACGATACCGGGGCACGTTTGAAACTAACCGTCGCCGGTAAAGACGTTTTAAGCTGCTGCGCGATAGGTTCGAAGTTGTAGCAGTGCGGGCAGAAATATGAGAAAAACTCCATCACTTGTTTTGACGCGCTAACGTCAGATGACACCACATCATAATGTTCACCGGCATTAAAATCCTGTGCCAGCAGGGGATTGGTGAGCCACACGAACAACAGGGTTAGCAGCAGTTTTTTCATCAGCAGTTCCGTTTTGTAAGTTATTAACAGTGCCATGATAAAACAGCTGCGGTGTTAAGCCAAATGCTGCCCGTGGGATTAGTTAAACTCAGCTACCGGCAGGCTAAGGTGGCTTTTTAGCTGATGTTTGGGTGGTGGGACCCCGAATTGCCGGCGCAGCCTGGCCGCTGTGCCGTCTGCTTCCAGTTTAAACAAGGTTTTTGCCAGCGCTTGCAGCAACGACTGATAGCGTTTATGTAGCATATGGTAATCCGGCACCGTTTTTATTGTTTGCATGATACTGACAAACCCTTGCGGCGCTGCTGATAGCTGATACGCAGCAAAGAGCACGGCATCGACTTTTTGCTGCTCATACAGTTGCCGGGCAGCGGCGGTATCTGACACCGGAATTAACTGAATGTCCGGTGGCAGCGCATGTAGCATGTTTTCCAGAATTAGCGCGCCTCTGACATACACCAGGCTACTGACAGTGCTTAAACTGCAGCCGGCACATTTGGTCTGATTAACATACAAATTTACGTTGGTATCGAATAGAACGTAAGGTACCGCAAGTAAATTAGGATAGCGTTGGGTGACATCCAATACTCTTGCCAGTTCGCCTGAAAGACGGCCTTTATTGGACTCGACCAGACTTCTGCCAAACGGTACCGAGATAAATTCCACCTGGATGCCCATCGCCTTATAGGCTTCGCTGAGCAATGCCTGACTATACTGCGCTGCCGGCGTGTCTAAAGCAGTTCTGAATATCAGCTTTTGGTCAGCGCTAGCCGGCACCTTAGTGGCAGATAAAAACAAACAAAGGATAAAGCCCAGTCTGGGCCAGTGGCTATTCATGAGGTTACCGGTATTGTTACTGCCAGATGTTGTAGCGCGAGAGCGCAATTATATATCATTTTGCTAACTTCTCAGCTAAAAAATCTACCAGCACCCGCACTTTCGCGGATAAATGCCGGTTTTGTGGATAAAGCGCCCAGATACCGTCATCGGGTTGACGAATGTTATCCAGTACCGAATGCAGCTGTGCCTTACTGAGCTTGTCTTTAACGTAATAATCAGGCAGCTGTACCAGCCCAAGTCCCTTTAACGCGGCATCCAGTAAAGCGACCCCGCTGTTACAGACAACTCTGCCTTTAGGTTTAAACTGTTGCACACTGCCTTCAACATTAAAACGCCATACAGTGACCGTGCCCGTCAGGCACTGATGTTGCTGTAGCTGCTGTAGTGTCGTTGGCGTGCCGTTTTTGTGCAGATATTCAGGAGACGCAACGATGTACTGGGTTCTGCTGGCCAGCTTGCGTGCAATCAGGCTGGAATCTTCCAGTGTGCCCAGACGTATGGCTAAGTCAAAACCACCCTGAATAAGATCCAGTTTGTTATTCGTCAGCTGCATATCCAGCTCGGTATCGGGATACAGCTTAAGAAAATCATGCAATAGCGGGGCAATGTGGGTTTCGCCGTAAAACACAGGGGCCGTCAGCTTAATCAGCCCTTTGGGACTGGCCTTCAGGTTGGCCAGCGCACGGTTTGCTTCTTCCAGACTGCTGACGAGATGACGGCAATGTTGCAGGTACAGTTGTCCTTCTTCGGTCAGGCTGACATTACGTGTGCTGCGATACAATAATTTTATCGCCAATGATGTTTCCAGCTCGGCAATATTACGGCTAACCTGCGCCACCGAAATCCCCAGGGATCTGGCTGCTTTGGTAAAACTTTGTTGCTCTGCTACTGCTACAAACTCACTGATCCCAATCCAGTGTTTCATCTGATTTTGCCTTAGTATTATTGCAAATATGAAAAACTTATTTGCATTGTAGTGGTATTTTCATTGATATGGAAAAAATACAATTCAGGTTACACTTGCCGTTATAAACTTTGCCTGTGTTAACTTTTTAAAAGGACAACCCTATGAACATGATTAAAACACGTGCTGCTGTGGCCTGGGGCCCGGGTCAGCCTTTATCAATTGAAGAAGTGGACTTAATGCCACCGCAAAAAGGTGAAGTACTGGTTAAAATTGTGGCGACTGGTGTATGTCACACCGATGCTTTTACATTATCCGGTGAAGACCCTGAAGGTATTTTTCCGGCCATTCTGGGCCATGAGGGGGGGGGTATTGTTGAAGCAGTGGGTGAGGGCGTAACTTCTGTTGCTGTCGGCGATCATGTTATTCCACTGTATACCCCGGAGTGCGGCAAATGTAAGTTCTGCTTATCGGGCAAAACTAACCTGTGTCAGGCCATTCGCGCAACCCAGGGTAAGGGCCTGATGCCAGATGGCACCACACGTTTTTCAAAAGACGGTAAACCTATTTACCACTATATGGGCACATCGACATTTTCTGAATACACAGTGTTACCGGAAATCTCGCTGGCGAAAATCAGTAAAGAAGCACCGTTAGAAAAAGTCTGTCTGCTCGGCTGTGGTGTTACCACGGGTATGGGCGCGGTAATGAACACGGCCAAGGTAAAAGAAGGCGATACGGTAGCCATTTTTGGCCTGGGTGGTATTGGTTTATCGGCAGTAATTGGCGCCGTGATGGCAAAAGCCAGCCGGATTATTGCTATCGATATCAACGAAGATAAGTTTGATATTGCGAAAAAGCTCGGTGCAACTGATGTGGTGAACCCGAAGAAATTTGATAAGCCGATTCAAGAGGTCATCGTTGAGATGACCGATGGCGGCGTCGATTTCTCGTTTGAATGTATTGGTAACGTACATGTAATGCGCTCAGCACTGGAGTGCTGTCACAAAGGCTGGGGGGAGTCGGTTATCATCGGCGTTGCTGGCGCGGGCCAGGAAATTTCTACCAGACCATTTCAGCTGGTGACCGGTCGGGTTTGGCGTGGTACGGCGTTTGGTGGTGTAAAAGGGCGCAGCGAGCTGCCAGAATACGTCAACCGCTACTTAAATGGTGAGTTTGAGCTGGATACCTTTATTACCCATACCATGCCGCTGGAAGATATTAATAAAGCCTTTGATTTAATGCATGAAGGTAAGTCAATCAGAACTGTTATTCATTTTTGATTTTGAAAGTGATTGAAGGACGGATTAGAACCCCGTTCTGGTCGGCACAGAGTGTCTGAGCGAGCGCGCAAGCGCGAACGAGTTGCTGTGACGAGCCAGGGCGGGCGTTGTAATCTGTCCTGACCGCGTTTGAAGGACATAGTATGACTACATCAGCCATAACCAAAGTAAGTGAACAGTTATGCTTTGGCGGTAAGCAAATCCGCTATAAACATCAATCGGCAGTATTACACTGCGACATGCAGTTTTCTGTTTTTCTGCCTCCGCAAGCCGAAACCGCGAGGGTACCCGCGCTATACTGGCTGTCGGGGCTAACCTGCACCGATGAAAACTTTTCCAGTAAGGCCGGTGCACAGCAATATGCCGCTAAATTGGGTCTCGCTTTAATTATTCCTGATACCAGCCCGCGTGGTGAAGGTGTACCTGACGATGAAAACGCCGCTTACGATTTTGGCTTAGGTGCCGGATTTTATGTTAACGCTTCTAAAGCGCCTTTCAATCAGCATTACAAGATGTACGACTATATCGTCAGCGAATTGCCTGAACTGGTAGAAGCAGCATTGCCGTTAACAGACAAACGTGCGATCAGTGGCCATTCCATGGGCGGCCATGGTGCTTTGGTTATCGGCCTTCGCAACCCAGAGCGCTACTGCAGTATTTCTGCTTTTTCGCCGATTTGCAATCCGGTAAACAGCCCCTGGGGCATTAAAGCTTTTAGCGGTTATTTAGGTGAAGATAGAAGCCAATGGCAGCAATATGATGCCTCTTTGTTATTGCGGGACGCAAAGAAGGTAGCGCCGATTTTGGTGGATCAAGGCACGGCAGATAATTTTTACCCAGAGCAACTGCGCACAGCAAGCCTGATGGAAGCGGCATCGTTAAACGATGTTAAGGCCGAGATCCGCCTGCAGCCAGGTTATGATCATAGCTATTACTTTATCGCCAGTTTTATCGGTGAGCACCTGCATTTTCATGCAGAATACTTGAAGTAAACTGCTGTGCTGGCATACTCCGGTAAAAAGACGTTACCGGAGTATGCCATGAGTTACGATGACAATAATATTTTCGCCAAAATTCTGCGCGGCGACATTCCCAGTTTCAAAGTATACGAAGATGACTACACGCTGGCCTTTATGGACATCATGCCGCAGGCTGACGGTCACACCCTGGTGATCCCAAAGTTTAAAGCAGAAACGCTGCTGGATATTCCAGCCGATGAACTAACCCATACCATGACCACCGTGCAAAAAGTGATGTCAGCACTCAAATCTACCCTTGGTGTTGAAGGCGTCGTGCTGATGCAGCTCAATGGCGAAGCCGCAGGGCAAACTGTACCGCACTTACACTTTCATTTAATCCCTGAACATCTGCGAAAGTTAAAAGGCCACGGTGCCGAGCAGGGGGATATGGAAAAAATTAAGGCGCTGGCTCAGAAAATCAGTGCCGCATTATAAATTACGTCACTGCCTTAACAGTAACGCAAGATTAGTCAGCCGATGAGCAACTTTTACCCGCAGCTATTTAGTCTACTCAGGCAAATTTCGCGCTATGCATTGTGGCGCAATACTTTGCTATTGCTGCTGTGGCTTGCTGTCTGGATGCTGGGGTTGCTGGTTGAATACACCGAACATGCCAGTATCTGGTTTCCTGCTGCCGGGCTTACCAGTGCTGCACTGTTTATTATTGGTATAAGAGCGGTGCCGGTACTGATTCTGGGGTGTGTGATTGTAACATTCTGGACCGGGCAGCAATATCAGCTCGCACTTAACACATTACAATTACTGCAGGCAGGCTTGTTATTTGGTGTGGCGCATATAGTGCCGTATTATGCCGGCGCCAGGTTACTCAGGCGTTTGGCTAATATCGGGCAGTTTTATTTACCGTTGTTTGTTATCGGCTTTTTGCTGGTTGCGGCGCTAAGCTCGTTGCTCGCGACCTTCTCAGTGTTGGCGGCGCTGGTGATGTCGTCAATGATGCCGCTTGAAGATATTGCCCATACCTGGTTACCGTTCTGGATTGGTGATATGGCCGGCGTGGTCGTTATTGCGCCGCTTTTTTCCGGCGTACTGGCGGTACTTTACCCGTCACCCCAGTTTGTGCTGGAAGACTACATCGGCCCACAGCAACGTGTGGCAAGCAGCGGCTATCAGTTTAAACTGCTGGTGAATGTTGTTTTGCTAACTCTGACGATGCTGTTGGCGCGCTATTCTGACTCGCCGCAAAGTGCTTTTGCGGTATTTTTTCTGGTGATCCCACATATGTGGATTGCTTGTACTGAGTCGGCGTTTTTTACTACGCTGAGTCTGGCCCTGAGTAGTTTTGTCATAGCGCTTCTGGTGCATTTTCTGGGCCTGCTGCAATACGCTATGGTGTATCAGTTCGCCATCAACGTTATTGCTGCCAATGCGTTGTTTGGCTTGGCGGTACCGGCACTGATGACGGCCAATATGCAACTGCGGCTTATTGTTTCGACCGACAGCCTGACTAAAGTGGCATCACGGGTGCATTTGCAGCAAAGAGCTGAACTGGAAATTGCCCGCTCGCTCGAGCAGCAGGAGCCGCTGTGCCTGATGGTGTTTGACATTGACCATTTTAAACGCATTAACGATCAACTGGGCCACAGTGTTGGCGATCAGGTTCTGCGCGACGCCTGTCATGCCGCGCAACAACTACTCAGGCCTACAGATGTGATAGGGCGTTATGGTGGCGACGAATTTGTCGTATTGTTGCCGCATACCCAGCAAGATGTTGTTGTTGCCATCGGTCAGCGCATTATTGACCGGCTCAGAGGGATTAAGCTGGCAAACGATTTGAGCGTGTCTGCCAGTTTTGGTGTAGCGGCGCTGAAAGCAGATGACAGCTTCAGAACATTATTTGAAAGGGCCGACGCCGCGTTGTATCAGGCAAAGAAAAAAGGCCGTAGTCAGGTAGCCTGGCATTGACCGCTAGTTGTCGGTACGCTGCAGTAAATCCCACTGATTACCATACAGATCGGTAAAAACAACCACAGTGCCATAAGCTTCTTCACGAGGCGCTTCGAGGAAGGTAACACCGGCCGCTTTCATTGCATTGTAATCCTGCCAGAAATCGTCAGTTTGCAAAAACAGCCACACTCTGCCGCCAGCCTGCATACCAACAGATTGCTTTTGTTGTTCCGTCGCGGCTTTAGCCAGTAACAACGCTGTGCCATTGTGCTGCTTTGGTGCAACCTGTACCCAGCGCTTGCCTTTGCCTAAATCGGTATCTTCCAACAGTTCAAACCCAAGTTTGGTGGTATAAAACGCTATAGCGTCATCATAGTTGTCTACCAGCAGCGCAACATTTGCAATATGTGCCACAGCATACTCCTGTGTGTTTTAAAGTGCGCGGATCCTGCCAGTGCTGTGCCGGTTTAACAAGTATTGTCACGTGATTTTCACTTGAGCTTGCGACAAATAGCACTTAAGGTAGCGGTTTTTATTGCACAGTAGTTATTGTCGTTAAGGAACAGGTGTTGTGCGTTTACTGACCATTTTAAGTATTTCTGCTTTACTTTCAGTTGGATGTGCAACACAACAGCCATCAGATACGGCGTTGACACTGAACATTATCCATATCAACGACACTCATTCCCATTTTGATGCCAGTCCGGCAAAAGTCATGCAGGGCGAGCAGGCTGTTTACACCTTCATCGGTGGGCACCCGCGCATCCTGACGCAGGCCAGACAGCTTAAACTGCGCTCTGTGCAGGATAAGATCCCGGCTCTGTTTCTGCACGGCGGTGATGCGTTTAAAGGCAGCGCTTATTTTGAGCTGTTTGAGCAACGCATTAACGTTGACGTATTAAACCGTATGCATATTGACGCTATGGCACTTGGCAACCACGAGTTTGATATTGGCCTGGCAAAACTGGCTGATTTCATTGGCAAGGTTAATTTTCCGCTACTGGCGGCAAATATTGATACTGCGGATGAACCGGCACTGGCGGGCAGTAAAAATATAAAGCCTTATGCGCTATTTGTTGTGGAACAACACCAACTGCACGCTATTACTGACATAACTCAGGCCAAAGGCCGCGAATTAATAGCTGTTTTTGGCTTGGCGCTTGAAGATATGCGGGCAATTGCCCCGGGTACCGGCGCGCTGGTGTTTCATAATGAGGTTCAATCTGCTCAGCACACAGTTGATATGCTTAGTGCACAAGGTGTTAAGCATATTATTGCATTGACACACCTTGGGCATCAGCGCGACTTAGCCGTTGCCGCCGCCGTTAATGGTATTGATGCGATAGTCGGTGGTCATTCTCACAGTTTGCTCGGCGATTTTCGGCACTGGGGGCTGGGCCAGCAACGACCTTATGCCGAACTGGTGACTAACCCTGATGGGCTGGGTAAAACCTGTGTCGTGCAGGCAGGACAATTTGCTCAGGCGATAGGGCAGGCGCAGCTGGCTTTTAACCGCGCTGGGCAGCTTACCCGCTGCAATGGCCAGAATACGCTACTGGCAAGTCGCGACTATTTCTCTTCACCGCAGCGCGATGAGCCCAACCGCTTGACTGGCAGTAAACAGCACAGCGCAGAGCAGTATATTGCTGCCTTGCCACGCACGGCTATAGTGGCAGAAGATAGTTCATTGCGTCAGCTGCTGGACACGCAGTATAAACCCGACGTCAGCCGTGCTTATGGTGAACGAATTGCCGTTGCGGAGCAGAGAATTAATCATGTCCGGTTGCCTGGCAGTGGCGGCAGCACAGAGCACGGTTCTGAGCTGGCTGGATTTATTACTGATGCGATGGTGCATTGGCTTAATCGTAGTGATATCCGCGCTGCAACAGGCAAGAACGTTGATTTTGCACTGATTGGCGCAGGTAATATCCGCTCAGCTATTGAAGCGGGTAGTGTGTATGAAGGCAACATTCGGCTGGAAGTACTGCCGTTTAATACGCCGCTCAGCGTCCTGAGTATCAGCGGTGCGCAACTGCGCTCACTGCTCAGTGAAACCATTAGCGCCACGCTTATACCCGGTGCACATAGCGGCAAGTTCCCTTATACCGGCAAGCTACGCTATATCGCAACAGAAGTGGCTGCAGGTAAAGCTGAACTCAATCAATTACAGTTTTGGCGTGATGGAAAGTGGCAGAATATTCAGCCGGACGGTATTTATACGATGGCAACGACACAGTATCTGGCTGATGGTAACGACGGCTGGCAGGTGTTGCAGCAAATACAGCAACATAGCAGCGATCGGCAGGACATTATATTGCAGCACGGCCAACCGGCAGTGTTTAGCGTAAATAACGTGACCGCCAATATGGACAGCAGCGGGGCGGTGTCGTTTAGCACAGTGTATAACACTATCGACAAGCTGCCTTGTGACGCTCAGGGCACAGACTGCAAGGTCGCCGCCCAGGCTTTTATTGATTATCTGAAAAGCACGCAATTGGTGCTGTCGCAACCACGCCAGCCGACGGTGACGTTACGACGCTGAGTTACCGTTTAAATTTCGTTTCCAGTATCACTGATGAGTTAGTGCGCTCTACGCCGTCAAGGTTACCAATGTCATCCAGTATATGGCTCAGCTGCTCTGTGCTCTGAGCCTGCACTATCGCAATCAAATCATACTCACCACTGATAGCATACAGCGCCGATACCTGCGGGATTTGTTTTAGTTCGATATTGGTTTTTGCTGTGAGTTTTTGCCGTACCTTGATACTGACGTGCGCCGATACCAGTGACGCCAGATAATCGTCACCGTAATCAACGGAATAACCTTTAATGATGCCGCTTTGCTCAAGTTTTGCGATGCGGGTTTGTACTGTAGAGCGTGATAAATCCATCATTCTGGCCAAATCTGAGATGCTGGCTCTGGCATTGTGTTTTAACACAGCTAACAGTTTTTCATCTTCCTTGCTTATCATTTTGTCAATTGGTTCCGTTAAATTGCAATGTTGATTGGTTATATTGCTGATAATGATACTGCAATATGACGGCGATGAGCAATATAATAAAGCAACAATTACAGCCTACCGCCACCAACATAATTGAGAACAGGCGGTGTTTTCTTTAGCAACAGTGAGGTTTTTATGCAGGTGACAAGAAGTGTATTCGATGAGGTCATGGTACCTAACTATGCGCCGTCAAAAATTATCCCGGTGAAGGGTGAAGGTTCACGCGTATGGGATCAGCAGGGCAATGAGTTTATCGACTTTGCCGGCGGCATAGCAGTTAACTGTTTAGGCCATTGTCACCCGGCACTGGTGTCGGCATTAAAAGATCAGGCTGATAAACTGTGGCACTTATCTAATGTGATGACCAATGAGCCAGCCTTACTGTTGGCCAAAGCGCTGGTTGATGCCACTTTTGCTGAGAAAGTGTATTTTGCCAATTCAGGTGCAGAGTCAAACGAAGCCGCACTGAAACTGGCTCGTCGTTATGCTAAAGATAAATATGGCGAGCAGAAAAACCAGATTATTGCCTTCAAACAAGGCTTTCATGGCCGTACTTTCTTCACCGTTACTGTAGGTGGTCAGCCTGCGTATTCTGATGGTTTTGGCCCTAAGCCAGAGGCTATTGTACATGCGGAGTTTAATAATCTTGATAGCTTAAAAGCGCTGATAAACGATAACACTTGTGCCGTCATGGTTGAGCCGGTGCAGGGTGAAGGCGGTGTCATGCCAGCGTCGAAAGAGTTTATTAAAGGTGTGCGCGAGCTGTGTGATAAACACAACGCACTGCTGATTTTTGATGAAGTGCAAACGGGCGTTGGTCGTACCGGCGAGCTGTATGCTTATATGGGTTATGGGGTCACACCGGATATTTTGACCACAGCTAAAGCCTTGGGTGGCGGTTTCCCTATCGGTGCTATGTTAACCACCACTGAGATTGCTAAGCATCTGGTCGTGGGGACCCATGGTTCTACTTATGGCGGTAACCCATTGGCCTGTGCCGTAGCGCTGGCGGCAGTTACTACTGTTAATACACCTGCAGTGCTTAATGGCGTTAAAGCCAAAGCGCAGCTGTTTAAAGCTGGCCTGAATAAAATCAATGAAAAGTACCATGTATTCAGTGAAATCCGTGGTTCTGGCTTACTGATTGGTGCGGTATTAAACAGTGATTATGCCGGTAAAGCGCGCGATATCATGCTGGCGGCGGCAGAACAGGGCCTGATGGCGCTGGTAGCGGGCACTAATGTGGTTCGTTTTGCACCATCACTGGTGATCCCCGATGCCGATATTGAGGCCGGTCTGGCACGTTTCGAACAGGCTGTTGCCAGCGTGGTGAAGGGCTAAATTATGTTAGTGATCCGGCCGATCACCGCAGCTGATTTTGCTGCGCTAAAACACATCGCAGTTGAGTCCGGTGCGGGTTTTACCTCGCTGCCGGTAAACGATGACCGGTTGAAACAGAAAATTACCCATGCAGAGCACAGCTTTGCCGCTGATGTGACAGCACCGGGAGATCAGGGCTATCTGTTTGTACTGGAAGACACGGCCAGTGGTGAGATAGTCGGTACTACCGGTATTGAAGCGGCAGTAGGTACCAGCACGCCGCTGTATCACTTTCAGCAAAATACGGTTATTCACCACAGTGCTGAACTGAATGTGTTTAATCAGCTGAAAACACTGACGCTGTGTAACGATTACACCGGAGCGTCTGAAATTTGTACTTTATTTTTGCGGGAAAGTTACCGGCGTAACCATGCCGGGCGCTTTTTATCAAAAGTACGGTTTCTGTTTATGGCGGAACACCCGCAGCGTTTTAGTGACCGGGTTATTGCTGAAATGCGCGGTGCTGCTGATAGCGACGGCCAGCCACCGTTCTGGCACTGGCTGCAGCAATTGTTTCTGACGATTGATTTTCCTACGGCTGATCATCTTATCGGTATTGGTAAGAAGGCCTTTATTGCTGAGCTGATGCCGCGCCATCCTATCTATGTTGGCTTACTGCCGCAGGCGGCGCAGGCTGTAATAGGGCAGGTACATCAGAATACAAAACCAGCGCTTAAAATGCTGGAGAGTGAAGGCTTTATTCACCGTGGCTACATTGACCTGTTTGACGCAGGGCCAACGGTAGAAGCCAGGTTAAGTCAGATTAAGTCGGTAGCGGCGAGTAAGAAAGTACCGGTTAAAATTGCCGATGTTCAGGGAGAGCAAACATTGGCCGTTGCCAATACGGCGTTGCAACAGTTTAGGGCCAGCTTTGGAAAAGCGGCAAAGTTTGATGCAGATCAGGGCGTGTTATTGCTAAGTGCAGAGTTTGCCGATACCTTGCAGCTGCATGATGGCGACCTGGCAAGATTTATTATTCTGGATAAGGCCTGAGAAGGCCTGCAAGTTAATTTGGTAAACGTTAAGGCGGATTAATAATGCATACTGATGTAAAAGAATTATTTGCCAATCTGTGGCAAAACTATGTAGCGGTCACTCCTTCTGCCAAGAACGTACACCGCTTACTGGGCAGTTCACAGCAGGACGATGTGATTAACGATCACATTGCGCTGCGTACTTTTAATCTGGAAAAAGTCGGGCTGGAGAAGCTGGCTGCGCACTTTATCGCACTGGGTTATGAAGAGTGTGGCGAGTATCACTTTGAAGCGAAGAA
>NZ_DATCSY010000322.1:0-2797 GCF_036568245.1 Rheinheimera sp. | reverse complement strand
AGCAGCCACCACAGGCTTTGTTGAAGCCGATGGTTACATCGCACTGGATGCGGCCAGTGCAACAGTGGGCGGCAATACAGCCGATGCCCGCTGGCAACGGCTTAAAGGCTTTGGCCATAGCAATGCGGCTATGGTGGCGCTGACTAAGCCGGATTACCAGACCAGTATAGTGAACATCCGCCAGGCGCCCTATCTGGAATACCCGCTGTATTTTCACAGTACCGGTCAAGTGATGCTGCACAGCATAGTGGCGCCGACACTGGAATTGCTGCCAGGCCGGAAGTTACGCTTTGCCGTCGCGCTGGATGACGCGCAACCGGTCATCGTTGATACGTTGCCCGATAGCAGCGAACACGCCTGGCAACAAGCTGTGCTGGATGGCAGCCGCACGCTAAAAACACCACTGCACATTAAACAAAGCGGCGTTCACCGGCTGCGTATTTACCTGCTCGACCCTGCAGTGGTACTGCATAAGCTGCTGCTTGACACCGGCGGCTTACAACCAAGCTACCTTGGCCCGCTGCAAAGCCCTTACCTGACTAACGGCACCGCCTCAACTCACGGAGCACAGTAACAGATGAACCCTTTAGAGCAACTAAAACAGATGACCACAGTGGTTGCAGACAGCGGTGATATAGACGCCATCCGTCAACTGCAACCGATAGATGCAACAACAAACCCATCACTTATCCTACAGGCCGCAGCAAAACCTCAGTACCGCCAGTTTCTCAACCAGGCACAAACGGCTTATGCGTCAGATCTGCAGGCGGCTTGCGAGCAGGTTACGGTGAATTTTGGTGTTGAAATTCTGCGCCATATTCCGGGGCGGGTATCGACAGAAATTGATGCTCATTTGTCATTTGACCGTGGCGCCAGCATTGACAGTGCACTGCGGATCATTGAGCGCTATCAGCAAGCCGGTATTGATAAGGCGCGGGTGCTGATTAAACTGGCTGCAACCTGGCAGGGTATTCAGGCGGCAGCAGAGCTGGAGAAGCGCGGTATTCACTGTAACCTGACCTTACTGTTCAGCCTGACTCAGGCCAAAGTCTGTGCTGATGCGGGTGTGACGCTGATCTCGCCCTTTGTTGGCCGCATTCTGGACTGGTACAAACAGCAGCAGCCAGAGCAGGATTTTACCGGCCAGAACGACCCGGGCGTACAATCTGTTAAACGTATTTATCAATATTACAAGCAGCATGGTATCGATACCGTCGTCATGGGTGCCAGCTTTCGCAATATTGAGCAAATCCGCCAGCTGGCAGGGTGTGATCTGCTGACGATAGCGCCGGATTTGCTGACGCAGTTACAAACATCATCTGAGCCACTGACCAGAATGTTGCAACCGCAACAAGCTGCCAGCAGCACTAAACCTGAGGCGTTGGCCGAAGCTGACTTTTTATGGCAACTGAATGAAGATGTGATGGCCAGTGACAAGCTGGCTGAAGGTATTCGCAAGTTTGCTGCCGATCAGCGTAAACTGGAACAGCTGCTTAGTACACTGTGACCATCAGGCAAACGCTTTAATAACGAGTTTCACAGGGCTTGCGCTTCATTCTGCCGCAAGCCGCTTTACCTTATCAGCACAAATACGCACTATAAGCTGGCGTGCAACAGTGCAGAGAACCCGTTATGTCAGTGCTTACTCCCTATCAGTTACGTCAACAGTGCCGCAGCGGCCAGTTCAGCGGCAATACCTCCGGTTTTGCGCCGGGTTTTGTCCAGGCCAATATGGCGATACTGCCAAAACAGTATGCGGCCGATTTTCTGCAGTTTTGCCATTTCAACCCCAAGCCCTGTCCGCTGCTGGGTATGGCGGCCGCACCCGGTGCTATTGATATGCCGTCTTTGGCGACAGAGCTTGATATCCGCAGTGATCTGCCCAGATACCGGGTGTTTAAAAACGGCGAGCTTACCGATGAAGTTACCGATGTAAAAAGCATCTGGCGCGATGATTTAGTGACCTTTTTAATTGGCTGCTCGTTTTCATTTGAAGAATCACTGTTGGCCGACGGCCTGGAAATTCGCAACATTACCGAGAAAGTGAATGTGCCGATGTACCGCACCAATATTGCCTGTTCCCCTGCCGGCGTATTTCATGGTGGTATGGTGGTCAGTATGCGGCCAATGAAGCCTGCCGATGCGATACGGGCGATTCAGATTTGTTCGCGTTTTCCGCAGGTACATGGTGCGCCGGTACACTTTGGAGATCCGGCAGCTATTGGCATTAACAACATAGATAAACCTGACTTTGGTGATGCAGTAACAATAAAGCCGGGCGAAGTACCGGTATTCTGGGCTTGCGGCGTAACGCCGCAGGTGGCCATAGCCAACGCCAAAGTGGATTTTTGCATTACCCACAGCCCGGGCCATATGCTGGTAACGGATATCCCGAACAGCAAGTTGTCAGTGTTGTAGCACCTTAACAGCATTGCTGCAGCAGTATGCCGCCTGCAGCACATGCTGCCAGTACCCTCACTATACCTTGTTGATAGCGAAACAACGCCAAAGCCGCCGCCAGCCCCAGTAGCAGCGCGCACCAGTCAACACCGGTATCAGTGCCGTGCGGAAACAGCACAAAGTAGCCAAAAAACAGTGCCAGATTGACAATCACCCCCACCACCGCAGCTGTGATGGCACTGAGCGGCGCTGCGAGAGTGGCCTGCTGACGGCTGGCCTCGACCAGCGGCGCGCCAAGCAGAATAAATAAAAACGACGGCAAAAATGTAAAGAAGGTCACTACAGCAGCGGCAACGGCACCCGCCAGCGGCAATTGCTCAGCGCCGAACAACTGGGC
>NZ_DATCSY010000321.1:0-23742 GCF_036568245.1 Rheinheimera sp. | reverse complement strand
GCGCAGGTAAGCGCCCTGCTGTTGCGGTTTACCGTTCTGATGAAAGTATTCCGCCTCACCTTCTTTTAAGCCTTTTACATAGTTTTCTTTTTGCTGCGGCCGGCCATTTAAATGAAATAGTTGATAGCGGCCATGCGGTTTGTCGTATTCGTACTCAATTTCACTTTTCAGCTGGCCATTATCATAGTATTCCTGCGCCAGCCCATGTTTACGGCTTTCGTCGTAATGAACCGCCTGCGCCAGAGTACCGTCTTCATACCAGGCTTGCCACAAACCAAACCATTGGCCTTTTTTTAGTTGGCCCGCAACTTTGGCTTCGCCGTTGCTGACGTAAAATTCTTTATAATCTCCGGTTTTCTCGCCCTTTTCCCAGGTTTCGACTTTGTACAGAATGTTTTTGGCCGTGTAGAACCCGGCTTTACCATGCTGTTTATTCTCCTGCCAATGGGTTTTGTACCTTACGGTGCCTTCCGGAATAAAACCATAAGTTGGGTCATCGGCCTGATAGTAATATTCAATCCATTCGCCGGTTTTTTGGTTATTCAGGTAATAACCGCTACTGCGACGGCGGCCTTGATAATAATCTACAAAGCGGCCTTCAGCTTTACCGGCAATAAACTCCTGCTCGCGGCTTTTCTCGCCTTGCTGGTAAGTTACCCAGTTGCCGTGCCGTTTGTTATCAGCATAGTTACCTTCCTGCGTCAGGTCGCCATTTCCGGCCCATTGTTGATACTTACCTTCCAGAGCAAACTTATAGTCTGACGCCTTTTTCTCGCTGGCATAATGTTCCAGCTTTTGTGGCTTACCGGTATCGTAAAACAGCTGGTAGCGTCCGGTTAGCTGGCCGTCTTTGCGCTCACCCTCTTCACGCAGCATGCCGTTGATATGCCAGCTTTTGAAAGGCCCGGTTAGCTGGCCATCAACATAGGTATTGTGCTCACGCGGCTCGCCCGATGAATAAAAAGTTTTACTCAGGCCATGGCGTTTACCGGCTTTGTAATAGGACTCTTCTACCAGTTTGTCTTCTATATAGCGCTTATGTACGCCGTCACGTTCACCCAGCACATAGTTGGATAGGTCAAATAGCAGGCCATTTTCCTGATAGATTTCGCTGACACCATGCAGTGGAAACTGGCCATTCGCGCTGCGTTCTGTCGTGTGGTAGGTAACACGCTTTGATAACTCGCCATTGGGGTAATACTGCAACTGCTCGCCGGCAAACATGCCATCAATATACTGCTGTTTCTGTATCAATTGACCTTGTTCACTGAACCATTGCTGTTCACCGTGTTGCTTGCCGTCTTTAAACAGCAAGGCACTCATTAGCTGGCCATTGGCATAAAACTCACGGCATTCGCCATGCTGCGCCCCCTGCTGATAATGGCACTGCCGAACCAAAGTACCATCGGTACTGAATTGTTCGGTTAAGCCATGGCGCTTACCATTAAGGTACTGCACTTTCGCTTCTACCACATCGGCGGCAAAAAACTGCAACCATTGTCCGTGCTGCTGGCCCTGCGCATCGTACTCGCCTTGCAGCAATACCTCACCTTGCTCATTCTTACTTTGATATAGCCCGGTTAGCTGGTTGTTGGCGTATGTCCATTGCTCGGCAATCTGGCCATTTAGATGAAACGTTTGCCACACACCATGGCGCAGGCTGTTTTGATAGGTTTCGACGCTGCGTATTTTGCCATTATCATAAAAACGGCTGACGTTAGTTTTTTCGCCCCGCTCAAATTGAGTCGTTTCAATTACCTGCTGCTGGCTGTTAAAGCGCTGCCACAAACCAGTGGCAACACCGTCATCATAATGTTCTATCTGCTCAACCATGCCATCAGCACTAAAGTACTGCCACTCGCCGTGCTGCCTGCCAGATTGGTACTGCCCGCTTAAAATACGTTGATTACGCTGATCAAACACCTGCCAGCCGCCTTGCACCAGCCCCTGATCAAAACTTGCCAGTGTATAACCCTGTGTATCACGTACCAGCCGGTATTCACCCTGCAGTGGCATGCCATTACTCAGATTGTAATAAACGTCAAGCCCTTCAACCTTGCGCACATCCAACATACGGTTGGCCAACGTCTGGTTCGCCAGCACAGGCCAGGTTAGTAGCAACCCTAACCACAGCAAAATAAAGCGAGATAAGCAATACACCGGCATCTGTCCCTAATTAAGCTAAACGAGAAAACGCCGGATATTAGCACAAGGCAGTGCTAGTGTAACCAAAGTTATTAAAGGGTTAACAAAGATGCAGTATGTCAGACTGGCAAAGGTATTAGCTACTGCGGTGGAAACCGCAAGACTGACGGATGATCAGCTTAGGCTCTATCTGGTTAACGGTAATCGGCTGGTTATTAATCAGCTGCAGCAGGTTGTTCACCAGCAGCTCACCGGCCTTGGTGGTGTCCTGCTGAATAGTGCTAAGCGTAGGTGTAGCAAAAGACGCCACCGGAATATCATCAAAGCCCATTACGGCAATATCTTCCGGCACACGCAGACCATGACGTTTCAGGCAACGCATCACACCAATAGCAATCAGATCACTGGCACAGAAAATGGCGTCAACCCGATGCCCTGCTGCCAGTAAGTGGTCTGTGGCGTTATCGCCGGCACTTTCAGTAGAAATAGCGTCAAAATGCGGTACCTGGTTTTCGTCTATACCGGCAGTATTCAGTGCATCGATAAAACCGCGATAACGGGCACTAAACTCCGGGCTGCCTTCGGACGCATTACCAATAAAGGCAAATTTTTTATGCCCCGTAGCCAGCAAGTGCTCACCGGCTAAACGACCGCCCTCCCGGTTGTTACTGCGCAGGGTAAACTCCGGATGTCCCAACACTTCAGCGCCCCAGCAGACAAAATGTGTCTCTTGCGCCAGCAACTTAGCTAACTTTTCTTCATAGTCTTTGTAATCGCCGTAACCGAGCAGAATAATGCCATCGGCTTTATTACTGTCTTCATAGTCAGCATGCCAGTCATCACTTAATTGCTGAAATGATACCAGCAGATCCTGGCCACGTTTGGCGCAGGCACGGGTAATGCTGCCCAGCATCGACAGGAAAAACGGGTTAATCAGCGACTCATCGGTGGTGGGGTCTTCAAACAATAGCAACGCCAGCGTGCTGCTGCGCTGCTGGCGCAGATTGCTGGCATTTTTGTCGACTTTGTAGTTAAGCTGCCGCGCTATCGCCTGTACTTTTTCCCGGGTCTCTTTGTTAACCTGAGGGCTGTTACGCAATGCACGTGATACCGTCGACTGTGACACGCCGGCCATATAGGCAATATCGAATGAAGTAGCTTTGTCTTTCATCTGGATGCTCTGCTATAGCAGTGGCTTTACCACGACCGCGGGTACCGGTATGAACAACTCCGGTACTTATCTGTTTGATGCGCTTATCATAGTGGGATTTGCAGGTGGATTCAATTTCGTTCTGTCTGTGGCCGGATGTAGCGACGCACCAGTCAACTGTACAAATTGTGAAACATTGTTATATCCGCTTATCTGTGGCACAACTACTTGATAAACTGTCGTCGTTAAAAGTCTGTCTGAATTAAGGTGCCCTTTGCGATACTGGTTACTACTGCTATGCCTGCTCAGCACAAGCGCAAAAGCCGAAACAGCTTTGCCCTGCGCGCAGGACGAAGATTGTGTTACAGAGCAGAAACTGTATCTGAACCTTGCGCTGGGCTACGGTCAGCGCAGTAATCCGCTGCATGATGGTGACGAATTGCCTTTAGTGTTACTGCCGGATATTTATTATTACGGCGAGCACTGGTTTTTCGACAACGGCAAGCTGGGCACCAGCTTAGCGTCAACGGATAAATGGCAGCTTAGCCTGATTGGCCAGTTTAATCAGGAAAAAGGCTTCTTTCAGAAGTGGTTCGGCGGTAATGCGTTCCAGTTTCGCCACAGCTTTGCCAACTCAGGTTTTATTGATGAAACCGAAAAAGACAAAGACGTTGGCCCGCTGCAAGCGTCTGTGCGCGAGATCAGTAAACGCCCGACAGCCTATGACCTTGGCCTGCAACTGGACTGGTTTGGTGAAAACTGGCGCCTACAGGGCGTCGTCTGGCAGGATGTCAGCAATACCTATCAGGGCCAGCACGCCACTATTGGCGCCGGACGCAGCTGGCAAACAGTAACAGGAAACTGGCAATTAGGGGCCAGATTACACTGGAAAAGTGCCAAACTGATTGATACTTACTATGGCATTGATAATAATGAGCCGTTCTATCTTGACCGCTATCAAGGCAAGCCAAGCTGGCAGCCGGAACTGCGCTTAGGCTGGCAATACCCGCTGTCAGAACGGGTTGCCGTGCTGGCATTTTTACGTTACTTACATCTGGATGATGCAATGACAGACAGCCCTCTGGTGCGTACCAATCACGTAACAACCTGGTTTTTTGGCGTAAGTTACCGGTTATTTTGA
This sequence comes from Rheinheimera sp., assembly GCF_036568245.1. Classification (GTDB taxonomy): domain Bacteria; phylum Pseudomonadota; class Gammaproteobacteria; order Enterobacterales; family Alteromonadaceae; genus Alishewanella. The sequence goes on along the minus strand of NZ_DATCSY010000321.1, from coordinate 19,306 downwards.
TGCAGGGATTCTGGTTGTTACTGGCGCTAAACGGTATTGCAGCACCCAATCCCTTACCTACAAACTGCAACACCAGTTTGTGTTGGGATGTCAGCCCGCAAATCTGTGTTACTGAGCAGCAAAACCAAAGCTGCCAGACCCGATTACAATTACACTGGTACAGTCAGACTGCACTTAATACCTGTTTGTACATGGCAGAGGAAAGACTGCACTGCTGGCAACAGGCGGAACAAGGCCACTGGCAGAATACTATCAGCTGGCAAAACACCGAACTGACACTAAGAGACAGTGATAACCGTATCCTGCTGAAAACCGAACTACAGGTAATGAGCCGCAAACCGGCCCAACGTCGTTTAAGCAGCCCATGGAGCATATTCTGATGGCAAAAATACTGTTGGTTGAAGACGATATCCGTCTGGCCTCGCTGGTACAGACTTTTCTGACCCAACATGGCTTTACGGTGCAGTTGCAAAGTCAGGGCGATGCAGTTGCTGAGCATTGCCGCCAGTTTCAACCCGACCTTATCGTTTTGGATCTTATGTTACCCGGACTGGACGGTTTTGGTGTCTGCCGGCAGATCCGCCCTTGGTTTAAAGGGCCGGTGTTGATGCTGACGGCCAAACAAAGTGATATTGATCAGGTGCTGGGGCTGGAGCTGGGTGCTGACGACTATGTCGTAAAACCGGTAGAACCGCGCGTACTGGTGGCACGGATCAATGCTTTGCTACGTCGAACCCAGACTAACAACAAGGCAGAGCAGCAGGAACTGCAGTTCAGCCGCTTGCTGTTAAAACAGCGTTCGCGCGAAGCCTGGTATGACAACGAGCGTGTTGAACTGACCAGCTATGAATTTGATCTGCTGTGGATGCTGGCCAAGCACGCAGGCCAGACGGTAAAACGCGAAGCTATTCATCAACAAATTATCGGCCGCGAGTATGATGGGCTGGATCGGACCGTCGACGTGCGTATTTCGCACCTCAGACGCAAACTGGGAGACAACGCAGAAACCCCGTTCCGCATCAAAACGGTGTGGGGCAAAGGCTATCTGTTTGTTGCCGACGCCTGGCAGTAAAGCTGGCTATGCACCGCCTGTTCTGGCACTTTTACCTGTTTATTTTTCTGGTGTTGCTCGGCACCGGCTGGGCAGTTGAGCAACTGTGGCAGCAATGGCAACCCGCGGCAGAGCCACCATGGCTCGACAGCTACACTGCCTTGCTGCAACAGCAGCTGCAGCACCCTCAAACCGAGTGGCCACAGCAAATTCCATTGACTATTTCTGCCCTGCCAGCAGACAGCATAACCTGGTTGCCGGACGAAGCCACCAAATTGCAACAAGGGCAGGTGCTGACGTTGTTTGAAGCTGAGCGGGTATATTTTTATTATCAGCAGGGTAGTCAGTTATGGCGTCTGGGCCCACTGCAGCTGGTGCAGGAAGACGGTGCTATCTGGTTTACGCTACTGTTTTTTGTGTTGCTGGCGGTCGCGGTTGCGTTGTGGCTATGGCCGGTCGCCCGTGATATCCGCGCGTTGCAACAGCGTTTGCAGCAGTTTTCTGCCGACGCTGATACCCCTTTGCAATTGCCTGCCCGCTCGTTTATCGCCCCTATCGCCCGTAGCTTCCAGCAGATGAGCCTGCAGATCCGTGAACTGCTGGCGCTGCAACGGGAAATGACACATGCCGTGTCACACGAACTTCGTACCCCTATCGCGCGGCTAAACTTTGCGCTGGAAATGGCACAGCAGTTGCCAGAGGAAGAACGACAACTAATGCAGCAGGATGTAAAAGAACTGCAGCAACTGGTTGACGAGATTCTTGACTATGCCAGGCTGGAAACCGGGCAATCGCCGTTACATAAGCAACATCTGGATCTGACCGAACTGATTGCCAATGTGCAGGAAAAGCTGACACCGTTACCCGGAGCAACTATCTCGCTGCAACTGCCTGACAGGGCCATGCTGTACGGCGATGGCCATTATCTGGAGCGCGCGCTGCAGAACCTGTTAGTTAACGCGAAAAAGTATGCAGTTAATCAGATCCGGTTGACATTACGTCAGCATAAAAGCGGCTGGCAGATTGACGTTGAGGACGACGGCCCGGGTATCCCGGAGGCGTTGCGGCAGGATATTCTGAAACCGTTTTTCCGGGCTGAAGCCAGCCGTAATAAACAGGCTGGCGGTTTTGGTCTGGGTTTGGCTATCGTGCACCGTGTAGCACAGTGGCATCAGGGCAATATCGAAGTGACAACTTCGACGCTGGGCGGCGCACGTTTTGTGCTGTCGCTGCCACAGCGCGGTTAGGGTTATTGCGGTTATAAGCCCAGATTTTTCAGAAAATCGTCATCCACTTCAACATCTGCACTGACAGTATTTTCCGGCGTATATTGCTGCGCATTCGCCAGAATATCATCCGGGTGTTCCTGCTCCGTTTTATCAAACTCATGCAGCTGAATGAATTCGGTTTTATCCATCGCCAGTTCAAGATAAAAAATGTTGTGTTCCGGTGTACTGAAGGTCACCCGCCGTGCCTGTGGCTGATCCAACTGGGTATTAACCAGAATTTGTACCTGCTTGTTAATTGCCATCATTTTCGGCTGGCTCTGATTGATTGACGTATGCAGGTCGTAGCGCACCGTATTGGTGAAGTCGCCAACTATCTGGTTCATCAACTCGCCCATAACGTTGCCGACTTCATCAGAAGTATGAAATTGCGCCAGTTCCTCTTCAGGCATTCCCATACTCATCAGATACTTTTTATAAATTTCCATTGCCGCCTGCGCGGTGAAATTAATAATGACCAAGCCTGAGAAGCCGCCATCAAACAATACAAAGCAGCCCAGATCAGGCCGCAGGCAGGTCTTCTGAATTTTTTGTACCATCGGCGAGTACGCCACGTTACTGTTACCAGCGCCAGTAAGCACCTTCGTCACTGACTGACACAGCGTCAGCAGTATTTCATCTGTCGTTATAATTTTGGTTTTTTTCATTATGAGTTTCCAGCACCATTAATGCGGACAGTATAAGCGTAATAAGGCTGCTATGGCTATTCTGTCCCGATAGCGGCCTGGTGATTATATTGTTGCAGAATATCTGACAGCTCACCGCTTAGCTGCAACAGTTCCAAGCCGCGGTTAAATACATCCCTCAATGCCGGATCCCAGCACGCCGCCGGGTAGTTTTTTTCAGTAAACAAATGATGTGTCTGTAATGTCAGTTGTGGCGCAGTTTTGTTGGCCAGATAGTGCAGCACTCGACGTTCACCTATAACCAGATCCACTCTGTTACTAAACAGCAACTCTAACTGCAACGCACGGTCAGCCAGTTCCAGATAATTGGCATTAGCCACCGCCGCCCTGAACTCAGCGCCTAGCACCTGCAGTGCCTGCTGATAGGCGACAATACGCTTTCCCGCCAGTTGTTGCAGACTGCTAATCTCGGCGGATGACGACGCCAGACTTATCACCACATCCTCAAATGGCAGATAAGGTAGCGTATAACTCGCTCCCGCCACCGGCACTGCAACCGGTGAGGCACAATCCAGCTTTTTATCACTAAACTGCTTCAGCAAACGGCTGTAGCTATGCAGTTCGTACTCGACCTTGAAGCCCGCCCGGCTGAAAATACGCGATACCAGCTGATACTCAATGCCATCCAGCTCTTTGGTATCGTTATAAAATGACCAAGGGGCAGATAAATGCAGCCCGAAGCGAACCGGCTCTGCTGCCGGCACTGTGAAAGCCAGCAGTAATGTCATTAAACTGATAAACCGGAAGAATAACTTCATTACCTACACAACAGAATTTGCTTATATACCCCTATTTAACGGCTTTGCTTGACCAAATGCAAACCCGGCTCTGCCTGCAGACATATTTGTTAACCCATTTTTACACACGCACGTTAGCTGCTGCCAGTAAAAACGCGTATCATAAGGCGCCGCGAAATTAAGAGCCTGAATCAATGTCACATAAACCTGCTGGCTGGATTATTCTGTTACTGGCCTCCGTTATTGCTACCACACCTTTGGCAATTGATATGTATCTTCCTGCAATGCCGTTGATGGCGCAGCAGCTGGATACCACTATAGGTATGGTGCAACAGTCATTAAGCATCTTCCTGGCTTTTTTTGGTGTCAGCATGCTGATATGCGGTCCGCTGGCAGATAATCTGGGGCGCCGGCCACTGGCTATTTTTGGCCTGACGGGTTTTGTGCTGGCCAGTATTGCGCTGAGCCTGGTCAGTTCTATCGAATGGTTCCTGGTCTGGCGTGCTGTGCAAGCGCTGTGTGGTGCAGCGGCAACTGTCGTAGTGCCAGGTATAATACGGCATATTTATCAAGAACATACTGCCAAGGGTATGTCTTATGTTTCGATGATTATGATGCTGGCCCCGCTGTTGGCGCCGGCAATTGGCAGTGGCATCTTGTGGCTGGCCAGCTGGCAGATGATCTTTGTTACCCTGGCAGGCTATGGCCTGTTGGTTCTGTTACTGAGTTGGCGTTATCTGCCAGAAACTAAAAGCGCAGTGGCCCCGACAGTGAAGCCATCCTTCCTGTCGGGCTATAAAGTAGTATTCTCCAATGCCTCAGCCCGGCCGGACATTGCCACCTCGATGTTCGCATCCTTTTCGTTTTTCTGCTTTCTGACTGCCGTACCTTTTGTTTATATTAAGTTTTTTGGCGTCAACGAACAGCAGTTCAGTTTACTGTTTGGTGTAAATGTCGTGATGCTGATGCTGGCCAACTTTATCAACAGCAGATTAGTGGTAAGGCTGGGGCCGCAGCGTATGTTACGCTCAGGTCTGGCCGTAGCGATTGTCAGTGCCAGTGCACTGGCAATGTTTAACTTCTGGCAGTTTGGTTTAGCATATACCGTGCTGTCGATAGCACCTTTGATGGCCAGCCTGAGCCTGATTGCAACCAATGCCGATGCAATGATTCTGATGAAGTTTCCGGACAACAGTGGCACCGCAACAGCTGTGATCGGCACCTTACGCTTTGGCATTGGCTCGCTATCTGGTCCGCTGCTGGCATTATTCTATAACGGCACCCCACTGCCATTTGCCCTGTTGATGTTATCTGGCGTGCTGTGCATTGCGGTCAGCCAGCTGTGGCATAAGACCACAGCACCGGCGGTAACAGCGACAGCCGACTAGATCTTGCAGGCTCCACCGCTGCACTCATCATCATCATCGCCAAATTGTGGTTCGTCAGCACGCTCAAGCTCCGCTTGCTGCTGACGTTCAACATTATGTTCTGCCGCGGCAAAGTCGAGGTGATCCAGGTCGAAATCTAAGTCGTTCATGTGTTTTTCCTGCGTTAAATGTTGCGTTAACTGGCATTGCAACCTTGCAGTGTCAGGTACGCCCAGAGTGTAGCAAAATGTCACTGCAGACTAAAGCGGCCAGAAGTACAGTAACGCCGGTACAGACACCGCCACAACTATCATTTCCAGCGGCAGTCCCATACGCCAGTAATCACCAAACCTGAACCCGCCAGGGCCCAGGATTAATGTATTGTTCTGATGTCCAATCGGCGTCAGAAAAGCACAGGAAGCACCAATGGCAACCGCCATCAAAAAGGTGTCTGCGCTGGCATCAAGCTGAGCCGCAACACTGATGGCTATCGGGCACATCACGGCTGCTGTCGCAGCATTATTCATAAAGTCAGACAACGTCATCGTCAGTACCAGTAAGATGGCCAGCGCGACGATGGTGCTGCCTGCTGACGCATATTGCAGCAACCACTGAGCCAGCAGTTCCGCTGCACCGGTACTTAACATCGCCTCCGCCACGGGTAATAACGCGGCCAGCAGCACGATGACCGGCCAGTCAATGACCTGATACACCTTGCGGATCGGCACTGCTTTAAACAACATACTGGCCAATAACGCCGCGGCAAAAGATACTGCTGCCGGCAATAACCCCAACGCTGCTCCCGCCACGGCGGCGCACATAATACCGCCGGTCAGCCAGGCCCGGCGTTTGTCAGGCACATTAATCGCCCGCTCTGCCAAGGGCACACACCCAAACTCACTGGCAAAACTGCTGAGTACCTGTGCATCCCCTTGCACCAGTAACACGTCGCCGGCGGCGATCTCGGTGCGACGTAAGCGTTTAATTGACCTATTGCCACTGCGCGACAATGCCAGCAGGTTGATACCAAAATTGCTGCGCAGGTTCAGATTCGCAGCCGAGCGCCCGATAAGCTGTGCGCTGGGTAATACTGCCAGCTCCAGCAGAACCATATCGTCCGAGTTCATCGTGCCATTACCGCTATCAGTGTCTTCCTGCGGTTCAGTTGCTGCGTTGTCCTGCGATTCTGATTTTGCTTCAGCCTCTGCATCGGCCCGTGCTGTTTCTTCCAGTGTCAGGCCAAGCTCTGCCAGCAACGCACCTAAGGATTCCGGTTCAGCTTCTATCACCAGCACGTCGTCAGCTACCAGCCGCCGGTATCCGGCGGGCACTGTTACCCTGAACTTATTGCGCACTAAGCCAATAACCTGTGCATCAGCGTCTTCCAGCTTTTGTTCAAGTTCGGCCAGGCGCATACCATCCACTTTACCCTTAGCTGTCACCCGCACTTCAGTCAGATAGTTCGCGGTATCAAAGCCCTCAATCCCTTGCTGCTTGCGCTTCGGCACCAGGCGCCAGCCCAGCAATACGATAAAGCATACGCCACTCAGCGCCACCAACAGGCCAACCGGGCTGAAATCAAACATGCTGAAACCACTGCCCTGACTGCTGTTACGAAAGCCGGAGACAATAAGATTTGGCGGCGTACCTATCATCGTTGTCATGCCACCCAGAATAGAGCCAAAGGCCACTGGCATCAGGATCTGTCCGGGCGGAATAGCCAGCTTAACCGCCGCCTGCATTGCTACCGGCATCAGTAATGCCATCGCCCCCACGTTATTCATAAACGCAGACAATACCGCGACCAGTGCTGTCAGCAAGCTGATGGTGGTCATTACGCCGGCTTTGGCCGGTAGTACCCGCCTTACCATCGCATCGACCGCGCCACTGCTTTGCATGGCATAACTTAGCACCAGCACGCAGGCTACAGTAATAACCGCCGGGTGGCCAAAGCCATTAAAGGCTTCGTCAGCCGGCACCAGCCCGGCAAATATACAAGCCATCAGCGCTGCCAATGCTACAACGTCGTGACGCCAGCGCCCGTATATAAACAGGCCAATGGTCATCAGCAAAATGGTAAACAGCAACGCCTGCTCTGTAGTCATGTTGTTAAATTCTCTGGTTAAATAACCGATAGTGTTCACACTAGGCTGAACGCTGACTTACTGCAATACATCAGCACAGTAATTTCCCCGCTGGCAGATAATTGCTACAATAGCGCCGTTTATTTACTTTCACTTTATTCAGCCAGCAGGAGCCACTTTATGACCACCTTAACTATTCAGACTCCGGACGACTGGCACCTGCATTTCCGTGATGGCGATATGCTACGCGAAACTGTGCCGGCAACTGCACGCCAGTTTGCCCGGGCAATAGTAATGCCCAATTTAGTCCCGCCGGTAACCACGGCCGAAATGGCCCTGGCGTACCGTGAGCGGATACTGGCTGCCCGTCCGGCCGGCAGCACTTTTGAACCATTAGTCACGCTGTACCTGACCGATAAAACCAGCACTGCAGATATTATTGCGGCAAAACGGGCCGGCATCGTTGCCGCCAAACTGTACCCGGCAGGCGCAACAACAAACTCAAGCCATGGTGTCGGTGCTCTGGACACGCTGTATCCGGTATTTGAAGCCATGGCTGAACAGGGCATGCTGCTATTAATCCACGGCGAAGTGACAGATCATGAAATTGATATATTTGACCGTGAGAAGGTCTTCATCGACCGCTACCTGCAACATATTGTAGCCCGCATCCCGGCATTGAAAGTGGTGTTTGAACACATTACCACTGCTGATGCTGCCAGCTTCGTCGCACAAAGTTCCGCTAACGTGGCAGCGACCATCACGCCACAGCATTTACTTTTAAACCGTAACGATCTGCTGGTAGGCGGCGTCAGGCCACATAACTACTGCTTGCCGGTGCTTAAACGGCGTACACATCAGGAAGCGCTGCGCGCCGCTGTCGCCACCGGCTCAGCTAAATTTTTCCTTGGTACCGACTCGGCACCGCATGAAAAACACCGCAAAGAATCAGCCTGTGGCTGTGCTGGCTGTTACAGCGCCCACAGTGCAATAGAACTGTATGCGCAGGTCTTTGACGATTTAGGTTGCCTGGACAAGCTCGAAGGCTTTGCCAGCCATTATGGCGCCGACTTCTACGGCCTGCCGCGCAATACAGGCACCGTTACACTGGTAAAACAGCAGTGGCAGGTGCCAGCTGAAATTACACTGCCAAACGGTAATCCGATAGTGCCGTTTTATGCCGGTGAAACCCTGAACTGGAAACTTGTATAACCCCAACAGGTACGGCCGCAATTGAACCTGCCAAATAGTGATTTGGCAGCTTTTTTCATGCCAGCTCTTGTTGCCTGCGCCGGCTTGTGGCATAACAGCAACCTGTTAAATGACAATTATTTCTATTCTCAATTTAGTATTTAGCTTATGAAAACACTATGGGACATGCCGCGCGGGCAAACGGCTGAGATTGCTGCTATTACCCAAACCCTGCCAAAGCAGATCCAGCAGCGCCTGTTCGAAATGGGCTTTGAACCTGGCCGCGCGTTAACTTGCGTGCAGCGCGGGCCCTTTTCCGGCCCTGTTGTGGTCACCGTGGCTGACTGCGTGTATTCGCTGGAACAGGCCATTGCTACTGAGATCCATATCCGCAGCATCTGAGTGCCCGCTGGTAGAGGATGTTGTATTAGCTGAATGTGAAAACAGGTTGTGTTATGAAACGTATTATTCTGGTAGGCAAACCAAACTCTGGTAAAACCCTGTTGTTTAACCAGCTTACCGGCTTGAAACAAAAAGTTGCTAATTTCCCGGGTGTAACAGTAGAGCTGAAAAGCGGTCAGTTTGCCGGTTACCAGGTGGTCGACTTCCCCGGTGCTTACTCGTTACATACGCTGTCTAAAGATGAGCAGCTCGCAGTAGACAAACTGCATGAAGCGCTGTTGGACGACAATACCGCGCTGATTGTCTGTAACCTAGATGCAACACGGCTGGAAAGCAGTCTGGTATTTGGCCTGCAGGTACAGCGCCTGGCAAAGCAGCATAACAAAGCGCTGATCTTTGCCCTGAATATGATTGATGAACTGGGGCGTTTCGGCCACCGCATCGACACTGACGCACTTAGCAAGCAGTTGGGTAGCCCGGTATATGCTATTTCTGCCCGCACCCTTGAAGGTATCGCTGAATTTAAAACCGCTTTGCAACAGGACGCGGCTGCAGCCAGCGCTATTCCGCAGCTGTCGGACTTGCGCCCGGATGAAGCCAGTGATCTGAAACAGGCCAGGCAACTGGCAGCTGAGCACGGCATTAAAGATACTGTAGTGCTGAAGAATCAAAACCGTATCGACAGTTTTATGTTAAACAGCATCAGCGGCAGCGTGATGTTTCTGCTGGTGATGTTTTTCCTGTTCCAGAGCATCTTCACTTTCGCCACACCGCTGATGGATGCAGTGGAAAGCATCATCGCTTATATTGCCGAAGTGCTGACTGAAGCCTTAGGCCCGGGCGTGATACACGATTTTATTAACGATGCAGTATTTGGCGGCCTGGGATCATTTTTGGTGTTTGTGCCACAGATCATGGTGCTGACGCTGATTATCGGCCTGTTGGAAGACAGCGGCTATCTGGCACGCGCTGCGCTTATCTGCCACCGCCCGCTGAGTTACTTTGGCTTATCCGGCCGTAGCTTTATACCCTACCTGTCAGCGCATGCCTGTGCAATTCCAGCCATAATGGCTGCCCGCACCATAGAATCGCCACGCAAACGGCTGATTACCATGCTGACCATTCCGCTGATGTCTTGCTCGGCGCGTCTGCCGGTATATGCGCTGTTAATTGCCGTGTTTATCCCAGATACCCAGTATCTTGGCGGTCTGGTCAATTTGCAGGGTATTGCGTTTTTTGCCCTGTATTTCACCGGCATTTTAACTGCACTGCTGATCAGCCTGTTGCTGTCACGTTCACAGAAAATTGAACCCACAGCTACCGACATGCCTTTTATCCTGGAGCTGCCAACCTACCGCCTGCCGCACTGGAAACCGCTGCTGCAGCGCGTACTGCAAAGCGGTAAACAGTTCGTTTATCGCGCCGGTCCGGTTATTTTTGTCGTGTCCGTCGTGATTTGGGTACTGAGCTATTTCCCCGCCGGCGGTGACGATCTGGCCCATTCTTATCTTGGTACTATCGGCCACTTTATTGAACCGATATTCGAGCCTCTTGGGCTGGACTGGCGCTATGGCGTGGCTATTTTATTGTCGTTCCTGGCGCGTGAAGTATTCGTTGGCGCCCTGGGTACGCTGTTCGGTGTAAGCAATGCGGATGAAAACGTGGCCGGTCTGGCCGGTAATATTCAGCAGGATGGTCTGGCGCTGGGCGCCGGTCTGGGCATTTTGCTGTTCTATGTGGTGGCACTGCAATGTGTGGCGACGGTAGCAACATTAAAAGCCGAGACAGGTAATAACAAGCTGGTGATAGGTGTAGTCGTTGCCTACGGTTTGCTGGCTTACCTGTTAGCCGCCATTACATATAATCTGGTCGGTTGAGGCAACAAGCTTAGCCAGGTAAGAACTTAGCCAGATAAAAAGCCCTGCCGGTTAATCCTGCAGGGCTTTTTCATATTCAAGGCTGAACTGATCAAACTCTGATGCCGACATACTCAGCACAATGTCCGTGGCTGAAAAATACAGCTCACCCAGGTTCTCAAAATAAATTGGCTGACCGTATTGCTGGGGAGACAAGCGCCGTTTAGTTTCGGTATTACATAACTGCCCGTTTTCACTAACCCACATCTTTCTTTCCTTAGATAAAATGTACACGGAGAATAAACAACGCCATTTTACCTATTTACGCTCTGTTGTAAACAATATGAAAAAATACAACACAACATAATAGCAATCAATTTTTCAAATAACTTATTAACCGCTCTAATGCGCGATAGCTCAGCGCCTCCATTAAATGTGCCCGGCTAATCTGATGTTGTTGTTGCAGATCTGCAATACTACGCGCCACTTTAATAATCTTATGATAAGTACGGGCAGATAATTTAAAGCGGTGAATAGTATCTTCAAGAAAGCGAGCATCGGCCTGTTGTAAAGGGCAAAAATCGGCGATTTCACTGCCACTTAGCCTAGCATTAGCTTTTCCCTGTCGTGCCAATTGTAACTGCCGAGCTGCCAGCACCCGCTCCCGCACACTGGCGCTGCTTTCTTCCTGCGTATGCTGACTCAACATCCCCTTAGGTAACAGCGGCACTTCAATCTGTAATTCTATACGATCAATAAAAGGGCCTGATAATCGGTTCAAGTAGCGCATGACTTGCTCCGGTGTAGCACGGCCATCCTGATGGTGTCCGGTTGGGCTTGGGTTCAATGCCGCCACCAGCTGAAACTGCGCCGGAAATTCCGCCTGCCGCGCAGCACGGCTGATATGCACGACACCGGTTTCCAGTGGCTCGCGCAGCACATCCAACACTTTACGCGGAAACTCCGGCAGTTCATCTAAGAACAAAATGCCATGGTGAGACAGCGATATTTCCCCGGGACGCGGCACTGAGCCGCCACCCACCAATGCCACGGCTGAACTGGTATGATGCGGGCTGCGAAACGGTCTTTGCTGCCAGTCGGTTAAGTTACGCTGCAAACCAGCAATCGAATATATAGCTGCGGTGGCTAACGCTTCCTGTTCTGTCAAAGGTGGCATAATTCCCGGCAGACGCTGCGCTAACATCGATTTACCGGTGCCGGCTGGGCCCAGCATCAGCAAATTATGTTCACCTGCTGCCGCTATCTCCAGCACACGCTTGGCATGGGCCTGGCCTTTCACATCAGCTAAATCTGGCTGTGAAGTTACCACCTTGGCTGGTAACGCCGGTATAGCCGGTAATGCCTGCTGTGCCAATAAGAAACTGTGCACCTGCAGTAAATGTTCTGCACCATGCACGGCGACTTTGGGCACTTGCTGAGCCTGCTGCGCATTTAACATCGGCAGCACCACTTCGCGACCGGCATCGCGACAGGCAATAGCAACCGGGATCTCACCCACTATTGGCCGGATCTCCCCTGATAACGCCAGCTCGCCACAAAACTCATAGCCGAGCAGGCTTTTCTCTGCCAGCTGGCCCGAAGCAACAATAATGCCCAGCGCAATAGGTAAATCAAAACGGCCGCCTTCTTTGGGCAGATCTGCCGGGGCTAAATTAACCGTGATTTTCCGGTCCGGAAAAGCAAACCCGCTGTTTACCATAGCGCTGCGCACGCGGTCACGCGATTCTTTGACAGAGGTTTCTGGCAGCCCCACCAGTTGAAAAGCCGGCAGGCCATTACTGATATGTACTTCAACGGTAACCAGCGGCGCATCTAAACCATGACGGGCGCGGCTGAACACAACGGCCAATGACATCCTGTCTCCCTGGCGACAATAGAAATAAAAGATAAATAATGTTTAGCATAATGTTAATAATAAACAAGGCTAAATAATCTGTTTAGCTTACAGCCCGATAGAGACTACACTGGATACCACAGCATGGATGCATACAGTTATCAGCCCAAGCTGTTGGCCGGATTGACGAAATAGGTTTTTGGAGCAGCATATGAGGCAACGTTGGTTAAGCTGGGTTTTGGCGCATCCATGGCAGGTTCTGCTCAGTACGGCCTTGCTGGTGATCCTGATGAGTGCCGGTATCGGTAAGCTGGCTTTTCGTGGTGATTTCCGCATCTTTTTTTCAGAGCAAAACCCGCAGTTGCAGGCATTCGAGCAGATGCAGGATGAGTTTAATAAAACTGATAACATTTTAATTGGCGTAGCCCCCGCAGAAGGTACGGTGTTTAGCGCCGATATGCTGACACTGCTAAAGCAACTGACTGATGCGGCCTGGCAAACACCGTATTCTATCCGGGTAGACTCAGTTACCAACTTCCAGCACACCGAAGCGGATGCTGACGATTTGCTGGTTGAAGACCTGCTACTGGATGCCTCGCAACTAAACACAGACAAAATCGCCAAAATTGAACGGATTGCCCTGAGCGAACCAGCCTTGGTCAACCGGCTGATATCTACCGACGGCCGGGTCGCAGCGATTAATATTACCGTGCAACTGCCTGAGCAGGACAAGAATAAAGAAGTGTTTGATGCTTATGAGTATGCCCGGCAATTAACATTGCAATTTAAGCAGCAGTACCCGCAGACGGAGTTTCATCTGGCGGGTGTGATAGCGATGAACCATGCGCTGGCGTATGAAGCCGAGCACGATGCCAGAACGCTGATCCCTTTTATGTTTGTAGCCATAGTGCTGATGCTGGCACTGCTGTTGCGCTCGGTTTCGGGCGCAGCAGCAACTATTGTGATCATTGCAATCACTATTACCAGCACACTGGGTCTGGCCGGTTGGGCCGGCATATTTTTAAGTACCGCGACCGTAAACGTGCCAACCATACTGATGACACTGGCGGTGGCTGATTGTGTGCACATTATTGCCTCGATGCAGTTTGCACTGACACAGGGTGAACAAAAATCTGCCGCCATTCAATACAGTATGCAGCGCAATCTGGTACCGGTCTTTATTACCAGCTCAACCACTGCAATTGGCTTTTTAACGTTAAATTTTTCCGAAGTGCCTATACTGGCAGACCTTGGCAATATGAGTGCCGTCGGCGTCATGCTGGCGTGCCTGTTCAGCCTTGTGGTGTTGCCGGCGCTACTGCAGTTATTACCGCTTAAAGCCGGTAAGCAACAGCAGCAAAAAGATAGCCTGATGGATGCGCTGGCCGGTTTCATTATCCGCCGGCACAATCTGTTACTGCCAGCAATGCTGATATTAATGCTGGGGTTCTCTGCCCTTATTCCACTGAATAAAATTAACGATGAAGCGGTAAAATATTTTGCCCCTGAAACCCAGTTTCGTCAGTCGATGGATTTTCTGGATCAGCACTTAAGCGCATCTGCCTCTGTCGATTTTGCCCTGCACAGCGGTGAAAGCAGTGGCGTAAACCAACCAGAATTTATTGCCGCCGTAGAACAGTTCAGCAACTGGCTGAAGCAGCAGCCAGATGTTATCCATGTCAATACCGTCAGCGACACCTTTAAACGGCTGAACCAGAATATGCATGGCGACGACCCGGCGTACTACAAACTGCCCGCTCAGCAAGACGAAGCCGCGCAATATCTGTTGATGTACGAAATGTCGCTGCCGTACGGGCTGGATTTGAATAATCAGCTCAATCTGGATAAAAGCGCCACCCGTATTACCGCCTCGTTGAAGAATATGGGCAGCAAAGAAATTACCCAGTTTGAGCAAAGTGCGCTGGCGTATCTTGCCAGCCATTATCCGCAATACCAGGCCAGCGCAGCCAGCACAGCGCTGATGTTTGGTTATATCGGCGAGCGTAATATGGCGTCGATGCTAAAAACGCTGCCGCTGGCACTGGTGCTGATTTCATTGCTGCTGATTTTCAGCCTGCGCTCCTGGCGCATGGGGCTTATAAGTTTACTACCCAATATAGCTCCGGCGGCTATCGGCTTTGGGATCTGGGGCTGGTACAGTGGCGAGATAAATCTTGGGTTATCGGTTGTCGCCAGCCTGAGTCTGGGTATTATTGTCGATGACACCGTGCATTTTCTGGCCAAGTATCAGCATGCACGGCAGGAAGGGCGGGATGCAGAAGCCGCTGTACGTTATGCTTTTAACAGTGTCGGCCGGGCGCTGTGGATCACCACTGCTGTGCTGGTAATAGGTTTTAGCGTCCTGATGTTATCCAACTTCCGGCTGAATTCTGATATGGGTCTGTTAACGGCTATTATTATTCTGACTGCGCTGGTGATTGATTTCCTGTTTCTGCCAGCCTTCTTACTGAAATTTGACACCAAGGACAGCAAACGTCATGCGTAATTATTTACTCACACCACTGCTACTAATCAGTTTGGGCCTGGCCTGGCAACCGTTTAGTTTGGCGGCCGATGAAGCCAAAGGCCTGCAAATAGCCAAAGAGCGTAAAAGCCGCGACATCGGTTGGGGTGACAGCGAAAGCCAAACCACTATGGTGCTGCGTAATGCGGCCGGTGATGAAAGCCGCCGCGAAATGCGTACTGCTGCACTGGAAGTACAGGGTGATGGTGACAAAGGCCTGACCATATTTGACGAGCCGCGGGATGTACGTGGCACAGCCTTTCTAAACCATTCGCATCCAACAGCTGAAGATGATCAGTGGCTGTACCTGCCTGCCGTCAAGCGGGTAAAACGGATAGCGTCGCGCAATAAGTCCGGCCCCTTTATGGGCAGTGAGTTTGCTTATGAAGATTTAAGCTCCTTTGAAATCGAAAAATACCGCTTCAATTATCTGCGGGACGAGCCATGCGGTGACAGTAACTGTTTTGTACTGGAGCAAATACCGGCAGATGAGTTCTCGGGTTACAGTAAAAGCATTGCCTGGCTCAGTCAGCAACATTATCAGCCGGTAAAAGTTGAGTATTACGACCGTAAAAATACCCTGCTTAAAACACTGACCTTACAGGATTATCGCCAATATCTGGACAAATACTGGCGGCCACATAAACTGAGCATGGTAAATCATCAAACCGGTAAAAGTACGGATTTGCTGATTCATAAAATTGAGTTTAACACCGGCCGCACCGCGGCAGACTTTGATACCAATGCGCTGCAACGGGTGCGTTAGCAGCAGGATAAGCCAGTAATGCACAGATTAATACCCTGCGTTGCCCTGATAGCAACACTGGTAACCGCCGTCCCGGCGCAAGCAGAAAGTGTTGTACTGGGCCCGGTACAAAGCACGGATACCTTGTGGAAACTAGCCACCCAGGCCAGACCTGACGAGGGTGTCGCTATGGTACAAGTGGTCTATGCGCTGTGGCAGGCCAACCCTGATGCCTTTAGCGGCCAGAATATTAATATGCTGCGTGCCGGTGCGCAGCTGAATGTACCGCAGCGCAGCGAGATGCTGGCCACCCCGGTCGCCAGAGCCAGACAGTGGTACTATCAGGCTATTGCTGCCAAGCCCGGTCGTCTGGCGAAAGAGCCGGCGCCAATAGCGAAGGAAAACACTATCCCTACCAGTATGGCCACGGTAAAAACTGATGCCGCTGTACATCAGCCTGCCCCTGCGACACCGGTTGCGGCAGCGGCAACGCCAACAACACCATTACACACAGCGCAGCCCAGCAAACCGGCAACAAGTAAAGCGACAATGCCGGAAACAGCCGATGAAAGCTGGCTGCAACAGTTAAGCCGCGATTACACCCTGACACTGCAGCAACGTTATTATCCACAGCAAGGCGAACAAAGCCAGGCAAAGTCTCACAGCAGCGTCGCCTTCAGTGCAGAATGGGTATGGCAGAGCGAAGACCGCAATCATCAGTTGGCGTTTGAGCCTTATCTGCGCTTTGACCAGCGCGACAGCGAGCGTAATTTGGTCGATTTACGCCAGGCTTACTGGCAATACGCCGGTGATGGCTTTGACGTCAAAGCAGGGGTTGATATCGTATTCTGGGGGGTGACCGAGTCTCAACACCTGGTCGATGTTATTAACCAGACCGATTTAGTCGCCCATGTCGACGGTGAAACCAAACTCGGCCAGCCGATGCTGAACTGGAACCTGTATGGTGCTGGCGGCACCCTGTCGATGTACCTGCTGCCGTATTTCCGCGAGCGCACTCTGGCCGGTGCCGATGGCCGTTTGCGGCCACCTTTGCTGGTCGATACTGATCAGCCGCTGTATGAATCAGAGCAGCAAGAAAACAACCTCGATTTCGCCCTGCGCTGGAGCAGGCAGTTTGACGCACTGGATCTGGCGTTAAGTTATTTTGAAGGTAATAGCCGCGAGCCGATACTTGTGCCAGGCCAAAACAATGAATTGCAGCCGCTTTACCTGCAAATGCAGCAGCTGGGCCTGGAAGCCCAACTGATTAGCGGCAGTTGGATCTGGAAACTGGAAAGTATTTACCGTAAGACCCGGCAGCAAGATTTTGTTGCGGCCACCGCAGGCTTCGAATATACCCAGGTTGGCCTGTTTGACAGTGACTGGGATTTAGGCTGGATTGCTGAATATCAATACGATAGCCGGGATGAACAGGCAACCCTGCCCGGGCAGAACGACATTTTTGTCGGTACCCGCTTTGTTGCCAACGATGCAGCTGGCAGTGAGATCCTGCTGGGTCTGGTGCAGGACCTGGACAACAGCGACAGCCGCAGCGGCAAAATCGAGGCCTCAATGCGGCTATCTAATAACCTGCGGCTGCGGCTCGACGCCTGGTTTTTCCAGAGCGATACAAGCTGGGAACCGCTGTATTACATCCGCCGCGATGACTACCTGCAGCTAAGCCTGGATTACTATTTCTGAACTAACCCGCTCCCTGCGCCGGCGGCGCTTCGAGGATCAGCTTCAGGTTATCCAGCCCCTGTTGTAAATCTGCGGCTATGATGGCCTCAACATCCATCACCAGCAACATCAGGTTCATCGGATAAGGCATATGGCCGGCAAAGCCCCAACTAACCCGGGTTTGATCCGGTGCTATTGCCTCGGTTGTCATATACGCAGGTGAAACCGCTTCAAACGGCTGATAAAAGCGCAGCTCAAAATCTATCCGCTCTGCTTCTTTAATCGCTTTAATTTCCTGTTCACCGCTGCCGACATCCGGGTTATCACTTTGCCAGGCCGAGACAAAACCAACAGTGCCATCGACACCGCGGTAAGATTTCTGCATATTCGGGTCCATCGCTGCCCAGACACTGAAATTGTCCTGATTGCCGAGGAAACGGATATAGTCAAACACCACCTGCGTCGGTTGTTGGATCACTACCTGCGTTTCTACTTCGTAATCCTGCTTTACAAACAACGCTGTAACCAGCGGTATTGCCAGCAGAATGCCAAGCACCAGCAATATTTTCTTTATCATTGTGCATTATCCTTATTGTTATAGCTGCGCTGACTGCGTTACCGGCACAACATTGCTTACCGCCATGCGGCAGCGCCGCTGCGCGGTGCAAATTTCCGCTTAAACATAGCTGGCTTTTTGTTAACACTCCAGCTTGCTACGAAATAGCCAGCCCGGCGGCTGCAAAATAGCCTAATTCACCAGATATTAGCGTGAAAGGCTAACAGAGCGGCAACACTAAAACCGTTAAATCTATATATAACAATGATTTAAATTCAGGCACTGATTTTGCTTCAGTTTTACTATCCAGACAGCAGATTAAACAATCTCACCACTATTTCCACATACTTTACAAGGAAGCGAAATGAAAACATCTGTTCTGACAATTGCCGCCGCCACCCTACTGAGTGGGTGTGTTATTTACGTTGGCAACGGCCACGCCGGTGATCTGCAACACGAAGAGCGCACTCTGGCATTGGGTGCCGCCGACCTTAAGCAACTGGTAGCCGATACCGGGGCCGGCAAACTCGATATTATTGGTGAAGAAGGCCGCAGTGACGTTGAAGTCGTCGCCAATATTTACTACTACGACGCTGAAGACGTTCGCCTGTCACTGGTTGACAGTGGCAGTAATGCCAAGCTTGAAGCCGGTTTCGACAAGTCGTTCTATTCTGGCAACAGCCCTTATATCGATCTGACAGTAAAAGTGCCGGCACGTTTTAGCCTGAAACTGGATGATGGCTCCGGCGATACCGATATCCGAGGCCTGAAGGGCGATTTGTATGTTGACGACGGTTCCGGTGATTTACAAATCCAGGGTGGCGCCAACGCTGTGATAGAAGATGGCTCCGGTAACCTCAGCATCCGCCAGCTCAGCGGCAAACTGCAGGTAGGAGATGGCTCTGGCGATCTGCATATCAGTGACGTAGCCGGTGATGTCAGCATTGATGATGGCTCAGGCGATCTGACCGTTAACAATATTGGCGGCACGGTAACGGTAGATGATGGCTCAGGCGACATTCTGGTTGACGGTGCTGCAGGCCTGACCGTTGTGAACAGTGGTTCGGGCGGGTTAAAAATCAATGCCATTAACGGCCCGGTGAAAATTGACGATTAAACACATAAATTTGTTTTATTTTATGCTGCCGCATTTGGCTTAAGGCAAAACTGCGGTAGCATTACGCCTTTGTGCTTAGCATTCAGGCGTTATGACAACCGACACAGCTTTTCCTCTTAGCCAACAGCAACTGGAACAATGGTTTGACGCGGTGACGTTTCACCGTGCT
>NZ_DATCSY010000320.1:0-8065 GCF_036568245.1 Rheinheimera sp. | reverse complement strand
CACCGCCAAACACTGCAAAGCACTCTGGCAACGCGACTAAATGCGGCAGACCATTACCAAACTGCTCTGACAGCTGTTGCAGATACAGCTGCACCTGCGCCAGATTCTGCTCAGGCTTTGGCGTGCTGGTAAGCTGTATTGCTGATAAACGCCAATTAGCCATGTGGTGGCTCCCGTTTTGCTGGTATCTCTTCTGCCGCTGGAAGTTCAATAATGGTTTCAGGCTGGGCAACCCGCACCGGCACCGGCACTTCTTTGCTATGGCGGTTAACTTCGGTTACGACGGGCTCATCAAAACTACCGGTCACTGTAAAATTGATTTTTGAGATCACTTCAGCGCTTTGGAATACTTCATCCAGTGCCAGTGCAGCCAGGCCGGTGGCCGGATTGACCATCCAGGCGATAATCACCGGTAAGCTGGACGTCACCTTAGGCGAAAATGCCATCTGGTAATCCAGCTTTTGACTAACCAAGTCGGCATAGCCCTGAATTTGCAGGCTGCCCGGCACGCCATCTATGGCGGCATCACTGGTTTGCACCACGCCTTGTGCCAGCGCCAGATTTCCGGTCATATTGTTGTAAAAAAAGCCCTTGGAGAATACATCGCGAAAATCCAGCCGCAGCTTACGCACCAGCGAATCAAGGCTGAAAATGGAAAACAGCCGTGCGCCCTGATCGCTGACCTCAGTAAGAGAGCCCTCGCCAAGGCGGTAATTCACATTGCCCGCCAGTTGCTCCAGTGCAAACTGTGTCGGCGCTCCGGGCCAGTTCAGCGCAAAATTAATGTCGGCACTGCTGCCGGAGACCGCAGATGTTATCTGGTATTCGTGCAACATGGCCCCGAAATTGTTGCTGGTCAGTTTTCCGCTGAATTGAGTTTGCCCCAGCTCAGCGTCTTCCTGCCAGGCGCCGCTGGCAAGCAACTGGTTACGCTTGTAACGGGCGTTAAATTCGGTCAACAGCCACTGGCTGTCGGTGCTATGCGCTTTAGCGCTGACCTGCCCCAGCTGATAGCTGCCAATGGCACAGTCTGCACAGCTGATATTCAGCGGTGGTAATTGCAATAGCCAGCGCTGCGCCGTTTCGGCCAGCGCTTCTGCAGTCACTGCCGCGGCGCTGTTCGGCGCCGGTTGCCCGGGCCAGGGTAAATGCAGGTAGTCCAGCTGCGCACTGATGCCCTGTTGCTGCCAGTCTTTACTGAATTGCCACTGGCTGGCAATCTCGGTGCCGTTAAGCTGCAATTGCCAGTGCTGTGGCAGTTGGCTCAGTTCAAATACGGTATTGTTCAGTGCGACACCGGGCGCCATATTCAGATGACGAACTTTACCTCTGACCAACGACAGCGGCGGAAACAAAGGCTGATCTGAAGCTGATTCAAATGCCAGTTGCTGCTGCAGCAATTCAAACCAGGGGATAAAGTCCAGCTCGTTCAAATCCAGACTGATATTAAAGCCAGTACTGTTCAGGCCACTATCTTGTTCAGCAGCAATAAGATGTACCCGGCTCAGCTGCTGGCTGTCGTGCATCAGCTCAGCATGAAAATGCAGTTGCTGGTCATAGTGCGCCGCCAGTAATGAGCGCTCAGCATCTCCGGTTGCCGTGATCAGCAGTTCGGCCTGATCGCCTGTCGCTTTATTGTATGGCGCAGGCAGTAATAACGCGGTGTCACTCAGTGTAGAGCGCAGCTTAGCACTGTAACCAAAACCCTGCTGCGGCAGATTAAGTGCCAGTTGCAGCTGCCAGTCGGTATTGCCACTCACCAGATCCGCCGCCGGCGCATACAAAGCCTGCAATAGCGACTTCGCTTCATGCTCACCGTTTAGCTGCAGTGCCAGCTGATAGCCGGCATCGCTCTGCTGGCCTTGCAGCGCTGCACTGAGCGGCAAACCACGCCAATGCAATGTCAATGCATCAGCGCGGATACGCTCGTTCTCAAAGGATAAACTGCCGCTGACATTGTCCAGCTGCATTTGTGGCGCCTGCAATGCCAGGCTGATGTTGTCGAAGTTAACGTCACCTGTAGCCAGCACCGATGCCTGTTTAAGCCCAATCGCCAGATTAACATCACCGGCAACATCGCCCTCAAGGCCAAGGTGTGCCAGAGTTTTGCCCAGGTTGTCCTGCAACGGAGATTGCAACATCAGTGCCGTGACATCCTGTGCCGGCAGCTGCTGGCGGATGCCGATGTTAATAACGTCAGCATGAAACAGATCGTCTATGCTGGCAGATACGCCCTGCTGCAGTTGCAGCCCGGCCAGTTCACCCTGCTGCGATTGGATCAGCATACTGGCATTTTCAAACCACAAGGTGGCCGCTAACTGATTAATCGCCGGCCAGTCGGGGGCAAACATAAACTCGCCCTGCTCCAGTGTGGCCAGAACCTGAAACACGCCCTGCTGCTCAGCGTATGGAAACTCAGCCGGCACACCGTGCCATAGCAGGGTTGCGTCGTTAAGCTGGCCTGCCACTATGGCCTGTTCCAGATAATGCCTGACGGACTGTGGCATATAACGTTGCGGGAAGTACTTGCTGGCATTGGCAGCATCAACCTGCTGCAAACGTGCCAGGATCTGTAACCGCTCATCCAGCGCCAGGCTGCCATCAAGCGTCAGATCAGCACTACTGAAGTGGAAACTCGGCAGCAGTAAGCGCCAGCGCTCTGCAGTTGGCACAGCATACAAGGTAGCGTCAAAGCTGTCGTACGCAATAGGTTCGCCAAATAAACCATCCCAGCTCAGCTCGCCGTTTTTTGCCTGTAAGCTGACTTTCGCCACTTTATCACTGAGTAAGAACCGGCCGCTGACGCCAGCCACGCCGGGAATATCGCCAGCGGGTTTTGACTGCAGCTCGTCAAACTGTCCGGCCAGCTGCCACTGTTGATCTTGTATCCACCACTGCAGTTGCTGCAGATGACCGCCAGGCTGATACACCACCAGCTTTTGCAGCAATGCGATGTCATCGGCCAGTAAGTTTGCCAGCGGTGTTGCAGCCTCAAGCCTGAAGTTGCTAATGCTACCTTGCCAGGCATCCTCGTCGCGCTCAAGTTGCAGGTGCAGGTCTTGCCATTGCTGTTGCTCGGCAGCGAGTGTTAAGGCGCCGGAGTATAATTGCCAGCCAGAGGCTGTGGGTTGCCACAGTAACTGGCCTTGCCCCAGCCGCAACGAGTGTGACTCGCCGTCACGCTGCCAGCTCAGGCTGTTGTCGGCAAGTTCTACCTGTATGCGCCGTAACAGGCCCTGCTCTATGCTACCCCAGGCCTTAAAATTGATACTGGCCTGCTGTAACTTGCGGCTTTGCGGCAGCAATTTGGCAAACCAGGGCAGAACATCAAGCCGCTCGCTGTCCAGATACAGTTGCCCATCGGCCTCTCTTAACGTATCGCCGTGCAAATCCAGTACAAAGGACACAGTATTGGCGGTCACACCTGCCAGAGATAACTCACCAAAGCCCTGGTGCCGGTTGCCGCTGTTCGCCCAGTCCAGTTGTTTGATGTTAACCACCAGATCAGGGTCATCATCATTTTGCAGTACCAGCTGACTGTCCACCACGGAGAAATATGCCAGTTGCCGGAAAAATAAACGTTCCAGTGCGTCCAGCACAGGCGCCGTATCCAGTTTGGCCCCTGCATCGCCGCCCAGCAGGCTGCTGGCATCGGCATAATAATTAAGCCCACTTAATTCGAAGTGCTGCGCAGTCAGCTGACGGTTCAGTATGCTACGCCAGAAATCCAGCCTTACCCGCGTTTCAGCGATGCTCAGCTGTAATTGCTTATCAGCGTTGTACAACCTGACATCATTGAGTAACAAGGCCGGGCCAAACTTCTGCCAGCCAGCACTGAGCTCGCCAATATCGACTCTGGCACCATAGCGGTCTTCGATTAGCTGTTCGATATGATGTTTGTAATCATCGGCGTAAGGCAGGGTGTAACGCAGCACTGAAATTAGCACAGCCAGCAGCACCAGCACCACGGCCAGGAGGAGCCAGACTTTATGTAAACAGTAAAAGCAAACCAGCTTTGCCTTTTGCACTACATCATCACCACATCAAATTGTTCCTGGGTGTACAGCGGTTCTGTCTGAATACTGATTTGTTTGCCGATAAACACCTGCAACTCTGCCAGGCTGTGAAACTCATCGTTGGTCAGCGCGTCTTTAACTGCCGGTGATACATAAACCACAAATTTATCGGCGGCATAAGCCCGGTTAACCCGCACAATTTCACGCAACACTTCAAAACAGACGGTTTCCACGGTTTTCAGACTGCCCCGCCCCTCACATACTGGACACTCAGAACACAGGATATGTTCCAGACTTTCGCGTGTTCTTTTACGCGTCATCTCCACCAATCCCAGTGCTGAGAAGCCATGAATATTGGTTTTCGCCCGATCGCGGGCCAACGCAAGCTCTAAACTGTGAAATACCCGTTTTTTATGCTCAGCGTTTTGCATATCAATAAAATCGATAATGATAATGCCGCCAAGGTTGCGCAGCCGCAGCTGTCTGGCGATAGCCTGCGTCGCCTCGGTGTTGGTGTTAAAAATCGTCTCATCCAGATTACGATGACCGACAAAAGCGCCGGTATTAACATCGATAGTAGTCATGGCTTCGGTCTGGTCAATAATCAGATAGCCACCACTTTTCAGCGGTACTTTGCGCTCCAGCGCACGCTGAATTTCATTCTCAACATCAAACATATCAAAGATAGGCCGCTCGCCGGGGTAATACTCCAGCAAGGACGACATATGCGGAATAAACTCTTCACAAAATGCCGTTAACTGCTGATAAGTCAGTTTCGAATCAACCCTTACCCGCTCCAGCTCAGTGCCAACAAAATCACGCAGTATACGGTAAGCCAGTGTCAGATCTTCATACACCACACCCTCTTTGCGGGTTTTCTGCTTACGTTTTAACACCTTGGCCCACAGCTTTTTCAGAAAACGGGCATCTTGGGCCAGCTCTTCTTCTTTGGCGCCTTCGGCCGCTGTACGGACAATAAAGCCACCGCTATCGTCCAGATACTGGCTGACAATGTCTTTTAACCGCTGCCGTTCCGATTCCGTTTCCAGCCGCTGCGACACACCTACATGGGGCGAACCCGGCATAAACACCAGATAACGCGATGGCAGCGTGATATCGGTCGTCAGACGGGCTCCTTTGGTGCCCAAAGGATCTTTTACCACTTGTACCAGCAGGTATTGGCCCTCGCGCACCAGTACCCGGATGTCTTTACTGACGGCGGGTTTGCCATCAAGCTCAGTCAGCGAGTCGTGTTGCACGATGTCGGACGCATGCAAAAAGGCCGCTTTGTCCAGGCCGATATCTACAAATGCCGCCTGCATACCAGGCAGCACCCGGCTGACTTTCCCGACATAAATATTGCCTACCAGGCCAAGCCTTGCCTGCCGTTCGATATGCAGCTCCTGCAGTACACCATTTTCAATCAGTGCAACCCGGGTTTCACTCGGGGTAACATTCAGCAGTAATTCTGCGCTCATGATAATTCCTGCCATTGTTGTAGCAACTGTTCTGTTTCACACAGCGGCAAACCGACGACAGCGCTGTAGCTGCCATTAATTCGTTTTACAAAACGCCCTGCCAGGCCCTGAATACCGTAACCACCGGCTTTATCCTGCGGCTCACCTGTTGCCCAGTAAGCGCTGATTTCGGCTTCGGTCAGAACGCGGAAAGTCACATCGGTGCTTACCAGTTGTGTCAGTTGCCGCTGAGAACTCACCAGCGCTATCGCCGTCATCACCTGATGGCTGCGGCCCGATAACAACAGCATGGTCTGGCGGAATTGTTCAAAATCAGCGGGCTTACCCAGAATAAGCCCGTCGACAACAACAACAGTGTCTGCACCCAGCACAGGTTTCTGTTGACTCAGACGGGTTAAACCGGCGTGGGCTTTGGCCAGCGCCAGGCGCTGTACGTAAAGTGGCGCAGCTTCATCAGGCAGCGGTGTTTCATCAATATCAGCTTTGACCAGTTCGTAGTTGACACCCAGTTGCGCCAGCAGTTCACGCCGGCGCGGAGAAGCAGAAGCTAACGCAATGGCAGGATGACTCATTGGATTTTGAGTTGTCGCCGGTAGCGACGCAGTAGCCAGAACAACCAGGGCCAGACCAGCATGCCTGTCAGCACCGGCCACAGGTACTGCGGCCGGAAATAAACCCCGGTAAGAAAATGGCTGAGCCAGAATAACAACAGCTGGTACAGCGCCAGCATCAGCCCCAGCAGCAACGCCTGTTGCACCACAGCAAAATTACGGATCTTCAGGTGATGCTGAGCGACGACAAAAATCACCACCGAAAAAGCCAGCGCATTGACGCCCAGCACAGTGCCCACCAGCACATCGACAATAAAGCCGGTAAAGAATGCCGTGATCACGCCAACGCGCTGCGGCAGGGCTAAAACCCAGTACATCAATACTAACAGGGCCCAATCCGGCCGTGCCAGTTTCACTATTTGCGGCATTGGCATCACTGTCAGCAGCAGTGCGGCAAACAATGACAAATAAATAAAGCCAAGACGTTGAGGTTTACGCATCAGGGTTGCTCCGGCGGCAGGATCTCTGCCGCTTCTGCCATCGCTTCACTCCGACCTGATAACAGCAGCACATGACGGATCCGATCAAGCCGGGCGTAAGGTTCGGCATATACCACCATAAACGGCTGACTGGCATCCTGACTGATGCGTACCACCCTGGCTACCGGATACCCCTCCGGAAAACGGCCATCCAGCCCGGACGTCAGCAAACGATCGCCTTCGCGGATATCAGTACTGTGCGGCAGATGCATTACCCTGAGCACATCCCATTGCCCCAGACCTTCGACAATAGCCCGCACTCCGGTACGTTCGGCGCGTACCGCCAAGGCATGAGTATTATCTGAAATCAACAAAGCGCGGCTGCTGGACGGGCCAACGCTGACCACTTGCCCTACCACGCCCTGGTCGTCAATGACCGGCTGAAACTCTGTTACGCCATCATTGCTGCCCTTATTCAGCACCACCTGATGGCTGAACGGATGACTGTAGACAGCCAGCACCTCCGCGACCAGTGATTGATCTTCAATGGCGGCAGAAGAGCCAAGCAACGCGCGTAATTTCTCGTTTTCCTGCTGCAAAAACCGCAGCAGCTGCAGCTGCCCGCTTTGCTGCAGCAAGGTTTCTTTTAAGCGGGCATTTTCGTCCAGCATGGTCTGCTGCGACATAAATTGCTCAGATGCACCGGAAAACAGTGCCTGAGGCAGGCTGGCAACATAAAACAGCGGGCTGGCGGCGGCAGTGAGGTAACTGCGTAGTTGGGTAGAGCTATCTGTGTAGCGGTCGAGAAACATCAGGCCAGCACTGCATACTACGGCTAAAAACAACCGCAGTGGCAGTGACGGGCCCCGACTATAGATCTGGTTCATACAAATGCAGGCACAACAGCGGATTCAGTTAATCGTAACTGAATACATCACCGCCGTGCATATCAATCATCTCCAGTGCTTTACCGCCACCACGGGCGACACAGGTTAACGGATCATCGGCTACGACAACCGGAATACCGGTTTCTTCCATTAATAAACGATCCAGATCACGTAGCAGCGCGCCACCACCTGTCAGCACCATACCCCGTTCAGAAATATCTGATGCCAGCTCCGGTGGTGACTGCTCAAGCGCTACCATCACAGCACTGACGATACCTGCCAGTGGCTCTTGTAACGCTTCTAAAATTTCATTACTGGTCATAGTGAAACTGCGCGGTACCCCTTCAGCCAGATTGCGGCCACGTACTTCAATTTCCAGTACATCGTCACTTGGGTAGGCTGAACCAATTTCGGTTTTAATACGCTCTGCAGTGGCTTCGCCAATCAAAATACCGTAGTTGCGGCGGATATAGTTCACTATCGCATCGTCAAACTTGTCACCACCGATACGAACAGAAGAGGAGTACACTACACCGTTCAATGAAATAATCGCGACTTCTGTGGTACCACCACCGATATCAACCACCATAGAACCGGTTGCTTCTGATACCGGCAAACCGGCACCGATAGCCGCAGCCATCGGCTCATCAATCA
>NZ_DATCSY010000319.1:0-2008 GCF_036568245.1 Rheinheimera sp. | reverse complement strand
CTGCTAAAAACCTTATTTAGTGATCAGCAACATTTCGTTGATAAAAAGCAGCAACAGTTTGGTGAACTGAATAAAGCTGGCATCAAAAGCTATAAGGAAGGTAACTTTAACGCAGCAGTCAAACAATTTGAAGCTGCACTGGAGCTTGCTCCAATGAACACCGGTAGTGCGCTGAACCTGATCCAGGCTTCAATTCAGCTGCTTAACAGTCAGCAAAAACGCAAGTCATCTGAACTGTTTGACCGATGTAAAAAAACCTTCCGCGTTGTCGATAATATGCCATTGCCAGAACATCATCGCGTGCGTTATAAAGAACTACTGCAGCAGTTTGACAAGCTAAGAGACGAAATGCGGCGCTGACGATTGCGCTGCTATCTGTTCTGCCAGTTCATAAACTAAAGCGCTGGCACCAATACGCAGCCCGCTACTTAACGCTATATTGCCGGTCAGGTCTTCATATAGCTGCACGATGTTCAGTGCCTGTTCTACCGAGCGGACGCCACCAGACGCTTTAAAACCAATATGACGCTTTGACGCAGCGATCACGCTAAGGATGATACGTACAGCCTCTTCCGTCACACCCACCGGGACTTTACCAGTAGACGTCTTTATAAAATCAGCGCCTGCTTCAATTACAAGCTCACTGGCTATTGTTATTTGTTGCGCGGTGTTCAGTTCGCCAGACTCGATAATAATTTTAAGACATTTATCAGCACAGGCTTTACGGACACTTTGCAGAAAACTTTTTACCGCGTTGTATTCTCCGCGCAGCAGCATTTCATATGGCAGCACACAATCAATTTCAGTTGCCCCGGCTGATAAAGCATCCCGGATCTGCAGGCACACTTGCTGTACTGGCATATCACCCGACGGAAAGTTAACCACTGTCGCAATAGCGGATTGCTTTTGGCGCGCAGGCCAGTTGAGCAACGAAGCCAAATACTGAGGATATACGCAATAAGCTGCTGCAGGTATTGCGGGCAATGATGCAGTCCAGCTATCAAAAGAAGCGCCTGTTTCATCATCCTGTAATCTGGTGACATCAAGCAACTTCGCTAATTGCTGTAGGCGTAAAAGATTCGTCATTAATTTTCATTCCACTATTGGTGACACCGAAGGCAGAGCCTTCCTTATTTCTGGCAATAGACTGAGCTTAAATCAGTGGCTAATACAAATGCAAAACGGCCACGAAAAAATAACTAAAAATATTTTGAATTAATTTTAAAAGCCACAGTCTCATCTATCAGTAGTTGTTAAGTAGTACCATTTCTCTCCTGTTTCGATGTCCTAGTATTTACGCCGGCTTTCATGCCGGCGCTTTTTTACAATTCAAATCGGTGTTGATTCTGCTTCAACCATAGCTTAGCGTCTTTGTGACGGGGATAGTGCTGCTGTACCAGTTGCCAGAAATGTACTGAATGATTCAGGTGGCGTAAATGGGCCAGTTCGTGCACAACAACATAGTCAGCAACCCATTCAGGCGCCATCATTAAACGCCAGTTAAAACCGAGCTCTGCGCTACTTTTACAATATCCCCATTTCGTTTTCCAGTGGCCGATGGTTAACGAGGCTGATGTTACCTTCATCTCCCGCTGCCAGAATGCAACACGTTCGCCAAACCAAATGCTGGCCTGATGCTTATACCAGTGTTGCAATAACTGCCGTAGTTTAGCGTCTGTCGCTTTAACACGTTTTGACAGCGATACAATAACTGAACCGCCAGACAGCAAGACGCCAGAATCCGAAGCATTCTGTACCTGTAATGGCAATATATTATCAAGTAATGGAATACAACCTTGTTCCAGCCAAGCTGGAGTACGCTGTGTCTGTGCCCGATTAAGATGTTTCGCAATCCAAGGCTGTTTCTTGGTAATTAAAGCATTAACGTCCGCAATACTCACCCCCACAGGAGCCCTTACCGTCAACTTCCCGTCAGCAATTTGTAACGCCACGCTGCGTCTTTTACTGCTGTAATTGAGTTCATAATTCAACTCGCCCAATATTAATT
>NZ_DATCSY010000318.1:0-12191 GCF_036568245.1 Rheinheimera sp. | reverse complement strand
CCTGAAGCGCTGTTACAGTGGTTACAGCAATGGCAACTACCTGAAAGCGGTGCACCGTTATCGTTAGTACTGCAAACTGTCAGCATGAATAAAAATGTACTGCAGGTTCAGTTAAAGCTACCGCTGCTGTCAGTGACTGCTGCGTTGCAGCAAGCGCTTAACGATGCAGGCTTTGCGTACAGCGTGCAAATCGGCTATCAGTCAGACGCGAATACCGCCTTTAAAGATATTAAGCATATTGTGCTGGTGGCTTCCGGTAAGGGTGGAGTGGGTAAATCGACCACAGCTGTCAACATTGCTGCGGCGCTGGCGCTGGAAGGGGCGAAGGTTGGCCTGTTAGATGCAGACATTTATGGTCCATCTATACCGACAATGCTGGGGTTAAGCGGAGAGAAAATCACCTCGGCGGATAACAAACTGATGCAACCTAAATTTGCGCACGGCGTGTACCTTCAGTCTATCGGATTTCTGGTTGACCCGTTGCAGGCCTCGGTGTGGCGCGGGCCTATGGCCAGTCAGGCGCTGCTACAACTACTCAATGAAACACTGTGGCCAGAGCTGGATTATCTGATTGTCGATATGCCGCCCGGCACCGGGGATATTCAGCTGACCATGGCGCAAAAGCTGCCTGTTACTGCTGCGGTAGTGGTCACGACGCCACAGGATGTCGCACTTGCTGATGCGCAAAAAGCCATCAGTATGTTTCGCCAGGTTAATATTCCAATTGCCGGCCTGGTTGAAAACATGAGTTTTTATCTGTGTGGTCATTGTGGCACACGCGATGATATTTTTGGTACAGAAGGTGGCGTGTTGCTGGCCGAGCGTTACCAGGTGCCGGTACTTGGCCAGTTACCACTGCAAAAGCAAATCCGCGAGCAGGCAGATCTTGGCATACCTGTTGTATTAAAAGAGCAGCCAGTGGCACAAATTTACCGTACAATCAGCCGGCAATTAATACTGGCTTTACATTGGCAAACCTCTGTACAGCAGGCAAGCCAGCCTGAAATTATTATAACGGACGATTAAGATGAGATTGTGTGACCGCGATATAGAACGCCATTTAGCTGAAGGTAAAATTAAAATTGAGCCGATGCCAGACACCGATATGATCAGCGGCGTCAGTGTGGATATCCGCCTTGGCAACAAGTTCCGCGTGTTTCAGGCTCATGCCGCACCCTATATCGATTTAAGTGGGCCAAGAGCCGAAGTAGATAAAGCGCTCAACAGTGTAATGAGTGACGAAATTTACATTGCGGACGGCGATAAATTTATTCTGCACCCCGGTGAGCTGGCACTGGCCATGACACTGGAGTCCGTCACGCTGCCTGCTGATATCGTAGGCTGGCTTGATGGCCGCTCATCGCTGGCACGTTTGGGCCTGATGGTACACGTAACCGCACACCGTATTGACCCGGGCTGGTCGGGCAACATTGTGCTGGAGTTTTATAACAGTGGTAAATTGCCGCTAGCGCTTCGGCCAAAAATGAAAATCGGCGCCCTGAACTTTGAGCTGATGACAGGCGCTGCAGAGCGGCCTTATAACAAACGGCTGGATGCAAAGTACCAGCAACAAACCGGCGCGGTAGCCAGCCGAATTGGTCATGATGATAAAGGCTGAACGCTGTCGGCTGTAAAAGTAAAAAGCCCACGCAAAAACGTGGGCCGAAAGCTATAAAGCAAAAATGAAGCGGGATGATTATGCAATAAAGCTGCATAGCTTGGCAATGTTGTATTGTGAATAATTCCGCCTTTTTATCGTGTAAATGGTAAAAAAAATACTCGTTGGAGGCAAAGGTGGGGCCTGGTAGTATCGTTCGTTTGTTATCTCTCGCTGCTATCTGGGGCGCCTCTTTCTTATTTATGCGTATTGCAGTGCCAGAGCTCGGGCCTGCCTGGCTGATGTTTGGCCGGGTATTGTCGGCCGCTGTCTTTCTGGCTTTGGTCGCGCTGGTGCTAAAACGCGCATTACCACTTCGAGCTCATGCCGCGCATTTTATGATACTGAGTTTCTTTAACACTGCGTTGCCGTTTTTATTATTTGCCTATGCTGCCCAGACATTGACGGCTTCATTGCTTGCCGTACTTAATGCAACGGCGCCGCTGTGGGGCGCTGTTATCGGCTGGCTGTTTTTCCGTCAGACAATGTCTTTGCGGCTGGCAAGCGGTCTGGTTCTTGGTATCGCCGGTGTCTCGGTGTTGGTTGGCTTTGATGCGGTGGTTTCTGATAGCGCAGCGATACCGGCGATCGCCGCCGCTGCTGGCGCTGCCTGTTGCTACGGTATCGCGACCTGGTATACCCGGCTGGCGAAGCCGGTACCGGCCTTTATCAACGCTCATGGCAGTATGTGGGGCGCCAGTTTATGGCTACTGCCGTTGCTATGGTTTATCCCGTTGCCGGTAGCAGAGCCGGCACACCAGAGCTTAATGGCTGTGCTGGCACTTGGTATTGTTTGTACTGGTATTGCCTATCTGCTGTACTTTCGTCTGGTGCAGGATTTGGGTGCAACCCCGACACTTACTGTGACTTTTCTGATCCCGGTATTTGGTGTGTTGTGGGGCCATGTCTTTTTACAGGAGCAGATCGGCTGGCATACGCTGGCCGGTGCCGCCTCTGTTATTGCCGGTACAGCACTGGTCAGTGGTTTTAGTATCCAATCTCTACGCGCCCCGGCGCCTGTTAAGGAGCAAGCATGAAACTTTATGGTTCACAAACATCGCCTTATGTGCGGCGGATCCGCTTACTTTTGGCCAGTACACCGCATGAGTTTGTTAATCTGAACATTTTCGCCGGAGCTGACCGCGAGACGCTCGCAGCCATTAACCCGGCGTTGCGCATTCCGATGCTGCAAGATGGCGACCGCGCTATCTTTGATTCCGCAGTGATATACCGTTATCTGGCCGCTAAGCTGGGATTGGACGCACTGAGCTGGTATCAGGAAAATCAGCTGACGGTGATTAATGCTGTCAATGATTCTCTGGTGATGCTGCTGCAGTGTAACCGCAGCGGTTTCAATACGAACGACGACAAGCTGTTTTTTAATCTGCAGCGTGAGCGGGTGGCAACATCCCTGTTTGTATTGGAGCAACAGGCCGCCAATGGCGAGTTTGCCAACTGGGACTATGTTGCAATGGCATTGTATAGCCTGGTTGACTGGACGCTGTTTCGCGAACTGATGGAACTGGATGATTATCCTGCATTGCTGGCGTTTACGAACAGTAATCGCCAACAAGCGATGATAAATGAAACAGATCCGCGCCTGGGGTAGGCGCGGCGGTGCTCACTGTGCTGCTTTTAGCAGCACAGGTTCAATCAGCACACTCTGATCCTGATTTGATAGCCAGATCTGGCCTTCACTGATATTGCACTGTAACTGCATAGTGCGGTCAACCAATCCGGCCATTGCTTTAACGGCTTCTTCCGGTATGTCGATGACTTTCAGGTTGCTGTAACGCTCCAGTGCTTGCTGGCTGCTTTTCCACCACACCGGCACACTTCTGCCACCATAACAAAATAATTGCACCTGTCTGGCACGCCCGGCGGCTTTTCTTAGCCATTTTTCATCACTCTGGCCAAATTCAACCCACAGTTGTATTTCTCCGTCGAGCGAGGTATCCCACAGTTCCGGCTCATCATCTTCAGCACTTAAGCCTTTTGTAAAGGCGAGCGTTGGGCTGGCATTGAGCGCAAAAGCCAGCAGGCGCACCATCATGCGCTCGTTATTTTCTGAAGGATGCTGTGCAATTGTCAGGC
Source organism: Rheinheimera sp. (assembly GCF_036568245.1). Taxonomy (GTDB): domain Bacteria; phylum Pseudomonadota; class Gammaproteobacteria; order Enterobacterales; family Alteromonadaceae; genus Alishewanella. The sequence continues at coordinate 8,440 of NZ_DATCSY010000318.1, read as the reverse complement.
TATGATCCTGATAATAGTGTCTGTCCATATCTGCTATTTGCAGCTGAACTTTAAAAACAGTGGCTTTTAATGCCATATATAAACCTGCATTGAGCTATTGGCCGCTGAGTGTACCGCGTTCGGTGTGGCGGCTCAATTTCACGCTGTGTTTATCTCAATGACATGGAAGTATAAATTGCGCTATGCTGATGCCAGATTTAGCTAAATAACTGAGTTAACGTAAAAATGTCAGAGTTTGACTTTGTGATGGTGCAAAATTTTTTAATCGCATTGTTGCTTGGCGCCCTGGTAGGGGTCGAGCGGGAAAAGCATCGGCGTAGCGAACATCCCGGTAATTTTGGCGGCCTTCGAACCTACATTTTGTTTGCTCAGGCAGGCGCTATATCCGCCTGGCTATCCTTGCATCTGCAGTCGCCCTGGCTTTTTGTAATCACGGTATTGATAGTGGCGCTGGCGGTTATTGCCGCCTACGTGCTGGAGAACCAACGTACGGCGGCATCACCCGGTCTGACAAGTGAAATAAGTGCTATTACCGTGTGTCTGCTAGGCGGCGCCATTATGTTTGGCTATGCAGAGCTGGCGGTGATGCTGGGCATTCTTACTTCTGCCATTTTAACCTTTAAACAACCGCTGCATGGGCTGGTGGCAAAAATTGACATTGATGATATGTATGCCGGTTTAAAGCTGCTGATTGCCAGTTTTATTGTGCTGCCACTGCTGCCGAACCATGCGATTGACCCGTGGCAGGCGCTTAATCCTTACCGGCTATGGTTACTGGTGATCCTGATTTCATCAATGTCGTTGCTGGGTTATATAGCAGTGCGCTGGCTCGGCACTGCTCATGGCACCGTGGTAACAGGGATCAGCGGTGGTTTGGCGTCATCAACCGCAGCTACGCTCAGCTTTGCCCGCAGCAGTAAGCTGGAAAGTGACCCTTTGGCTGCAGATACGCAGGCATGTGGTGTTTTACTGGCGTGGCTGGTGATGTTTATCCGTGTGCTGGTCACGGTAGCTATTGTGTATCAACCGTTGCTGGCAACCTTATTACTGCCATTTGCAGCTATGGCGCTGTTAACCGCCGTTATGGCAGGTGTGTACTATTGGTTGGGAAGTCGGCGTTATGTGTCACCACAGCACAGCGCGCTGAAAGTCAGTAACCCTTTTAGTCTGGTCGCAGCGATCAAATTTGGCATTTTGTTTGCCGTGATACTGCTGCTGGTAAAGCTTACCGAGCAATATGCAGCGGCTGAAGGCTTGTACTTAGTGGCTGCAGTTGCCGGTATGACAGATGTAGATGCTGTAACCTTGTCGATGACCGACTATGCGAGGCGTCTGCCGGATGCGCTGACTGTGGCGGCGGCTGGCGTGACGATAGCGGCGCTTAGCAACACTGTGGTCAAATGTATGCTGGTGTTTGCGCTTGGCAGTCGTGTGCTGGCAAATAAGCTGCTTGTCGCTACGCTGGTTATCCTGTCTGGTGGTTTAGCGGCATTGTTTTTCCGCTGACGATTATTTCAGGCTGTGTTAAGCAAACCTTTGTTGTGATACTGCTAATGTTGTGATGCAGCTAAAACGTATTCTGGAGATCCTATGTTTACCGCGAAAACTATTACCGCGCTTACCCTGGCTGCTTGTGTTTCTGTGCCGTTGGCTGCCGAAACGGTGCTGACTGATCACAACCTGGATCAGCTTGAACTAATGATCCCAAAATTACAGCAGCTACAGCAAAGGCCGCAAAATAACCAATTTAATCTGCAGCAGCATTGTGACTGGTCAAAGCATTACCAGCAATTAAGTGCGCAGGAAAAAGACAAAAACTATCAGAAACAAATTGAACAGCTGGTTAAACAACATGGGTTTACCCCACAGCAATTTGTTGAGCTAAGTGCAAAAGTGACCTGGCCGGTACTGGACAGTATTCAGCCAGCATTACAGGTATCGCAGCAGGCGTTGATGTTCGTGCCTGCAGCGCAGCGGCAAAATGCAGAAAAAAGCATCAGGCGGGGGCAGCAGTACTATCAGACGCTGACAGGCTGTCTGACTGCAGAAGATAAAACTGCTCTGGCCAGACACAATGACAGGATAATGCAAATTGCTAAACGTCTTGGCGGTGTAGAGCAGTTACTACCCGCAGGTGTAGCCAATTCAGGCCGTGAATGAGGCAAATGAATCGACACCATTAATTACAGACATAAAATGGTAAATAATTTATGTTGTTATGCTTCAAATGAAATATTCACGACAAATATAGGGTATCTGATGAAGCGTAATTATTCTGTTTCTTGCTCTGTACTGGCGTTAGCGATGCTTGGCAGTCATACGGCAGCCGCACAGGAAGCCCAGGCTGGCTTTCTTTACGGCATAGGTGTCGGCGTTAACCAGGAGATTTATCGCGGTTACAGCAACCGTACTATACCTTTGCCAATCCTGGGTTATCGGGGCGATAAGCTCTCGGTATATGGTCCTTTTGTCAGTTATAAGTTAGCTGAGCTTGGTAATTTCAGTATAAATGCCAAGCTGGCTCCACGTTTTGATGGCTTTGATCAGTCCGACAGTACAGTCTTTGCCGATATGGCAAAGCGAAAAGATTCTCTGGATGGTGGTATAGCGGTACAGCTGCGTCAGCAAGACTGGTTGCTGGAAGCGGATACGGTATTTGACTTACTTGGCAATTCCAACGGCCAGGAATCGACGCTGGCAGTAAGTTATAACTACCGTTTTAAGGCTGTCATCTTTGAACCTAAGTTTGCTGTCAGTTATGCCAACAGCGACCTGGTTGATTATTATTATGGTGTTCGCGAAGACGAGGCTACTACCGGACGCTCTGCTTATAGCGCCGATGGCGCATGGAATTACACGGCAGGCTTAGCGGTTAGTACACCGCTGTTGTTCGGTGGCATGACACGATTGGGTATTGAGCACAAATGGTATGGCAGCAGTATCAGTGACAGCCCGTTAACCGATCGTGATACCGGGCTGTCGGCATTTATTTCCTGGTCGCGGTTCTTCTAAGTTGCAGTTAGTTGTTACTGCTTTGGCCCGCGCAGTAAAGCTTGTACTAACTGATGCACGGCCTGCAGCTGAGGGCCATTAGTTGTTGCGTAGTCGGCTCCGGTATAGCCCCACCAATCCCAGCAGGCATTGGGGTTAAACGGGTTGATATTACTTGCCTGCGTTTGTGGGTACAAAATAACAATATTGTTGGTATCTGCGTAGTTATTTAAGCCTGTGCCTGTGGTGTACGCGTCACCGACGTTGTCTGCATTTTGCTTGCAACCGTGGAAACTAACATGCAGCTGGCATGGTTCGCCAGCGGCGCAGCGCTGCGGGATATACAGATAACCGGTTTTAGCCAGAGTGGTTGTCGCAGCTTTAGATAACTGATGTTGATTTATCTCGACAAGCTCGCCGGTCGTGGTTGCGGCTTTAGGTTTAATGTCGCCGATGAGGTGGTTAAGCAAAGTGCCTGCGGCATCGTAGTTGCAACTTGCCAGATACGGTGGTTCTGACTGGCTGCAATTACCCAGGTCATTGCGGTCTGTCGGAAAGGTGTGCGCAAACGCTTTGTCATCGACGAACACGATATTCTCTGGTTTAACCCAGCGCTGGTATTGTTGGTACAGCAAGGCCCCCAGCTTTGGTTGTACTGTCTTGTCTTCAGTGCCGTTTAAGATCCATACCTTATCATCTGCCTGTGCACTGAGCGGTGCAAGTTTGTCAGTTTCGCGTGCAGCCGTGAGGTACTGTTCAATTACTGCAAGGTCTGGCGCGCTGGTGTCTTTGTTAAAGCAATGCTCTAATGCCAGCCCGAGACTGTTCTGCGCACAATACACCGGTCCGCCGGCTAACATGGCAACACCTTTGACCTGACTGGCAAATGCCTGATGATATTGACCTGCCATGTAAGCACCGCTGGATAAGCCTGATACGGTAATCGTTTCGTCCAGATCCAGCTTGCTGATAGCTGAAACGTCGTTTGTCAGAGCAAACGAGGACGGGGTGGATAGCAGCAGGGCAGCTAGAGTGACTAAGCGCATAAAAACTCCATAACAGAATGGTTTAGCGTTAAATTTTGCACATTAAGTAGCATGGATCAATAAGGCTTTAGTACAGCTGGCTGTGCGTACCCTGGGGAAAATAGCTGAGCGCAATTTGCTCTTGCCGTGTCAGCTTATCTATATAATATGATGCGTTGCTTTTTAGCATCTTAACGTTGCAAAACGCCGGCTTTGTGGTTAGATTGAATAGCATCGCAAGCTGAAAAACAGGAAGTCATAATGAAAAAATGGGCAAGTGCAATTATTGCGGCAGCAGTGTTTTCCTCCGCTGCAATAGCTAATACTCAGGATTATAAACTGGTGACCGTTGCCGGTTATCTGAACTTTTATCTGCTAAACCTTAATGCCTGTGAAGACTTCCACCCTGCAGTACGCTCTGCGGCTTACGATGCTGAAAAGAATCTTTATCCATTTTTGGATAAACTTAATGGCAAGATGGATAAAGCCGGTTCAGATCAGAAAATGGTATCTGATATCGTGATGAAAAGACGCAATATGCTAAATGCGCAAATTGCTGACGGCGACTTCACCATTGAACATTGTCAGGCGATTGTAAAAATATTGAACGAAGATGGCTTGGATAAAACGCTGTTAAGTGCGCTGGACTAAACCCATACATAATATTCAATCCTGATAACAAAACCGCCGGCTTCAAACCGGCGGTTTTGTTATGCCTGCAAAGATATATTTCTGTTACACTGTGCCGAGCTTTAGGGCGGTTTGATACCCGCCAGACAGGGAAGCAGGTGAGAAGCCTGCACTGTACCCGCAACTGTAAGATGTGCTGCAATCTATAACCACTGGCTTTGCGCTGGGAAGGATGATTGTGGGTTACCACATCAAGTCAGGATACCTGCTTAAGCTTAGCGTTATGCCTCTGTGCGGGAGCTCACAGCAGCACCATGCCATGCACTTCGCAGGCCGGCTGCTGCCTTTATCAGGAGTTGGTTTTGCTGAATGTATCTGCGGTTTCTCTTCGCTTAGACAATAAGCCTATCTTGCAGAATATTAGTTTTTCACTGCAATCAGGTGAATTTATCGGCATTATTGGGCCAAACGGCGCCGGTAAAAGCAGCCTGCTGCGTTTATTATGTAATCAGTATATCGCTGACAGTGGCGCAGTATTGCTAAAAAACATACCGGTGCAGCAGTACACTGCGGCAAAGCTGGCACGCACTGTGGCTGTCGTGAGTCAGAATTCCCCTCCATTGTTTAGTTTAACTGTGCACCAGGTCGCCGCTATGGGGCTTTTACCCCGCAAAAGCTGGTTTGAACTTAACAACAGTGAAGATGATGAGTGCATAAACCAGGCGTTACAAAAAGTAGGGCTGGAACATAAAACAACACAACAGGTTGATACGCTGTCAGGTGGTGAGCTGCAGCGACTTTATATTGCACGCGCTCTGGTGCAACAGCCAGCCATACTGCTGCTTGATGAACCTACGAATCATCTGGACGTAAAATTTCAACATCAGATATTGCAGTTGGTACGCAATTTGGGCATTCCGGCTTTGGCTTGTCTGCATGACTTAAATCTGGCAGCGATGTACTGCGATAAGCTGTTGTTATTGGACCAAGGAGTACAGTGTGCTTTTGGCCCGCCAGACCAGGTGCTGACCAAGGCCTTGTTGCAGCCGGTTTTTGGTATGAACTGTCATACCTATTTACATCCGCAGCTACAGAAGCTTCAGCTCACATTTTTGCCTGATTTTGGTGGTAACCGATGCTAAGACGTCATTACGGCCGTATGATGGCGGGCACTGTTATTTTGCTATTAGTCAGCGTGCTGTTAAGCCTGACGTTTGGTAGTGTTAAGCTAAGTATCAGCGAAGTGTTTGGTTTACTGACTGGACAGGGTTTTAACCTGCCAATCAATGCCGAGTTGTTAAATACTATTGTCTGGCAGATAAGGCTGCCCCGCATACTGACTGCGGTATTAGTGGGAGCCGGTCTGGCAATTTGCGGTGCTATTTTACAAAACGCCAGCCGCAATCCGCTGGCCGATCCTTATTTATTTGGTCTGATGGCTGGCGCCGGTCTAGGCGCCACCCTTGTCAGTGTCGTGCTGCCGCCGCAGATGGTAAGTATGGCTTTAGGTGCTTTTGCCGGTGCACTGTTTGCAGTGGCACTGGTATTTGCTGTCTGCGCAGGCCAGCGCTGGCGTAAAGTAGAAATTACCTTGCTGGCAGGCGTTGCCGTGTCTTTTATGCTAAGTGCGATAAGCAGCTTTATTTTGTATTTTGCCGAGCCTTTCGCGGCTAACCGCATCATGTTCTGGCTGATGGGGAGTTTAAGCCGCACTGACTGGTACAGCGTTGCGTTGTTGGCACCGGTGACGTTAATAGTATTGCTATTGGCACTGGCGTTTCGCAGACAACTGGATGCGTTACTGTTTAGTGATGAAAGTGCATGTACGCTTGGCGTTAATACATTACGGTTGCGCCTGATATTGTTACTGGCAACGGCATTACTGACCGCTTGTATCGTATCGCAATGTGGAGGCATAGCCTTTGTCGGTCTGATGGTGCCGCATATTGTCAGGCATTTTTTTGGTGTTACGTCGGTGCGCTTGTTATTGGGATCGGCAGTGGTTGGTGCCTTGTTTATGATTTGGGTTGATAATCTGGCCCGTTTAATTTTGCCACAGCAGGAAATTCCCCTGGGGGTTATTACCTCGCTGGCAGGCAGCATATTCTTTTTACTTATAATGCGCCGGCAACGGCTATAGCGATAACCTATGAGCTCAGAACAGCAGAAACAACAACGCCACCGTGAGCGGCAACAGCGCCTGAAAGTGCAGGTTGACAGCGCCATCGCCGCTGCAACTGAAGACAAAGGTTTATTACTGGTAATAACGGGTAACGGCAAAGGTAAATCAACGTCAGGTTTTGGCACTGTCGCGCGCGCAGTCGGGCATGGTCAGAAAGCCGCAGTAGCGCAGTTTATAAAGGGAAACTGGGATTGTGGTGAACGGAACTTGCTGCAACAACATGGTGTACAGTTTGCGGTTATGGCAACCGGTTTTACCTGGGATACGCAGGATAAAACGGCTGATATAGCTGCCGCTGAGCTGGTGTGGCAACAGGCAGAGCAGTTTTTAGCCGATGATGCTATCGATCTGGTGCTGCTTGACGAGCTCACTTATATGCTCAGTTATCATTACATAGAACTGGACCGGATAGAGCGCGCATTAATGTCTCGTCCTGCGACTCAGCATGTGGTAATCACAGGCCGCGCCTGTCACCGGCGATTGATTGAGCTGGCAGATACCGTCAGTGAAGTACAAAACGTAAAGCATGCATTTGACAGCGGCGTGAAAGCGCAGAAGGGGGTTGACTGGTGAAGCGCTGGTTGATGTTGATATTGTTGTTAAACAGCAGCTTGGCGTGGGCAGAGCAGCGCATTATTGCATTAGCCCCGCATATTACTGAAATGTTGTATGCCATTGGTGCAGGTGACAGGCTGGTTGCGGTGAGTGATTACAGTGATTATCCGGAACAGGCTGCTGATCTTCCCAGTGTGGCAAATTATGCCAGTATTAACATTGAAGCCGTGCTGGCGTTGCAGCCTGATCTGGTTATTGCCTGGCGTACCGGCAATCCGCAGGCTGATGTCAAACGTTTGCAGCAGCTGGGTATCGAAGTTGCATTCTCAGATCCTTTGACACTGGATGATATTGCCGAAGAGTTAATAATGCTGGGCGAGCTTACCGGCTTACAGCCCTTGGCGCAGCAGCAGGCGGAGCAATTTAAGGCGCAGTTGAACCAACAGAGGCAGCAATATCAGCATAAAACGCCGGTAACGGTATTTTTTGCTATGGGTACAACGCCATTAAGCACCGTAGCGAACAATGCCTGGCCGCAACAGATATTAGCGCTGTGCCGGGCTGAAAATCCGTTTGCAAAGGTGAAAGGTGATTATCCGCAAGTGGGTATTGAGCAAGTGTTACTGACTCAGCCTGAGGTGATTATTCAGCCCGCCGGGCAGGGGCGCAGTGCTGATTTTCGCTTTTGGAAAACATTTCAGTCCTTGCCAGCAGTGAAAGCGGGGCATTTTCTAACCGTAAATGCAGATTATCTGTTTCGTACTACCCCCCGCACACTGCTGGGTATTCAGCAACTCTGCCAGGGGGTCGATCATTACCGCTGATCAGCTGGCAATACTACTCATCAGTTCATTAGCCCGGCGCATTAAGCGCTCAGCCGTACGCACCTGATTCGATTGCAGTAGCTCGCCCGAAAGGCTTAAATATTTATCTGCCAGTTTTCGCCGCAGCGAAACATGCAGCGAGAAGTCTGTTGGCACCAGACTATTGTATTGTTGTAGCTTGTCATAAACAGCGTCGACGTCTGCCGCTTTAATGCTGGCGCCAAGCTCATTCT
>NZ_DATCSY010000317.1:0-12533 GCF_036568245.1 Rheinheimera sp. | reverse complement strand
CGTAGCGATGTTTTATAACAATAAAGCTGCGGTGGCATTTGCCAGAGAACAATATGCTAACGCCTACGCTTATTACAAAGCCGCAGCACAGTCCGATCCTATGTTTTCCGTTACCTGGTCCAACCTGGGGGTATTATTCAGAGTGAATGGTATGCACGAGTTGGCGGAAATCAGTTACAAACACAGTCTGGCGCTTGAACCTGATGTAACGAATACCCTGGCTAACCTGGCCGTACTCTACCGGCAAACAGGTAATATTGTTGAGGCAGAAGCGCTGGAAAAGCGCGTGCTGGCTAAACGCAACCGTAATCCGTATTACTTTCTGATGCTTGGCAACGAGGCCTACAGAAATGTCGATTATGCCGAAGCCATAAAGTACTATGAAAATGCGGTCAGTCTGGATGCAAAAAATCACGAGGCCTATTTTGGTTTGGCACGGAGCTACTATGCGCTTGATGACACAGAATCCGCCGTCAGATACATGAAAAAAGCCAGCCGCAATGCGCCGTCAGATGACGAACAACAACTCTATGAACACAAGTTATCGGTATTGAATCAGCTGGCCAGGTTACATTAGGCGGCACCAGCTATTGCGCAAAGCAAACGCTGCTCTGGTATACCCATACTTAACACATAAGGTATCTGGCTTTGTTGCACAGTGTTGAAATCCTGCTTTGACGCCAACCCATGCCAGTTAATTTGTATCAGGCTTTGCGCGACAGCACTGCCCAAGCCCGAACCCGGGCCAAGTAATATAATGTGCTGTGGAGCAAACTCCTTCACTGCAACTTGTAATGCCTTGCTAAAATCATAGGCTTGGCAGACCTGATGCTGCAAAGTGTAATGCTGTAGCGCAGCTAAATCGCCCCCCATTCCGGGCCAGATATGCCCCCTACCGTCAATCAGCGGCAATTGAGGCAGGTTAAAGCGTGAAACAGGCCATAAAGTAAGTGCTTTATCAGAAGCAGCCTGCATCAAAGGGGTATGAAACCCGGCATGCCCCGATAACAAAAGCGGGAACCTCTCATCGCAGGGAGGCAATGCGGCCATAGCAGCGTTAACGGCTGTAACGGTTCCGGCCAATACGGCGTAGCCACCGTATACAATAGACATAAACAACTCTGATTGGTGTAACGTCAGCTGCTGCTGCACCAGCGCCTGACGCTTAGGATCAGGTCGCCAGCGGTCGTCGACAACCGGGTAAATAAACTGAGCACCACTGCCGCCAGCTGTTAACTGAGCCATATCCGTCACCAGTTGCATGCCTGTTTCAGCTGACAGCGCCCCCGCACAACCCAGTGCTGTATACCACCCCATAGAGTTGCCGGTTACCGCAACAATTTCAAACTGATTAAAGTCGATAGCAGTATAATCCGTGATACCGGCAGCAAAAATCAGCGCGGCCGCATTGTCTGCTTTAGTGTGCACTGCACGATTAAAAGCTGGCATACTTTCCAGAGCAGATACTGTCGCCAACTCCGCGTTATCTCTTACTTTGTCAAACTGAGCCAGTAAAGCCGCATCAGGATTATGAGTTCTGATATAACCGTATTCGGTTTTATTGTAAGTGCCGCGCCCGGGGCATACCACTAATGCCGTTCTTTTCACTTAACCACCTCATTGACCTGCACCCCCAGCATTACCAGGGCTTGCTGCACAATTTGCTGTTTGGATGGCAGCACGGTATAGGCTGCGGCCCCCAGCGGAATAAAACTATCCTCAGCACATAACCGCTGGACCTGATACTGTCCTGGCTTTGCCTCATGCAATGCGGTAAAAAGCTCTTCGCTTAACGAGCCGCGCCGGCGGCATTCATCAACAATCAGCACTTTCCTGCAGCCATCAAGCGCAGTAACAATATGCTCAATATGCAACGGTACCAGTGTGCGCAAATCGATCACCCGGATCCGATATTGCTGCTGACGTAGCTCCAGCTCGGCCTGACGGCTTAAATAGTAGCCATTGGCATAACTGATAATCGCCAGCTCGTCGCCATCACCATAGACGGCTGGCTCACCCAGTGACGGTAAGGGCGCGTCAGGCGAAGGATAATCCCGTAACCACATTCCATCACCGACAGTGGCGAGATCACGCGTCATATACAGTGCAATAGGTTCAAGAAAAATTACCAGCCGCTTTTGCTGATGCGCCAGCTGTACCGCCTGTCGCAGTAGCAAGGCAGCGTCATAACCATTTGATGGGCATAACAAAATGACACCCGGAATATCCCGAAACACAGCAAAGGAATTATCATTGTGAAAGTGACCACCAAAACCACGCTGATAAGCCAACCCTGCGATTCGGATCACCATCGCGTTGTGGTACTGGCCGTTGGAGAAAAACGGCAAGGTGGCCGCTTCACCGCGAATTTGATCTTCAGCATTGTGTACATAAGCCAGAAACTGAATTTCCGGAATAGCAATAAAGCCCTGCTGGGCCAAACCAATAGCTAAACCGAGAATGCTTTGTTCGTCCAGCAGGGTGTTAATTACCCTGTTACTGCCAAAGGCGTGGACTAAATGCTGCGTAACACCGTACACGCCACCTTTTTTGCCGACATCTTCGCCGAAAACCACAGTATTTTTATACTGCGCCAACACGTCATGCAAAGCCCAGTTCAGTAGCTTAGCTAAATGTTGTTTTTTACCCATGTTGTGCTGTTCAAAGGCAAATAGCTGCTGACGGCTTTCTACAGAGAGTACAGCTGGTGTGGGTTCCACATCACGTAAAGGCGCGATAGATGCCATAACTTGCTGAGCTGACACCAGCTTTGGCCGGGAGCTTGCCACAGCTGCAACTCTGGCAATTTGCGCAACCAGAGTATCCAGTTGTTTCAGTAACTGCTCAGCTGAGATTTGTGTTGTGGCCAGTAACGCGGCCGTGCTGCTAAGTAACGGATCCTGTTCAAGTTCAGCGTCTATTTGTGCCTTGGTACGGTACGCTGCCTCTGCATCGGCGCCGGCATGACCAAACAAACGTACGGTTGATAAGTGCAACACCGCCGGTTTACGCTTAGTGCGCACATAATCGGCAGCTCGTCGCGCGATATGATAAGTTTGAGCTAAGTCGCGGCTGTCTGCAGCAAAGTATTTCAGAGCAGGCCTGTCGGCTAAATCCTGCTCTATCCAGCCACTGGGCGTCGGCGTAGAAATACCCAGGCCGTTATCCTCACAGACAAACAGTACCGGCACCGGTACCTGCTGATAAGCGGCCCAGCAAGCCGAGTTTATTGCCCCTTGCGCTGTCGAATGGTTTGCCGACGCATCGCCAAAGCTGCAAAGTACTATCGCATCATGTGGCCATTGTCCGTCCAACTGCAGTCGTTTGGCTAAATCCACTGCAAAGGCCGCGCCGACGGCTTTTGGTAATTGCGACGCTATCGTGCTGGTTTGAGGTGGAATATTAAGCGCAAGACTGCCAAGCACTTTATGGCGACCGCCGGAGATTGGGTCATCACAGCTGGCACAAAACGACAGCAGCATATCGTACAGCGGGGTGCTGCCCGGTAATTGTTTACTGCGTTCAATAAAAAAAGCGCCACTGCGGTAGTGTAAAAATGCCGGATCAGTAAGCCTTAAAGCAGCGGCAACGGCGGCATTGCCTTCATGTCCGGCACTGCCAATGGTATAAAAGCTCTGGCCTTTGGCCTGCAATAAGCGTGACTGTAAATCCAATAGCCGGCTGCATAACTGGCTATGCCACAGCTGATACAAAATAGAAAAATCGATACTATGGCTGCTACTGTGCGGCGGCAGCTTGCCATCGCTTAACCGCGCACGGTATTCATTTACCCAGGGATGCACTGCTTCTGACATTAGGCGGACTCCGCTGCTGTTGCTACTGTTCCTGCTAACTGGCCAAAACCAGCGTTTAAGCGCCGCTAAACGCCTGCAAGCCAGTTTGTGCCCGGCCCAGGATCAATGCATGAACATCGTGGGTGCCTTCATAAGTGTTGACGGCTTCCAGGTTCATCACATGACGGATGACGTGATATTCATCAGCGATACCGTTACCGCCGTGCATATCACGGGCAATACGGGCAATGTCCAGCGCCTTACCACAGGAATTACGTTTAATCAGCGAAATCGTTTCCGGCGCTAACATATTCTGATCCATCAGTCGCCCAGCCTGTAAACACCCCAGCAAACCGATGCTTATTTCTGTTTGCATGTCCGCCAGCTTTTTCTGAATAAGCTGATTAGCCGCCAAAGGCCGGCCAAACTGCAGCCTATCCAGCGTATACTGGCGTGCGGCATGCCAGCAAAACTCTGCTGCACCAAGCGCTCCCCAGGCAATACCATAGCGGGCTTTATTCAGGCAGCCGAATGGCCCTTTTAAGCCGCTGACATTAGGCAGTAAGGCATCTTCTGCCACTTCTACGTTATCCATCACAATCTCGCCGGTAATGGATGCGCGCAGTGAAAACTTGCCTTCTATTTTCGGCGCTGATAAGCCTTTCGTGCCCTTTTCAAGCACGAAACCGCGGATCTCGCCGTCCAGTTTAGCCCACACGACAAATACATCAGCAATTGGCGAATTGGTGATCCACATCTTACTGCCGTTGAGTACGTAACCACCCGCTACTTTTTTGGCAACAGTACGCATACTGGCGGGATCAGAACCGGCATCCGGCTCAGTTAAGCCAAAACACCCCACCCACTCGCCTGTAGCCAGTTTGGGCAGATACTTCTGCCGTTGCTCTTCAGTGCCATAAGCATGGATCGGATGCATAACCAGAGATGACTGCACACTCATTGCACTACGGTATCCGCTATCCACCCGCTCTACTTCACGCGCAATCAGGCCGTAACAAACATAATTGACGGCTGAGCAACCGTATTTTTCCGGCAGCGTTGCACCCAGCAAACCCAGTTCACCCAGTTCGTTCATGATTTCACGATGGAAATGCTCTTCGCGGTTAGCCATCAGTACCCGGGGCATGAGTTTATCCTGACAATACTGATGAGCGCTGTCACGCACCATCCGCTCTTCTTCACTCAGCATTGCGCTCAATGCAAATGGGTCCTGCCAGTCAAACAGTGCACGTGTCATAGCCAAATCCTTATTAAAACCAGCGAAATATGATTGTTATGGTCAGAGTAGCCTGCTTTGATATACAGTTAAAATATAATAATTCTGTATCTGGTATAGATTTAAACTATGGATATTCGCCAACTAAATTACTTTGTTGCTGTGTATGAGCAAGGCAGTGTCAGCGCAGCAGCGCGCCTGTGCTGCGTTGCACAACCATCGTTATCGGCTGCACTGCGACAATTAGAACAGGAACTTGGCGTTACCTTGTTTATACGTTTACCCAAAGGTGTTATGCCCACCGAAGACGGAGAGAAGCTTTATGGTCATGCCGGGCGGCTGCTTGGTCAGCTGCAGTCACTTAAAGCCTCATTCCGGGAACCTGTAGCCAGGGTAAAATTCAGGCTGGGGTTAATCCGGGCTTTAGGTGTAGAGCGCATGAGTCAGCTGTTACGCGAGTTCAGTAACAGTGTTGCAGGCTTAGAATTACATCTGGTAGAACCGGAGGAACCTTGTGATGCTCGGATAATAACGCCACATCAGCTAAAAGCAGCAGAGGCATTTCAGCCAATCTGGCGTGACAGTTATCTGCTGGCGATCCCGCCCGGTACTGCGCTTAGTTTACAACAGCAAATCCAGCTGACGGATTTTGAGCAGTTACCGTTGATAAAACGCACACCTTGCGATGCCTGGAACATTCTTTACCCTGAGTTGGTGCGTCATGGCATTAAAGCGGATATCCGTGCCGACATTCAAACCATAGAGTATGCTCTGGGGCTGGTATCTGCCGGTGTCGGCTGCGCGCTGGTACCCAACTTTGAATCCTTACTGCTACGGCAGGACATTACCCTAAGACCGATAACAACGCTGAATTTACAGCGTGAAATTGGCTTGGCTTATCCTAAAAGCCAGGACTCAGCATCACTGACCATATTACGCCAGCTGTGCAAATCGGTGCGCTGAACAGTGAATTTATCGTCCTCGGATCAGGGTTAAGTTGATCTGCCGCAATATCAGTCTAACGCAGGCTGTATAAAGTGCAGGCCAGATGAATTCCACGTTTGGATAGCACAGAATAATGCCTGATACCGCTGACACTTCGCTGCATGATAATGACCCTGTAATTGCCACTGTTGTGCTGAAAGAGCCGGTTTGCTGCGGCAGTGATAAGACAGTGCGCGACGCCGCCATTTTAATGCGCCGGCACAGCATAAGCAGTGTATTAGTCGTCTCACCGGATGATGCCAGAGTATGCGGTATATGGACAGCTGCAGATGCCAGAAAGCTCGACTTCAGCCGCCCGGGCACGGCGGCAACGCCTCTGCAACGCGTTATGAGCTCACCGGTGCGCAGTGTGAAAAACAGTAGCAGACTCAGCAGCGCAGCCGGCATTATGTTACAGCATGGTATTCGGCGCTTACTGGTAGAAGATGCAGCCGGTGAGCCAGTGGGCCTTTTGACACAGAGTGATATTGTCAGGCAACAGAGAATCGAATTTTACCTGCAGTTTCGCGATGTCAGTTCATGCATAAACAAAGAGCCGCTGCATCTGCCCGCTACTTTGCCTCTGTCCGAAGCCGTCGTTCAGATGCATCAACACGATGCTGATGCTGCAGTCGTGCAGTTCGAAAACGGTGAACAAGGTATTCTCACCGAGCAAGACCTGATTAGCTTTCTGACTCAGCATGATACTAATCCTGCAGTAGCAATGCTGGCCACAACGCCGCTGATCAGCATCAGTGCTAACGCTACCCTGCTGCAGGCAGTGCGTTTGCTGACGGATAATCAGCTACGGCATGTCGCAGTAAGACAGAATAACGCCCTGATTGGATTGCTATCGTTCAATGATATCCTGCGTAATGTAGAATATGCCTATGTCGATCAGCTAAGGTCAGCGTTACTGGCCCGTGATGTTGCCCTTCGGACCTCCGCCGATTATCTGCGACTGGCGCATAAAGTTATTGATGCCTCGCTCGATGGCATTATGGTTACCGACCAAAATGGCATTATTCAATCGGTTAACCCAAGCTTTTGCAATATCACCGGATACACCTTGCAGGAAGTTTTGGGACAAAGCCCACGGCTGTTAAGCTCAGGCCTGCATCAGACTGAGTTTTATCGTGACATGTGGCAGGTACTGTTACAGCACGGCCATTGGCAGGGCGAAATCTGGAACAAGCGCAAAAATGGCGAGCTTTATCCGCAGTGGCTGACTATTACTGCCATCCGCAATGAAAACCAGCAAATCAGTCAGTTTGCCGCTATTTTCAGCGATATCACTGAGCGTAAGCAGCAAGAACAAAAGATCCACCAACTAGCGTACATTGATGAGTTAACCGGGCTGGCAAACCGGCGGATGTTCTTTGACCGGCTGCAGCTCAGCCTGGCCAATGCCCACCGGCACAATCATCAGTTAGCGGTGTTATTTCTCGATTTAGATTTGTTCAAACGTATTAACGATACCCTAGGACATCAGGCTGGCGATCAGGCGCTAAAAGAGGTAGCACGCAGGATTAGCGAAACAGTGCGTGAAGGCGAATCCGTTGCCAGACTGGGTGGCGACGAATTTACCATATTACTGCCTGAGATTAGTCAGACAGATCCGCTGGAGTGCTTAGCCAAAAGGCTGATTAAACAGATAGAAAAGCCGGTACGGCTGCTGGACCAGGAGTTCTTCCTTACCACCAGTATAGGTATTGCCATCTACCCGCAGGATGGTGTTAATGCAGAACAATTGGTTAAGCACGCTGACGTTGCCATGTACCAGGCAAAAAACAGTGGCCGTAACCAGTACTGCTTTTACCATGCCAGTGCCGGGCAACAAAATGTTGATGAGTTAAAACTGGAACAGGCTCTGCGCGAAGCGCTGCGCTTACAGCAACTGGACGTGTATTATCAGCCCAAATTCACACTCGATAGCCAGCAGCTGGTTGGACTTGAAGCGCTGGTTCGCTGGCAGCACCCGCAGTTGGGGGTTATGTCCCCTGTCCAGTTTATTCCATTGGCCGAGAAACTGGGGCTTATCAGCACGCTGGGCGAGCAAGTGCTGCAAAGGGTATGTCTGCAGCTGACGCAATGGCACAACTGCACAATACCAGTGTCAGTAAACATATCGGCGCTGCAGCTAGCTGACTCTGAGTTCGTTACCCGGTTACACCATATTATCCGGTTGGCTGACGTACCGCCACAGCGCATAGAGCTGGAGTTGACTGAAAGCTGCCTGATCCCGGAGCAAGCGGAACAAACCCAGTACCAGCTGACCCAACTTAAAGCCTTAGGTTTCAAACTGTCTATTGACGACTTCGGTACCGGGTATTCTTCATTATCATATTTACGACGTTTACCGATTGATACACTGAAGATTGATCAGAGCTTTGTCAGAGATTTACCGGATAACCCCGGTGCCTGTCAGATTGTCAGCGCTATCATTGCCATGGCCAAGGCATTAGGTTTAGATGTTATTGCAGAGGGTATTGAGCATCAGCAGCAACTGGATTTTCTGCGCCAGGCAGGTTGTAATCAGGGCCAGGGGTATCTGGTGTCTGCGCCGCGTCCGGCACAGGAATTCACACAGCTGTTTATGGATAAAGTTGCTGAACCGGGCTAACGCAGACAACGCCAGCGCCATTACACTGTCAGTTGTTGCTTTAGCCCTGAGGCTACCTATACTTCAGACAAGTGCATCAATTTAGACGGTAAACAATGACGCAGCATTCAGACTCAGACAAAGCAGATTCAAGCCAACACGCTAAGCGACAACCTCCGCTGTCACATCGCGATGCAGAGGCCGCAAGCCCGGAAGACAGCTCAGTATGTGGCGAAGAAGACCCGGGGTCAGCACTCGAAAGCTTAGTTGACGATAAGTAGCGCGTGTCCAACATACTGATGTTATGATCACAACTTATTTTTCTGACTGCCAGCGTATAACAGTACTGAATTATGTCGACACAGATGTCTTATTATTTTCACGATTACGAGACCTGGGGCGCCGACCCCAAGCGCGACCGGCCAGCGCAATTTGCCGGTATCCGTACAGACCTGGAGCTGAATATCATTGCCGAGCCGGATGTGTGGTACTGTCAGCTCGCTAATGATTATCTGCCCCATCCGCAAGCGGCGTTAATCACTGGCCTTACGCCACAACTGTGCAACAAAAAAGGTCTGCCTGAAACTGACTTTATGCAGCGTATTTTAAGCCGTTTCAGTGAGCCGAATACCTGCGTAATCGGTTACAACAACCTGCGTTTTGATGATGAAGTTACCCGGCACAGTTTGTTCCGTAATCTGTACGAGCCATACAGCCGTGAATGGCAACATGGCAACAGCCGCTGGGACGTTATCGATATGGTTCGCGCATGTTATGCACTGCGACCGGCAGGGATAAACTGGCCATTGCGTGAAGATGGCAGCCCAAGCTTTAAATTGGAAGAGCTGACAAAAGCCAACAGCCTGGCACATGATCAGGCCCATGATGCGTTATCAGATGTGCACGCCACTATTGCAATAGCCAGGCTGATTAAACAACAGCAACCAAAACTGTTTACCTATTTGTTTGAACTGAGACAAAAAAATAAAGTCGCTGAGTTGATTGATGTTGCGGGCATGACACCACTGGTGCATGTTTCATCAAAATTTCCGGCAAGCTCAGGCTGTGTCAGTTGGATAGTGCCACTAGCCTTTCACCCGACAAATAAAAATGCCGTTATCTGTTACAACCTGCAAGCATCGCCCGAGCCGTTGTTGCATGACGACATTACTGTGTTGAAAGAGAAACTGTACACCAAAACAGCAGATTTAGTTGATGGCGAACACAGGCTTGGTTTAAAACTGGTGCATTTGAATAAATGTCCGGTTTTGGCACCGGCTAAAACGCTGACGGAAAGCCGGGCGGCCGAGCTAGGCATTGACCGCACGACCTGTCTTCAACATTTAGACTGGCTGCGACAACACCGGATTTGTCAAAACAAAGCCATCGAGCTTTACCAGCAACTGGATGAGTATCCCACCGAAACAAACCCGGATTATCAGTTATACAGCGGTTTCATCAGCAACGCTGATAAGCAAAAAATGCAACAGCTGCATGAGCTGCCGCCCGAGCAACTTGGCAGCAATGCACCGGTTTTCGCTGACGAGAGGCTGAATAATCTGCTGTTTTTATATCGGGCACGCAATTATCCGCACAGCCTGACCGACAGCGAGCAACAAAAATGGCAACGCTATCGAACGGACAAATTGATGCACGGTTTGGATAAACCTAACCTGACCATGGAAGAATTCAGTCTGGCGCTGGAGAATCTGGCACACGAACATGCCAGCGATGAGCAGAAAATGAAAATTCTGAAGTCACTGTATTTGTACGTTCAGAGCCTGTAACAAGGCCGTTACAGCACCCACACTGCTCAGATGTTTTTATACTGAGCCTTGAAATTCGTTAGTAATAGGTGAATACTTAGCGCCATCTTGTCGGAGTGCCCAGCTGTTTACAGCGGGCTGAGACCGTGAAAACGGGATCCGTTGAACCTGATCAGGCTAATACCTGCGAAGGGAAACAAGGGGCTATACCATATTTTACTCAGCACAGATCCGCCTGGTGAAGTTGCTGCATGTGATTATCTGCCCTACTCCGGACAAGCAACCTCAACTTGAAAACCGGAGCTTGCTATGTCTGCTACAACCCTATCCAAACGTGATCTGCGCGCCCATGCCCGAGCCTATATTCAGGCATTGCAGGGTGAAACTTTCCCCGGTTCCAAACGCCGCTATCTGCACTGTGAACACAGCGGTGTCAGGGTGCCGGTGCGGGATATTCACTTAAGCCACACTCAACTGGCTGATGGCGGTATTAAACAAAACCCTGCTTTAGCGGTGTATGATACATCAGGACCTTATGGCGATCCCGCCCAACCGCTGGACGTGCTGCGAGGCTTGCCAAAGCTACGTGCAAGCTGGATAGCAGCGCGCAATGACACAGAAGCCTCACCCTTGCCATCTTTTGCCGATATTGCACTTGACGAGCAGATAACAGAGTTCAGTCATCAACGGCTGCGCGCCAAACAGGGTAAAACGATTACCCAGCTGCAGTATGCCCGCGCAGGTATCATTACCGCCGAAATGCACTTTATTGCCCTGCGTGAAAATATGGCAGCCATTGACGATGGCGTAACCAAGCACCAGGGTGAGAGCTTTGGCGCAGCTATACCCAAGCAGATAACAGCCGAGTTTGTCAGAAGCGAAGTCGCTGCCGGGCGCGCTATTATCCCGGCAAATATCAACCACCCTGAAGCCGAGCCGATGATTATCGGTCGTAATTTTAAAGTAAAAGTGAATGCCAACATTGGTAACTCCTCCGTCAGTTCCAGCATTGAAGAAGAAGTAGAAAAACTGGTTTGGGCTACGCGCTGGGGCGCCGATACCATAATGGATCTGTCGACCGGACGCCGCATCCACCAGACACGGGATTGGGTACTGCGTAACAGCCCGGTGCCCGTGGGTACGGTACCCATTTATCAGGCATTGGAAAAAGTCAGCGGGGATGTCAGCAAGCTAAACTGGCAAATTTTTTACGACACACTGACTGAGCAGGCAGAGCAAGGTGTTGACTATTTCACTATCCACGCCGGCGTATTAAAAGACTTCGTCAGTTTAACGATAAACCGGGTCACCGGCATTGTCTCACGCGGCGGCGCCATCATGGCGCAGTGGACACGGCTGCACCAGCAGGAAAACTTTCTCTATCAGCATTTTGAAGACATCTGCAAGCTGTGTGCGGCCTACGATATTTCGCTGTCATTAGGTGATGGTCTGCGTCCGGGTAGCATAGCTGATGCCAATGATGACGCCCAGTTTGCCGAGCTACGCACTCTGGGTGAGCTGACAAAAGTTGCCTGGCGCTACAATGTTCAGGTGATGATTGAAGGGCCTGGCCATGTGCCAATGCAACTTATACAGCAAAACATGACGGAACAGCTAAAACACTGCCACGAAGCACCATTTTACACTTTGGGGCCGCTGACGACTGACATTGCTCCAGGCTATGATCATATTACCTCTGGTATAGGGGCTGCCATGATAGGTTGGTTTGGATGCGCCATGTTGTGTTACGTAACACCAAAAGAGCACCTGGGCTTACCTAACAAAGAAGATGTAAAACAGGGGCTTATAGCATACAAGATCGCGGCACATGCTGCCGATCTGGCCAAAGGCCACCCCGCTGCTCAGCTACGTGACAATGCTTTGTCTAAAGCACGCTACGAATTCCGCTGGCAAGATCAGTACAACCTGGCGTTAGACCCCTTTACGGCTAAAGCTTACCACGACGAAACATTAAGCCATGAAGGTGCTGACACTGAGCAATTTTGCTCGATGTGCGGGCCAAAGTTTTGCTCGATGCGGCTTAACCAGCAGATTAAACAGGATGAGGGCACCGCTGATGTCTGACAGCGCCCGCGTCAAACCCATCGTATGGACTATAGCCAGTTCCGATAGCGGCGGCGGTGCTGGGA
>NZ_DATCSY010000316.1:0-2618 GCF_036568245.1 Rheinheimera sp. | reverse complement strand
ATGGGCCCCGGCAAAACCGGCGCCGACATGCAAACGCCCGTAAGCATTGCTGTCCAGTCCGGTCTGCTGCAAAGCGGCATTTAGCGCCCTGCAGACGTTGGCTTCAACCTGTGACCAACCAAGCCCCAGATTAGCCGCACCCGCATGGCCTTCGCCGAGCAATTTGCCGGCTTCATCCTCCAGCCGTACCCGGCAATGGCTGCCACCTGCATCAATACCGGCAAACAATGCAGCACTTTCACTTAACATCCGTCAGACTACCTTTATCAGAAAAGGCGCAGCTCACGCTGCGCCTTTTTATGCTAACAATACTTCAGCTTAAAGCTCGGGCCCAATCAGTTCAAATTCTGCCACCTGCATTAAACTGTTATCACCTTTATTCTTAGTGATCTCAATGCGATAACGGCTGAAGCTGCGGCCATTTAGCAGGCTGAAGCTGCGCCGTTCAGCGCGGGAAGCAAAGCTTTCACCGGCCCACTCTGCCAGAGACTGCCAGTTTTCACCATCATTAGAACCAAGCAGACGGAAGTTTTCCGGATCACGCTCCGGCGCATCGTTTGCACTGGTGATGGCAAAGGTATTCACAATAACCGGCTGTGGTAAGCTGATTTCCAACCAGGATGGTTCCGCCACCGATGGGACACCGCCGTTATCCAGCCATTTGGTTGCCGGGTTATTGTCAAACGCCATAGCGCCGGCTTCACCATCGCTGATAGCTGCTCGCTCGCTGATCTGAGCTGCAGCATTGTCACTGTGATCGCGCGCCTGCACCTGAGGGCCAATCAGCTCAATTTCTGCTACCTGCATTAAGCTGCTATCACCCTTGTTTTTAGTGATGTTCAGCCGGTAATGGCTGTAGCCCAGTGCATTGGCCACTGCAAACGTTTGCCGCTCGGCGCGGTCACTAAAGCTGATCCCCGCCCACTGACCCAGGCTTACCCAGTATTCACCATCAGTCGATGCCAACAGGCTGAAGTTCTCCGGGTCCCGCTCCGGTGCATCATTAGCACTGACCAGCGCCAGCATATTCACAGCTTGAGGTTGTGCCAGTGCCACGCTGGCCCAGGCTGGCGCTTCTGCCGATGGTACTGCCGTGTTATCCAGCCACTTTGTCTGGCTGTCACCGTCAAACGCATAGTCGGCCGCTTCAGCATCACTGATAGCGCCACTGGAGGTCACCGCTGTTGCTGCTAACGCATGATTCAGTGCGGGTAGTGCCGGGCCGATAAGCTCAATTTCAGCAATTTGCATTAAGCTGTTATCACCTTTGTTTTTGCTGATATTCAGCCGGTAGTACTGATAAGCCAGGCTATTAGTGGTGCTGAATAACCTGCGCTGGCCGCGGCTGTCAAAGCTCTCACCGGCCCATTCGCCCAATGTCAGCCAGCTCACACCATCCTTGGATGCCTGCAGGTTAAAGTTTTCCGGATCGCGTTCCGGTGCGTCATTGGCACTGCTGATAGCCAGGCTGCTAACCGCTTTGGCATCACTAAACTGCACCTGTACCCAGGACGGCTGCTCTGCTGTTGGTACTGCAGTATTGTCCAACCATTTTGTTGTCAGCAAACCGTCAAACGCCATTTCTGCACTTTCTGCATCACCGATAGCGCCGCTGGCGCTGATGTTGCCGCCTTGCTGGATTTGATCCGGATAGACCGGGCCAAACAGTTGCACTTCGGCCAGTTGCATTAAGTTGGTATCACCTTTGTTTTTGGTGATATTTAGCCGGTAATACCGGTACGGCAAGTTGTTATTAAAGGCAAAATCCTGCGCCGTAAAGCGCCCTTCAAAGCTGACACCGGCCCATTGCGCCAGTGTAAACCAGCTTTCACCATCGGCTGATGCCTGCAGGTTGAAATTCTCCGGATCGCGGTCTGGCGCATCGTTGGCACTGGTTATGGACAACATACTGACTGCTTGCGCCTCGGCAAACTGCAGTGTTAACCAGGCGGGTGCTTTGGCGCTTGGCACTGCGGTATTATCCAGCCATTTAGTCTCGGCGTTGCCGTCAAAGGCCTGATCACCGCTTTCACTGTCACTGATAGCACCGCGGTAACTTATTTGTGCCCCGGCCAGATAAGCCGCAGTTGTATATTCACGGATGGGCCCGCTGCTGTTATCTGCTACCACCAGCGGCAGTTCAATATCAATAATACTCTCCGGGGTTAATCCCAACTGTGCCAGTACCGGGTGGCCCTGCAATGCATCAAGCAACTGCTGGCGCAAAGCAGTGGCGGCTGTTTCATCGCCCTCGGCCGCCAACGCAACTTGCGCAGCCGCTGCTGCAAACGTATCGGCCAGTGTTGCCTCTGCACCAATATGGGCAAAAGCCGCATTGACAAAGGACAACCGGATCAGCTGGTTGCTGCTTTGTGAAAAGTTTTCAGCATTATCAGCACTTTGCAGCGGTTGCTGCATCAGGTTCACTGCCGGCATATCTACGCCGAGTATACGCAGCAGCTGAGCAGAGTATTCCAGTTGTGCCGGCTCCAGCGTAGCAAGTGCCGACACATTGCGGCCACCGGCAATTGCCGCCTCCAGTAGCTGGCTGGCAAAGGTGGTCAGTGCATTTACCTGCACCGTAGCATCTGCTGTGCCATCGGCAGCCGCACCTAGCG
>NZ_DATCSY010000315.1:0-5440 GCF_036568245.1 Rheinheimera sp. | reverse complement strand
ACAATATCGAAAATTTGCCTCTGCCGGCGCTGTGCAAACCGGCACTGTGGCGGGAGAAGATCTCGGCACACTGGCTGGCACGTATCAATGACTTTAAACCACAGCTGATTTTGGTATCAGCAGGCTTTGATGGCCACCGTGAAGATGATATGGCGCAGTTCCTGCTGACAGAAGATGACTATCAATGGATAGCGCAACAAATAAAGCAACTAGCCGACAACCACTGTGAAGGACGGTTGGTCGCGATGCTGGAAGGCGGCTATGCCTTAAGCGCGCTTGGCCGAAGCGTGGTGGCGTTCTTAAAAGGGTTGATGTAGCCAAAACCAGTGTCAGAGCCTGGCCGCCTGCACATGCATCCAGTCGTAGTTACGGCTACGGCCAAGGCTGACCCAGCCTTCATCTTCCCAGCACTGCCACCAGTAATCGTATTCAGAGCGGGCAAATGCAGCTCTGCTGCCGTCCCACTTCAGTTGATTGTGTTCAGGGTCAAAGTCCAGGGCGATACCCCAACTATGGGTAGATAAACTGCTGCCGCCGCGCTTGGCACGCAAATTAAAACCACCGCCGTATAAGTCCAGCCGCAGTTGCTGCACGGCAGTGAAACCATAAAACAGCAACACTTGCTCCAGCACCTTTTGCATGCTGGCGGCAACTTTATGATGACACTGAGTCGCCAGCACTGTCGTTGAGGTATCCCACGCCAATCGCATCGGGTATGGAAAACTGACTTTTACCAGTTGACTACCCGGTTCACCATAGAAGGCTCTTAGCTCCTGATCCCGTTCCAATGGCCAGTTGTTCGGGTTTGCCGGCGTGCTATAGCTATCACGCCAGGGTGGCGGTATTTTTTGTTGTTGCTGTAAACCGGCCAACTGCTCTGCTGCATAAGCCGTTTGTGGCCCCCACCAGCCATCGAGTAAACCAGGCTGCAATCCGGCCTGTTTACAACACAGCTGTAGGCACAATACTGCCTGACGCTGCGCGGGCCAGCTTTGCCAGCCTTGCGCTTGTGTCAACTCGGCGCTATGCCGCTGCAAATAGTGCTGTATGGCGGCATGATTATCGCCAAGCTCAGTGCTGTGGCTAATATTAAGTGCATTCTTCAGTGAAATTACAGCAAGTGTGTCCATGTTATTGCTGCCCGTTAAAGGTTAACGAGCTAAGTTTAGCTGTGCTGTTTGGCCTTTGCCGGATAAATAAATGCAGGAAAAACAAAACCCTGCCGGAGCAGGGTTTGGATTCAGCGGTTTATTGCCGGCACGCTTTTAGCCAAGCCAAACGCGGGCATTGCGGAACATCCGCATCCACGGGCTGTCTTCCTGCCAGCCGTCCGGCTGCCATGAGTTAGCCACAGCACGGAATACCCGTTCAGGGTGCGGCATCATAATAGTCACCCGGCCATCCGTGGTGGTAAGCGAAGTAATACCGGCAGGTGAACCATTCGGGTTCTGCGGGTATTGCTCCGTGGCATTACCGTAGTGGTCAACAAAACGCATCGCTACAGTGCCGCTGTGGTTGGCTTTGGCAAACGCTTCTGTTGAGGCAAATTCAGCGTGGCCTTCACCGTGTGATACCGCGATTGGCATACGAGAGCCTGCCATGCCATTGAAGAACAACGATGGGCTTTGCTGAATTTCTACCAGACTGAAACGCGCCTCAAAGCGCTCTGATTTATTGCGCACAAAGTGCGGCCATAAATCGGCGCCGGGGATCAGGCTCTTTAAATTAGACATCATCTGACAGCCGTTACAGACACCCAGCGAGAAAGTACTGTTACGTTCAAAGAAATCAGCAAACTGCTGCCGTGCCATGTCGTTAAACAACACAGATTTAGCCCAGCCCTCACCGGCGCCCAAAACGTCACCGTAAGAGAAACCACCACAGGCAACCAAGCCGTTGAAGTCACTCAGCTTGGCGCGGCCTGCCAGAATATCGCTCATATGGACATCAATAGCGGTAAAACCAGCACGGTTAAAGGCGGCTGCCATTTCAACATGCGAGTTAACGCCCTGCTCCCGTAGAATCGCTACTTTCGGCGCAGCGCCTTTTAAGATAAAAGGTGCGGCAACATCGGCATTGATATCAAAACTGAGCTTAACATTTAAACCAGGATCAGCTGCATCCGCTTTGGCCTCGAATTCCTGTTTGGCACCGGCCGGGTTATCACGCAGCGCCTGCATCTGATAAGTGGTTTCCGCCCAGATACAACGTAACCGGGTGCGGCTGTCAGTCAGCACTGCAGCATCACCACGGCTGAAACGCAGCTCATCATTGCTGTTTACGCTGCCGATAACATGGCTGCACTGCGCCAGATTATGTTGCGCCAGCACTTGCTGCACGTAGGCTAGTTCACTGTTGCTTACCTGAATCACAGCACCCGGCTCTTCTGAGAACAGCACCGCCATATCATCATTGCCCAGGGCAGCAATGTCCGCATTGACACCGGCCTTACCGGCAAACGCCATCTCTGCCAGGGTTACGAACAAACCACCGTCTGAACGGTCATGGTACGCCAGCAGTTTTTGTTCACGCGTTAACTGTTGCACAGCATTAAAGAAGTTGATTAACAGTTCCGGGCTGTCTAAATCGACCGGTGTCTGACCTAACTGCTTGTACACCTGTGCCAGACAAGAAGCACCCAGACGGTTCTGGCCCTGACCTAAATCGATCAGTAACAGGCTGGTATCGCCTTTATCTGTACGTAGCTGCGGCGTTACCGTTTTACGGATATCTTCTACCCGGGCAAAAGCAGTGATGACCAAAGATAAAGGTGCAGTAACCGCTTTATCTTCGCCATTTTGCTGCCACTTGGTTTTCATCGACATTGAATCTTTACCGACCGGAATCGTCACTTCCAGCGCCGGGCACAGCTCTTCACCAATAGCTTTAACCGCGGCATATAAACCGGCATCTTCACCCGGGTGACCAGCGGCAGCCATCCAGTTTGCTGATAACTTAACGCGTTTCAAATCACCGATATCGGTTGCAGCAATATTGGTAATGGCTTCAGCGACGGCCAGACGTGCCGACGCAGCAAAGTCCAGCAGTGCAACAGGGGTTCGCTCGCCCATTGCCATCGCTTCGCCGTGATAAGTATCGTAACTGGCAGCGGTAACACCGCAGTTGGCAACCGGTACCTGCCACGGGCCAACCATCTGATCGCGGGCCACCAGGCCTGTTACAGTG
Source organism: Rheinheimera sp. (assembly GCF_036568245.1). Classification (GTDB taxonomy): domain Bacteria; phylum Pseudomonadota; class Gammaproteobacteria; order Enterobacterales; family Alteromonadaceae; genus Alishewanella. Next base: position 2,254 of record NZ_DATCSY010000315.1, on the reverse strand, counting down.
CGGTCACCGATGGTGACCAGGAAGGTTTTCTCAGCGATAGCGGGTAAACGCAGTAAGCGCTCTGCGGCCTCTTTTACACTGACGCCAGACAGATCCAGCACTTTACCGGCAGAGGTCGCACTTTTCACGTCGCGGTGCATCTTTGGCGGTTTGCCCAGTAATACACTGAGCGGTAAGTCAATTGGCGTGCTGCCAAAGTGGGTATCGGTTAACGTTAAATGCTGCTCACTGGTGGCTTCACCTACAACAGCGAAAGGCGCGCGCTCACGCTTACAGATCTGCTCAAACACCGGCATTTTGTCCGCCGGTATCGCCATCACGTAACGTTCTTGCGATTCGTTACACCAGATTTGCAGCGGCGACATGCCTGGTTCATCATTTGGTACATTACGCAGTTCAAACTTACCGCCAACGCCACCATCGTTCACCAGCTCAGGGAACGCATTGGATAAGCCACCGGCGCCTACGTCATGAATAAACACTATTGGGTTGTCTTTGCCCAGCTGCCAGCAGCGGTCAATAACTTCCTGACAACGGCGCTCAATTTCCGGGTTCTCGCGCTGCACTGAAGCAAAATCCAGATCTTCAGCTGACTGGCCCGATGCCATAGAGGAAGCGGCACCGCCGCCTAAGCCGATATTCATCGCCGGGCCGCCCAGAACCACTAATTTAGCACCTACCGGTAAATCGCCTTTTTGTACGTGTTCCGCACGGATATTACCCAAACCACCGGCTAACATAATCGGTTTATGGTATCCGCGCAATTCCTCACCATTGTGACTCGGTACTTTCTCTTCGTAGGTACGGAAATAACCATTGATCGCCGGGCGACCAAATTCGTTATTAAAAGCCGCGCCGCCAAGCGGGCCTTCCAGCATAATATCTAACGCAGAAACAATACGCTCTGGCTTACCAAAGTCAGTTTCCCAAGGCTGCTCAAAGCCGGGGATACGTAAATTTGATACCGAGAAGCCCACTAAACCAGCTTTGGGTTTAGAACCAACACCGGTAGCGCCTTCGTCACGAATTTCGCCACCCGAACCGGTAGCTGCGCCCGGATAGGGTGAAATGGCTGTAGGGTGGTTATGGGTTTCAACTTTCATCAGTACATGGATATCTTCATGGTGGTACTGATAAGTATTGTTGCCTGGCTGGGCAAAGAAACGCCCTGCCGCTGAGCCTTCCATTACCGCAGCGTTATCTTTATAGGCTGATAACACATAATCCGGCGTTTGTTCAAAGGTGTTCTTAATCATTTTAAACAGCGATTTAGGCTGTTGCACGCCGTCGATTGTCCAGTCGGCGTTAAAAATTTTGTGCCGGCAGTGCTCAGAGTTTGCCTGAGCAAACATATAGAGTTCAATGTCGTTCGGGTTACGGCCTAAGGCGGTAAAATTGCTAAACAGGTAGTCAATTTCATCTTCTGCCAGCGCCAGGCCCATCTCGCTATTGGCTTTGGCCAATGCTTCACGCCCGCCAGCTAAAATATCAACAGAAGCAAGAGGAGCCGGCTGCGCTTTAGCAAATAAGGCTTCGGCCTGCGTCAGCTCGGTAAATACCGCCTCCATCATGCGGTCATGCAGTAAAGCCGCAACCAGCTGTAATTGTTGCTGGTTTAATTCAGCCGCAGCTTCGATATAGTAGGCAATACCGCGCTCTAAACGTTTTACCTGAGACAGGCCACAGTTGTGGGCAATATCGGTCGCTTTAGATGACCACGGCGAAATAGTTCCCGGGCGGGGAGTAACCAGCAGCATCTGGCCACGTGGTTCATGGCTGGCGATAGCCGGACCGTAAGTCAGCAACTTATCCAGCGTGTGCTGCTGTGCGTCAGTTAATGCGCCGCTGACATCAGCAAAGTGCATAAACTCAGCATAGATATTGCTGACAGTTAAGCCACTTTGGGCGCATTGGTCGAGTAACTTCTGAATTCTGAAATCGGACAGTGCTGGCGCACCACGCAGGATCAACATAGGCTTTTTTTCCCGTGGGTTGAACAACGATGGAACCTGAAACAGGCGCGCCATTATAAAGAAATTTCTGCCTAAGTGGTATGAGTAAACACTGACGTCGAAGCAGAAGTTTGCTATAACAGCCGCTGAATCAGTGTAAACAGGTAATAAGCATGGGGAAAAGTAGCTACTGGCTACTCGTATTGATTTGGCTTTGCGGCTGCAGCCCTGTAGCGAAGCAAAGTCAGCTTTTCAATATTTATCAAATGGATACCCTAAAGGTTGGCATTTTGCACGGCCCA
>NZ_DATCSY010000314.1:0-10074 GCF_036568245.1 Rheinheimera sp. | reverse complement strand
AAGCAGAATGCCGAGCTGCTGGTGATTTATGCCCGGGCATTAATTGCACAAAAAAGACTGGAAGATGCCAACACCTTATTAAATTATGCCGTGGAAGCATTTCCGCAAAACAGTGAACTGGCTTATCTTGGCGGCTTAAGTAAAATCCGTCTCGCCAGTGATGGTAATGTGTTTTCTGCTAAAGAGCGGGCGGCGCGTGGCGTTGCGCTGTTACAAAAAGCGGTCAGTATCAAACCCGACCATTATGCCGCACGTCAGGCGTTAATTGACTTCTATAGCATAGCGCCAGCTGCGGCTGGTGGTGATAAGGCGCTCGCTCAGCAGATGACGGAGCAACTGGCTAAAGAAAGCCCTGCGCAGGCATTACTGGCTCAAACGCGGATCTTACTCAACGATAACAAACCCACCGAAGCATTGGCGTTGCTAAACAGCATGATGCCGGATCCGCCTAATGCCCGTTTGCTGGCGCGTAAAGCTCAGATTGAAAACGAACTGTCCGCATTCGATGCAGCGTTCAGTAGCTACCAGCAAGCAGCAGAGTACGCTACTGATTTAACTGACAAATACAATGCGCTTTATCATATTGGCCGGCTTGCTGTAATCGCGGATCAGGATGCCAACGCAGGGATAAAAGCACTACAGCAGTATTTGCAGTTCTATCACGATACGGAGAATAAAACCCTGCCGTGGGCCACGCTTAGATTAGCGCAGCTGATGTACCGTACAGGTGACACCTACGAGGCGACTTTACTGGTCAGCAATCTGACCCATGTACAGGTAGAGGATGAAGAATTTAATTTAATACTGGTCAGTCTGCTAAGTGCATTAAAAACCAAGCAAGCTGCAGAGATACCGCAGGAATTACCAAAAGAAGCGGCAGATGGCACTGCCGCAGCAAATGCCAAGCAGGAAAACTGAGCTCTCCTGCTTGGCGCACTTATTTACTTACGGATACCTTCAACACTCAGGTCCAGCTGCACTGTGGCAGAGGCCGGGCCTAAATCAGTATTGATAGCGAAGTCTTTCAACGTCAGAGTGGTAGTGCCGGCAAAACCTGCACGGTATCCGCCCCACGGATCTTTACCCTCACCCAGTTTCTCAGCCGCAATGACTACTTCTTTAGTCACACCGTTAAGTGTCAGGTTACCGTAGAGATCAAACTTGTCGCCCGACTTGGGCTCTATACGTGTACTGACAAACGTTGCTTTAGGATGCTTGCTGACATTCAGAAAATCACCACTACGTAAATGTTTGTCGCGTTCTGCATGGTTAGAGTCAACGCTGCTGGTGTCAATTGTCAGCTGGATCTTAGCCTCTTTTAATTTGTCGGCGTCATAGCTGAAGTCACCGGAAAAAGTGTTAAAACGGCCATATAACCAGCTGTAGCCTAAATGGCTAATTTTGAATTGCACAAAGGCATGCGCGCCTTGCGTGTCAATGGCGTAATCTGCCGCTTGCGCTGGTATAGCCATCAAACCGGCCAGTGATGCTGCTAACAGTAGCTTTTTCATCATAATCTCCTGAAGTTAAGGTTTTTTGCCAAACATACGTTTGAGCGTGTGATCTTTGTCGATAAAGTGGTGCTTTAATGCCGCCAGCCCATGCAGTGTAGCTAACAGTATCAAACTATAGGCCGTGTATTCGTGTACCAGACCAGCAATATCAGCTTGATCTGCGAACAGTGCGCCAAGGGATGGCACTTCAAACCAATTGAATACCGCGATGGCTCTGCCATCTTCAGTGGAAATCAGATAACCACTGATAACCAATATTGCAATACCAAGATACAAGCAGAACTGCATTGCTGCCGATACCCGCCTCTCCCACTGCTTATGTGTTGCTAACGCTTTGGGTGGTGGGCTGACAGCACGCCAGCACAGGCGGAAAATCATCGCCAGGGCCATTAATATACCTATGCTCTTATGCCAATAAGGTGCAGTTCTGTACCATTCGCTGTAATAGCTTAGATCTACCATCCAGAAGCCCAGGGCAAATAAGCCAAATACAACCAGTGCAACTAACCAGTGCAGCAATACACTGACTAAACCATAGTGGGTAAGACTGTTTTTCAACATGCAGAACTCCTTGCTAAGGCTCCGATAATAAACCAATTAAACCTTTATAAAATTACATTATTACCGATATTTCATTCTAATTTATCGAATGTTCTGACATCTAAGGTGAGATTGCAGCCAAATAAAAAGCCAGCATATAAAGCTGGCTTTTTAGTATAGAGAGCTTAAAAGCTTATTCAAACTTACCATCACGGATATGCTTTTCTCCGCGTTGTTTCGCCAACTCTACCTGGCGCTGGCGCTCTGCAAATGACGCTTTTTGCTCTGCTGTAGTGTTTTCATAGCAGTGCGGGCAACTTAGTCCCTTAACATACTTGTCCGACAGCATTTCTGCTGCGGATAATGGCATACGACAGGCGTAGCACTGGTCATAACTGCCCTGCTCCAGACCATGCCTGACGGCTACCCGCTGATCAAACACAAAACACTCGCCTTGCCACAGGCTTTTTTCTTCAGGCATTTCTTCGAGATACTTTAAAATGCCGCCGTCGAGATGATAGACCTCATCGAATCCCTGCTCTTTCAAATAAGCAGTAGACTTCTCGCAGCGAATACCGCCGGTACAAAACATGGCTACCTTTTTATGCTTGTGTTTATCGAGGTTATCAGCAGCCCACTGCGGAAATTCACGAAATGTGGTGGTATTCGGATTTACGGCATTCTTAAAGGTGCCAATGGCCACTTCATAATCATTACGGGTGTCAATTAACACTGTGTCAGGGTCAGAAATCAACTGATTCCAATCATCACCTTTTACATAGGTACCAACAATATTGGCAGGGTCGATACCTTCAACGCCCATGGTGACAATTTCTTTTTTCAGCTTAACCTTGGTGCGGTAAAACGCCAGCTCGTCTGACAAGGATTCCTTATAACTCATGCCGCTAAAACGGCCATCGGCATCTAACCAGGCTTTCACCGCATCGACACCTTCGCGCGGACCGCAAATAGTGCCGTTAATCCCCTCTTCTGCCAGTAATAAAGTGCCTTTGACTTTATTTGACACCATCGTATCGTACAGGGTGTCACGTAAGGTGACGTAATCAGCTAAACGCACAAACTTGTATAAAGCAGCAACAACGAACATAGATAACCTCTTGCAGGGCCGGAACGTAAATCCGGAGCAATTAAAAAAACCGCGCGTATTATACCGTCCGTGCTATTGATAGCAAGACCATAGGGTTAATGTGGCTTTTCCAACAGTGATGTCAGATTAAGTTGCAGCAGGTGTTCGCCATCGGTAATTGACAGCTGCGGATCCTCGCGCCAGACACTTAGCTTCATATGGCCTTTTAGCATCTGACAAAACTCACTCAGCTGAGCACTACTCAGAGTAAAAATACGTTGTTTATTGAGAGCAAGATGACGGGCTTTATCCGTTTCGTCCTCGTCCAATACCAGCAGCAATTCGTCCGCTAAATGCGATGCCCTGAGCAAACGCTTCTCAGGGATCAGTTGCAGCTGACACCACAGCTGTAAGTGGTGAAAACTATCTTCAATAAAAATGTCCGGGGCTTTACCGCCTGAGTCATCTTTGGCAAAACTCGGATGTTGCTCGTAAAGGCTTAGGTAGGCGAGGATCCGTTTGGCAAAATGCTCGGCACTTTCGCCAGGCCAGGGCGAAATGTAGTGCCGTTGTTGTTGATATGCATGGCTGGCATCACAACTGTAATTTACATCCAGCTTTATCACTTTACTGGCCATTTGCATGGAAAATCTCCACCTCGTCAGACTTTGCCCGACTTCGGCAAAGTTTAGCTGCTGAAACTACTGACTACCAAATGCATAGCTAATGCCAATAGTAACACCCCCATTACCCGGTCAAACCAGTAACCTTTCAGGAGCAAAAAACCTCTTATTTTTGTGTGGGTTAAAATAGCAGATAGCATACAAAACCAGGCCGTTGTCGCCAAAGACATGTAAAGCCCATAAATAACTTTGTAACTAAGTGGTGTAACAGGTGAAATAATGACCGCAAACAATGACAAAAAGAATAATGTCGCTTTCGGATTTAAACCATTGGTAATAAAGCCGGCAATAAACGCCTTTCTGCCAGATGGAACAACATCGGTTGTGTTTTGCCCAACTGCATGTGCGGCGTCTGTTGGTGCTTTACTTCTGATTGCCTGCACACCGATGTAGAGCAGATACGCCGCAGCCGCAAGGCTTAAAGCTTTGAACAACCACGGCGTGGTTTTAATAAGTACCGCTATCCCAACTAAAGACCAGGTCACATGCAGCAGTATCGCCATGCCTATTCCAATACTGGCATAGATCGCTTGCTTACGACCAAAACGGACTGCATAGCGCAGCACTATGGCAAAATCAGGCCCGGGACTGGCAACCGCCATCAGATGTACCGCAGCAATAAGAAAAAATTCCGGCCAGAACGACATAAGGTAATGCTCACATAACAAAAACCAGCATTCTAATGATATAACCGCTTACTAAGCCAGTGTTTAGTCTACAGTCGTGGCAACTTTTGCAGGCGATCACTATCGCGACTTGCCGCCGCGCCTTAAAACTGTAAAATGTTATAACATCACTGACCACAGAACTACACAGGAATTCCATGCGCCGCTCTTACCCTTTCCTTCGTCATGCGCTTGTACGTTACAGTGCTTTGGCAACCGCTGTCTTTCTTACGTTTCCTTTGTCAGCCCAGCAGTATGCTGAGCGTTATTCAGGTGTAATAACTGATTTGCAAGGTCAGCCATTAAAAAATGCCCGTATCCATGTTCATGGCCGCCAGCAATATGTATATGCCGACGAACTGGGGCGTTTTAGTATCCAGGCTCCGCTTAATGCCGAACTGCATATTATTGCCAAAGGTTATACCGATAGTTTCGTCACAGTCAGTAGCGCACAGCAACCACTGAGCATTCAGCTATCTCCCGGTGCAGTAGAGCGTGTCACTGTGACAGCGTCCGGCATCCATCAGAGCAATCTGGAGATGGCAACTCCGGCGTCGGTATTAAGTGCTGAAGAACTTAGCAAACGTACAGAGCCTACTATAGGTGAAACATTGAAGTATGAACCTGGGGTGCATGCTAATTACTATGGCCCCGTGGCTTCCAGTCCGGTGATCCGAGGTCTGGATGGCCCCAGAGTTAAAGTACTGAACAATGGTTTGGATACTGCAGATGTATCGCGAGTAGGGCCGGATCATGCCATTACTGCAGATGCCATTACCGCACAACAAATTGAAGTTCTGCGCGGCCCTGCAACACTGTTATACGGCAGTGGCGCTATTGGCGGTGTAGTCAATGTGGTTGATAACCGTATTCCCCGTCAGCTGCGTACAGAAAGCGAGACTAAACTGGAAAGCCGCTATGGCGATGTGTCTGAAGAAAAAACCGTGGCGCTGAACCACGAAGGCAGTCGCGCCAACATTGCCTGGCACCTGGATGGCTTTAATCGCGATGCTACCGATTATGAGGTGCCAGCGTTTGTCAATGACGAGGGCGAGTCGCTGACAATCCTTGAAAACTCCTGGCTGCAAAGCAAAGCCCTGAATGGCGGTTTAAGTTATATTAGCGAACGCGGCTTACTGGGTTTCAGTGTTGGCAGGTTAGAGTCTGATTACGGTATCCCTGGGCATCATCACGATGAGCACGAAGGCGGCGAAGAGCATGAAGACGAGGATGCAGAAAGCGTATTCGCCAGGTTAAAACAAAACCGCTTTACGCTGGCCGGTGAATGGTATCACCCTGTTAAAGGTGTTGAAACCCTGGCACTGACAGCGGCTTATACTGATTATCAGCATCAGGAAATAGAGCACGATGTACCCGGCACCACCTTTAAAAATAAAGCGCTGGAAAGCCGTTTGACGATAGAGCACGAAGAGCTGGCGGGCTGGCATGGTTTAGTCGGATACCACATACAGCAAAGCGATTATCAGGCCTTTGGCGAAGAAGCTTTCACTCCTGATTCTGATAGTCTGTCGCAGGCGCTGTTTGTGCTGGAGGAAAAACAGTTTGGCAATCTTAGCGCTCAGTTAGGCGGCCGGATTGAGTACGTCAATCATGACGCTAAACCTTTGTCAGACACCGGCATATCCGGTGCCGTAAAAGATAGCTTTACTGCTGTCAGCGCATCTGCTGGTGTAGTATGGGAAGTTGTGCCTGGCTTCTCCTGGGCTTTTGCCATCAGCCACTCAGAGCGGGCGCCAAGTGCCGCAGAGCTTTATGCTAATGGTGCTCATATGGCGACCAGTAGCTATGAGCTCGGCCTTGGTTACCAGCTGCAGAATGGCGACATTGTGCTGACAGAGCACGAAGCTGAAAAGGAAGCAGCAAACAATATCGATATCACCTTTCGTAGTTTTAAAGGTGAGCTGACGTTTACCTACAATTTCTTCTATAACAAAATTAATGACTATCTGTATTTAGCTGATACCGGTCTTACCATGGCTGACTTATCTGTTGATCATGGCGAAGATGACGAGCATCTGCACGATAATTTCCCGCTATATCAGTATCAACAGCAGGATGCCACCTTGTACGGCTTGGAGTTCGAGGCACGCTATCAGTTAAATAATTCAAACGCATTGTTGGTGTTTTTCGACGCCGTGAGGGCAAAACTGGATAACGACGGCTACTTACCACGCATCCCGCCTTATAAAACAGGTTTGGGTTATCAGTACAGCGGCATCAGCTGGAGCGCTGACATTGGCGTAACGCGTTACGCCAAGCAGGACAAGGTTGCCGAAAATGAAAGCCCCACTGCAGCGTACACCTTGCTGGACGCCAATATAAATTATGACTTCAGCATATCACAGCTCGATATGACGGCGTTTTTACGCGCAACTAACCTTACTGACGAACTGGCGTTTGTGCACAGTTCTTTTATCAAGCAAGACGCGCCTTTACCCGGTCGGGCTATTACTGTGGGGATCAGAGCCACATTCTGAGCAAGCTAAATCCCGGCTGCTATTCTGGTTGCCGGGATTTACAGATAGCGATCTTTAATTCTGCCCCACTGGTAATAAGCCTGCTGGCCTAAACGTCTGAAAGCAGGTAGTGGAAAGGTGCGTAGCGGCGTCTGATAGATTGGAAGTTCTGGCAATGGCTGCCCCATAGCCAGTTCAGCCAGCCGGCGACCAGCCAGGGTGCTGAATGATACGCCACTGCCACAATAGCCCGCAGCGTAAAAAAGATCTTTGCCGTCCTGGATTACGCGGGGTAAATCATCAAATGATACGGCAACCCAACCACTCCAGTGATAATCGTACGACAAGTCGTGAAGTGCAGGAAAGCAGGTTTTAAGTGCCTGTAGTAAGCGCTGCGGATATTTTGGATCTGCGGCATCCTTACCATGCACGGCGCTACGCCCGCCGAACAAAATCCTGTTATCAGGCAGCTTGCGGTAATAATACTTCAGTGCCCTGGTGTCCATCACCAGTTGGGTGTGATTCAGGCCGGTTTGTATCATTTGCTGCTCTGTCAGTGGCTGTGTCACAATGACACTGCTAAGCACAGGCAAACAGGCCTTGTTAAGGCCCGGATAAAAGCCTCTTGCCGTATAAGCGTTAGTCGCCATGATTAACTGCTTACAATGCACTGTGGCTTCAGGTGTCTGAACGGTAAAACCACCAGCTGACCGTTGCCAGCGCAATACCGGAGATCCAGTGTATAGCTTTACACCTTGCTCCAAAGCAAGCCTGCTATAACCTTGCACCAAAGCCAGCGGGTTCACGCCAAAACAATCTGGAAACCGGATCGCGCCATATGCCTGAGTATTATGCATATACTCGTCACGAAGCGCTGCTGCAGACAAGTGTTGAACCTGATAGCCAAATTGTTTCTGCAGAAATTCTGTCTGCAGTGGTAACTCTTCTGCCAGTGAGGCTTTGTGTGATACTTTAAGGTAACCAGCGGGCTGCGCCTGACAGGCAATGTTACCTTGAGCAATCATATCCTGAACCAGCGTAATAGCTTCGCCATATTCCTGATAAAAAAGCCGCGCACAATCAATGCCAAACTTCTGGCTCAGCTGTGCCAACCCTAGCCGGCCAGTGCCACGCAGCACAAAGCCGGCATTCCGACCGCTGCAGCCCCATCCAGTTTGATGCGCATCAAGCACAACGACTTCACGCGAAAACCGCTTAGCCAGCTGAAAAGCACAGCTTAAGCCAGTGTACCCAGCCCCTATAATAACCACATCAGTTTCAGTGTTATGCCGAAGTGGCAAGGTGACTCCACCGGGTTCTGTGTGATTGGCCCAATACGACGACGGATAAGGCGCATTGCAGCCAATTTGCTGATTTACCATAGGATCGTACAACATAGACACCCCGGAATTGCCGCTAAAAAACCAAGACCATTTCCGCTGCGCTGCAGCGGCATAAGGCACCACAAACAGGGCAATGATAACCGGCGGACTCGGACAAATGCCGCCATTTGTCCGGATGCACTTTTAACAGCGTCGCTCCTGCCTGGCTAAAATAGCGCTGAGCGGCATTACCGGGGCTTTCCCGCCAGATATGCGCCAGCCCACCCAGCGCGCCCTGCTGTTTCAGAGCCACGACTGATTGACGTAACAATGCAGAAGCCACACCCTGCCCCCGGGCAGCTACTGCTACACCGACCGATTTAAAGTATGCCATACGATCAGGAGATACCGGCCACAGCTCCTGACTACACCAGTCATCACTTTGCCACTGCCCGGCGGCAAAACTCAACCGGTAGCCGATAATGTCACCTGCGTTATCAACAGCAACAAAGCTGCCATTAATGCCGTTTTTCACTCCCTGATATTGCATCGACTGCAGGCTGGCGTTATCCAGGTAATTATCACCATGGATTCGATTAGCAAGAGTGACGACAGCAGCAAAATGTTCTGAAGTAAGTTCTGCTATAAACACAGTAAGTTGTCCGCGATCTTTGTTGCTGCCGTTATAAAACAGTTGCCCGGCCTTATGCAATCTCTTTTGCGTAATGCAATCGTTAGCATTTTCCCCACTATAGAGACGAAATAACAAAAATATACGATAGACAACTAAAGCGTTATCCAATATGGTTAATAGGACGCAAAAACAAAAACATAAGCGTTGGGTAGATAAAATAATAATCCAGGAACAGAGCTATGAAAAAACAAAGTAAATATCATCCGGTTGCGCGTGCGGTAAAGTTTAGTCTGGCGGCTTCATTGTCTTTAGGCATAAGTTCAGTCGCTGTGGCACAGGAAGAAAGTCAGGCCAGTGCTCAGAAAGAGCAAAGCGTCGAGAAAATTGCAGTTGTTGGTACACGCTCTGCGCCGCGTTCTATCGGTGACTCTCCGGTGCCGGTAGATATCATTGGTGGTGAAGAGCTGAATAAGAACGGTAACAGCGACATGCTGAATCTGATCAGTACTACTGTGCCATCGTTAAACGTACACACTCAACCCATTAGTGACGCAGCGACACTGATCCGCCCTATTAACTTACGCGGTCTGTCGTCTGACAGTACACTGATTTTACTAAATGGCAAACGCCGTCACCGGGCATCTGTTATTTCGTTCTTAGGCGGTGGTATCAACGACGGTGCTCAGGGACCAGACATCTCAGTGATCCCGGGGATCGCGTTAAAACAAGTCGAAGTTCTGCGCGATGGTGCAGCAGCACAATATGGTTCAGACGCTATCGCAGGTGTTATAAACTTTGTGCTTAAAGACGCTGCTGAAGGCGGCACTATAGAAGTGAAACATGGCGAATACTACGCCGGTGATGGCACTTCGACAGAGGTAGCCGCTAACGTAGGTATGCCATTGACCAAAGATGGTTTTGTTAACGTCAGTATGCAATACAAAAACGTGGATGCTACCAGCCGCAGTGTGCAACGAGGTGATGCTCAGAGTTTAATTGACGCTGGCAATACCTTTGTCCGGGATCCCGCTCAAATATGGGGGTCTCCTGAAATCAAAGATGATATTACGATTTTTGGCAATGTAGGCCTGGATCTAGGCAACGGTGGTGAAGCCTATATGTTTGGTAACTACTCTGAACGTGACGTGCGTG